>NZ_JAFFQE010000009.1 GCF_016919005.1 Desulfopila inferna
TTCCAAACCAGCTGGAAGTCAAATACAAAAATGCAGCACGGGAACTGGTATGGCAGTGGTTTTTTCCGGCAAAACAACTCACAGTTGTTGAAAATAACAATGAACTAAGGCGCTACCATGTACACGAGTCACTTTTGCAAAAAGCTCTAAGGACTGCCGTAAAGAAAGCCAAGATTCCCAAGCGGGTTACTTCACACACTTTTCGCCATTCCTTTGCCAGTCACCTTCTGCAGGCAAATTATGATATTCGAACCATTCAGGAGTTGATGGGCCACTCAGATGTAAGGACAACCATGATTTATACTCATACGGTGAAAAGTATGACGAAGAAAGAAGCAAGGAGCCCACTTGATTTTTAATATATTCACAGGCACTATTATCGTAAAAATAGTTGCGCCATGCAAAGGTTCCTCTGTACATCGACTAGATAAAAATGAGGGCATCGGCCTACTTTCAATTAAAGTGTCGAACCTCAAATAGCTATACAGAGATCCATCCCTTGAATGTAAAATAATGTAATAGCTTAAAATTTCTTCTATCTATAGTTTTATCGCGACTCAATCTTTATAACACACCATTCAACCTCATTATTCCGGGACAGTCCCGGGATACGACTATACAATTACAAGAGGAAGGAATGAGAAATAAAATGGCGGAAGTGCATGGGAATCGAACCCACCTGACAGGCTATTAACCCGCCACACCGGATTTGAAGTCCGGGAGAGCCACCAGTGCCCTATCCACTTCCGAGTGACATTCGGAGGAGACTATACTATTCGCTATTGACCTTGAAAACAACTTTTTACTATAATATCGAATTCGTTATTCACAAAGAATAATTTAGCGGGTATTATCTGCCGTTATGTTTATTTTTTACAGCATTACGACAAACCTTTAAGTATTCGAAAAATAGTTGCTATGAAGTGTGAAAGGCTCGTTGGTTTAACAAAAAAATGGTACATCCACGTAAGGGATGAGACCATGGCTCCCGCCAGGATGGTCCAATTCCTTAAAAATCATGTCTCTACCTGCGAAATCTGTCAGACAGATCCGGATATTGAGAGTGAGATAGAAAAAATCACCGAAATTATACTTCCTGAAAGCAAAATCCCCAAGGCTGTCCGCCTGCAGCAGGAACAGGATGATATCGCGGAGAATGCTGCCAGAGAGCAAGCTGAGGAAGGCGAAAAAAGTGACGATGAAGATGAAGACGAAGACACCGTAGAAGAAGAGGAAGAAACAGAAGAATACATGGATGACGACGATGATATCGAGGATGACGATCTCGACGATCTCGACTGATCTTCTTTGGTTCCAACAGAAATACCGAGAAACTAAAAAAGCGGAACGCAAGTTTCGCTTTTTTATTTCCACTCCTGCAGTTTGCTCTGGATGAAATCCGCCACCTGCTGGTGCTGCTCAGCACCTTTACCACTGACCCGTAACGGTTCGCCAAAAGCTGTTTTTACCGGAATTTCCGGACAAAGCTTACCCAGATCCTTGGTAAATTTGCCGTTGCGCCAGGCGTCGGTCTTCAGGGCCATTGGGATGATGGGCACATCCGCCCTTCCTGCCAGCTTGGTACCAATGCTGCCGAATTGAAGTGGATCAAAAGTGGTGGAACGCGTGGTCTGGGGAAAGACAATCACGGAAATACCGTTTTGCAGCCGGTCAACCCCTTCGGACATTACCTTCTTGAGGTCCTGACGCGGATTCGTCCTGGTTACCGCCACTGGATTTCGTGAGCGCATCACATACTTGAACACAGGATAGTCCAGCAGGCTCTCCTTCACCACAAAGGTGACCTTGGTATACGGAACGATAATCACCGGCAGGATCAGCGTCTCCATGATCGACATATGATTGCCGATAAAAACACACGGTCCGTCCAACTTCTCCAGATTTTGCAGACCGGAGATACTGAACTGCAATCCCGCTTTCTCCAAAAGCCTCAGCACCCGCAGGCTGTCAAGGGCCCAGTCGTTTTCTGAATAGCTGCCGTTTTTTGCTTTTGCGGCCGCCTGGTAGACCACGCTGATTAATTGGGGATAAAAAACAAGAGATGGAGCAACCTTACTGAGAAAAGAGGTTTCTTCCCGTACAGAGAGGTAGCGGGAGTCGCGAACATCGAGAAAATGCATGACAGGCTCGTAAGTGAAAAGAAGATCTTCCTTTATTGGCAGTTTCCTGAAAACTCTCCTCTGCATTCGTTCTGCACAGAACCAATGCAGTCGCAGAGGCCGGAATTGATTCCGACCCGAAACGTCCCAAGTCGAACTTTTTTTGCGACGCCATCATTTTCTACCCTAAATGAGAACGAAACTAAACCTTTTTTACTCTTCTTTCGATCTTTTGCAAACCAAGGTCAGCACCCCTGCGGCGGTTTGCCGAAACCACCTCCGCCCGGGGTCTCGATACGAAAAATATCACCCGGCTGCATCTCCACCTGATCATTGCCCTTGACCCTGACGATGCTGCCGTCTTTTCTGATCACGCTGTTCTCCCCGCATTTGCCGGCACAACCTCCGCAAAGTCCGTAGGGCTCAGTTTCCCGGTGAGATGAAAGGACCGTCGCCGTCATCGGTTCGAGAAAACGTATTTGCCGCACTACGCCGTCACCGCCGTGAAATTTACCATTGCCGCCTGAACCATGACGGATGCTGAAGGATTCGAGCCGCACCGGAAAACGCCATTCCACCACCTCCGGATCGGTCATTCTGGTGTTGGTCATGTGTGAATGGACAGCACTGGTGCCGTGATGATCCTGCCCTGCTCCGGTCCCGCCGCAGATCGTTTCATAGTTCTGGTAGACATCATTGCCGTAGACAAAATTATTCATGGTTCCCTGAGACGAAGCCAATACTCCCAGTGCCCCGAAAAGACAGTCGGTTATCATCTGGGATACCTCGGTATTCCCGGAGATCACGGCAGCCGGATACTCAGGACTGATCATGGTCCGTGGGGGAATGGTGATGGTGAGCGGCTTGAGACAACCTTCATTCAAAGGTATCTGATCGTTGACCAGGGTCCTGAAGACATACAGCACGGCAGCCTTGCAGACGGCCGTCGGGGCATTGTAATTGCCGCTGTTCTGCGGAGATGTGCCGCTGAAGTCAATGCTCGCCTGGCGCGCCTTTTTGTCAACCGTGATTTTAACCTTGATGACATTGCCGCCGTCCATGTGATAGACGAATTCACCATCCTTGAGCACATCGAGCACGCTGCGCACCGATTCCTCGGCGTTATCCTGCACATGCCCCATATATGCCTGAACAACATCGAGTCCGAAATGATCAATCATCTTGAGCAGTTCGTGCAGACCAGTCTCATTGGCAGCGATCTGGGCTGCCAGGTCGGCGGCATTCTGATCAATATTACGGCAGGGATATTTCCCCGAGGCCAGCAGGGCACGGGTCTCTTTCTCCCGAAACTCGCCCTCCTCCACCAGCAGAAAATTATCGATCAGCACACCTTCATCGTCAATATGGGTTGAATCAGGAGGGGACGATCCGGGCGTCTTGCCGCCGATATCGGCGTGATGGCCGCGGGCACCTACATAGAAAAGCACTGATCTGCCCTGCTCGTCAAATACAGGGGTGATCACTGTAACGTCAGGCAGGTGTGTGCCTCCATTATAGGGAGCATTGAGCATGTAGACATTACCGGGCTTCATGGTGCCCTGGTTTTCGCGGATGATGGTTTTCACCGACTCGCCCATCGAGCCAAGATGCACGGGCACATGGGGAGCATTGGCCACCAACTGCCCTTCAGCGTCAAAAACGGCGCAGGAGAAATCCAGGCGTTCCTTGATATTGACGGAATACGAGGTCTTGGCAAGGGTCGCGCCCATCTGCTCGGCGATGGACATGAAAAGATTATTAAATACCTCAAGCATCACCGGATCGACCTCGGTGCCGAGGGCCATGGCCTTGGGGCGTTCCTTATAGCGCGTCAGAATCAGGTGGCTTCGCGAATTGAGCTGCGCCTGCCAGCCCTCCTCGACAATAACGGTGCCGGTGCTTTCGCTGATGATGGCAGGGCCCTTGAGCAACTGGCCGACCAGGAGTTTCTCCCGTTTATAGAGTGGTACATCTTCCATTTTTGCACCGCTATACATCAGGACGTGGTCTGCGGCAACAGGTTCGGAGCAGTCAGACACATCGCTTTCGGGATCGATCAAGGGTTCATTGACTCCGATTCCTTCAACCGACACCGCCTCGATCACCAGCCCCCGCTCGCGGGCGACAAAGCCGAACTGCTGCTTATGCGCGGCCTCGAAGCTTGCCTGCATCTCCTCCACCGAGGCTTCGTCAACCAGAAGCGAGGTATCGGTGGCTTCATAGCGCAGGTGAACCTTGACTTCAACCTTGATTACATCCTCGCTGACTCCCTGCCTGGCAACCTCATCCCGCACCTCCTTTTCCAGTGGTTCGGCCATACGGCGGACGACTGCGGCCGCATCTGCGTCAAAATTCTTTTCCACCTGAACCTCCCGCATGGCGCGGACATCGGCAAGACCCATGCCGTAGGCGGAAAGTACTCCGGCAAAGGGATGGAGGAACACCCTCTTCATACCCAGGGCATCGGCCACCGGGCAGGCATGCTGGCCACCTGCGCCGCCGAAGCAGTTGAGTGTATACTCGGTGACGTCATAGCCCCGCTGCACAGAAATCTGCTTGATGGCGTTTGCCATATTCTCCACCGCGATTGTGAGGAACCCTTCCGCAACTTTCTGCGGAGACTGCAGCGGCTTGCCGGTGGCCTTGCTGATATTCTCAGCCAGTTCGGCAAAGCGTTTATGCACCACCTCGACGTCAAGCGGCTGGTCTGCCTTCGGCCCGAAGACACTGGGAAAATGATGCGGCTGGATTTTGCCGAGCATCACGTTGCAGTCCGTAACCGTCAGCGGGCCTCCCCGCAGATAGCAGGCAGGCCCCGGATTGGCCCCTGCCGAATCCGGTCCCACCCGATAGCGGGAGCCATCAAAATGGAGAATAGAGCCTCCGCCTGCGGCAACGGTATGGATATGCATCATCGGCGCCCGCATGCGTACACCGGCAACCATAGTCTCGAAGCTCCGTTCGAATTCACCATTGTAGTGCGCGACATCGGTGGAGGTGCCGCCCATATCAAAGCCGATTATTTTGCCATAACCGCTCATCGAGGCAGTCCTCACCATGCCCACTACTCCACCTGCCGGTCCTGAAAGGATGGCGTCCTTGCCCTGGAACATCTTGGCGTCGGTGAGCCCTCCGTTTGACTGCATGAACATGAGCCGTGGCCCCTCTCCAAGCTGAGCCGCCACCTGTTCGACATAACGCCTGAGAATGGGCGAGAGATAGGCATCGACAACTGTGGTGTCTCCCCGCGAAATCAACTTCATCAAGGGACTTACTTCGCTGCTGATTGATATCCGGGTGAAGCCTGTTTCTTTGGCGATGGCGGCCACCTGCTGCTCATGGAGCGGATTGCGGTAACCATGCATGAAGGCGATAGCCACCGAACGGATACCCTTCTCATAGGCCTTTTTCATATCTTTTCGTGCAGCGTCGAGATCTACAGGGATAAGTTCCTTTCCGGCTGCATCCAGACGTTCCTGAACCTCGACAACCTCCTCGTACAGCAACTCCGGCAGAACTATATGACGCTCAAACAGTTTCGGCCGGGTTTGATAGCCGATCCTCAGGGCATCGCCGAACCCCTTGGTGGTCACGAAGAGGGTACGGTCGCCCTTCCTCTCCAGCAGAGCGTTTGTGGCCACAGTGGTGCCCATTTTCACACTCTCTATCAGATCTTCAGGGATGGCTTCATCCCGGCGCAGTCCCATCAGTTCGCGAATCCCCTGAACTGCCGCGTCGCTATAATGTTCCGGATTTTCCGAAAGCAGCTTATGTGTCACCAGACTGCCGTCCGGTCTTTTTGCCACTACATCGGTAAAGGTACCGCCACGGTCTATCCAGACCTGCCATTTGCTCATCTGCCTGACTCCTGGTTAAAGTCGAGTTGTTACTATTGGTGATCCCGAAAAAAGCGATCGTAGTTACTCTCACTTCACAAAATCTGAAACTCTATCAAAGCAATCATGTTAATTTTTTATCGACATATTGTCAATAATATGACAATATGTCGAGGAATAATGAATATGTCAACTCCCATCGGTTGTTCAGAGCGATTTAATCGCCCAGGTGGAAGTAATAATTTGTAAATTGGTTTGTAATTCATTACGATAATATCACTATATCATTATCCGTCGAGGAATATAACAAACAATTACAGCGAACATCTCATTACGGAAATTTCTATAGATTTTTAAGGGAGGAATACTATTCGAAGGGTCTCAAGATAGGCGGCTATCCGCCTGAGCAACAATTGAATTCAGAAAAGGAGAACAAAATGAAATCTATTGGACGCAAATTTTTTCTTACATTCACCAGTTTGGTGGGAATCTGCAGTCTGGCGACATTGAGCTCCGCAGCAACCTGGGATATGCCTACTCCCTATCCCGACAAAACCTTTCATACCCAGAACATTATTCAGTTTACCGAAGAGGTTGATGAGCTAACCTCAGGCAATCTCAAGATCAAGGTACATTCCGCGGGATCTCTTTTCAAGCATCCTGAAATTAAAAATGCGGTTCGTGGCGGTCAAGTTCCTATCGGAGAAGTTTTCGTCTCACTGCTCTCCAATGAACATGCCGTTTTCGGAGCCGATTCCCAGCCCTTTCTTGCCACCAATTACGACCAGGCCCAGAAGCTGTGGGATGCCCAGAAAGGCGTAGTTGAAACACTGCTCGACAAACAGGGACTGATGCCGCTTTTTTCCGTGGCCTGGCCACCTCAGGGACTCTATACAAAGAAAAAGATTGAGAGCGTCGATGATCTCAAAGGCATCAAGTTCAGAGCCTATAACGCTACTCTGGAAAAATTTGCAAATCTGGTCGGTGCAGCTCCAACGCAAGTAGAGGTACCTGATATCCCTCAGGCTTTTGCCACCGGTAGAGTCGAGGCGATGATCACCTCACCCTCAACCGGCGCCAATTCCAATGCCTGGGACTTCGTCACCTATTATACCGATATCCAGGCCTGGCTTCCGAAAAACATCGTTTTCGTCAACAAAAAAGCCTTCCGCAAACTGAGCGATGAGGATCAGAAGGCAGTTCTGACAGCCGCGGCCAATGCCGAGAAGCGTGGCTGGGAAATGAGCAAGGAGGAAACCGAAGCCAAAACGGCTATTCTCGAGGAAAACGGAGTTATCATCGTCACCCCTAGCGATGAGCTGATGCAGGGACTTCATGAAGTCGGTGATAAGATGCTGGAGGACTGGAAGAAAGAGGCGGGTCCCGAAGGCGAGATTCTTCTCGAGGCTTTCCAAAAATAAGATAAATCCAGGGGCTTCCCTGGGAAGCCCCTTAGTTCAGCGGAGAAAGTATGTGGGAAGTTAAGGAGAGCCTGCTGCGCAGAAACCTCAACAGACTGTATTTATGGAGTGGATGGCTTGCCGGGGCGTTTATTGCCGCCATTTTTCTTCTTGTGCTGTGTCAGGTGGGTCTGAACCTCATTGACCGCCTGAGCGGTTTGATGACAGGAAAGGCTGTCGGCTTAACTATCCCTTCCTATGCTGATTTCACCGGATTTTTTCTTGCTGCGGCATCCTTTCTGGCCCTTGCCCATACCCTGCGCCAGGGCGGCCATATCCGGGTCAGTCTTGTTATCGCTCAGCTCGACAGAAAGATGCGCCATATCTTTGAAATCTGGTGCCTGCTCCTGACGACACCGGTCTCTGCCTATTTCACCTGGTACACCATTTCGCTCACCCGTGAATCATATACCTACCACGATCTCTCCCCCGGCATGGTTGCCGTACCCCTATGGATTCCTCAATCAGCCATGTCTCTGGGGCTGGCAATATTGACAATCGCCCTCATCGATGAACTTCTTGCTACTTTAAGGGGCGGCAAGCCCAGCTATGCGGGAGCCGGCGAAAGGCTTCTTGACGATGATGATCCCACCTCATAACTTTTCCGGAGATATGCATGTCTGAAGTAGCTCTGACCCTTTTTTTGCTGCTCATCCTTTTTGCTTTGCTGGGCAGCGGGATCTGGGTTGCTTTTTCACTGTTGAGTGTCGGCATGGTCGGCATGTTGGTTTTTACCGAAGCACCGTTGGGGGATGTTCTTGCCACAACAGTCTGGGGAGCGAGCAATTCCTGGTCGCTGGCAGCATTACCCCTCTTTATCTGGATGGGCGAGATCCTTTTCCGCTCACGGCTCTCCGAGGACATGTTTTCCGGGCTCTCTCCCTGGCTTACCCATCTTCCGGGCAGGCTGCTTCATGTCAATATCCTGGGCTGCGCCATATTTGCCGCGGTGTCGGGATCATCGGCGGCAACCGCCGCTACCATCGGCAAAATGTCGATCCCGGAACTTTCCAAACGCAAGTATCCGGAACACATGCTGATAGGTACCCTGGCCGGATCAGCCACCCTCGGCCTGTTGATTCCGCCATCCATTATCCTGATCGTCTACGGGGTGGCCACCGAGCAATCCATCGCCAGACTTTTTATCGGCGGCCTGCTCCCGGGGCTCCTGCTTGTCGGGTTGTTTGTCGGTTATGTCGTAATCTGGTCGCTTGCCAATCCGGAAAAGATCCCACCCGGCGAGACATCGCTTTCATTTGCCGAAAAAATCAAACGTTCACGACGCCTCATTCCGGTAGTCCTGCTGATTGCCGGAGTTATAGGTTCGATTTACTCCGGTATTGCTTCACCTACCGACGCAGCCGCCGTCGGTGTGGCTCTGTCCCTCCTTCTTTCCAAATATACGGGGACGTTGAACATGCGAACCTTTTTCGATGGATTGATGGGAGCCACCAAAACCTCGTGCATGATCGCCTTCATTCTGGCGGGTGCAGCTTTTCTTACGGTTGCCATGGGATTTACCGGCATCCCCAAAATGCTTGCCGTCTGGATTGCCACACTCGGTCTTTCGCCCTATGCTCTTCTTGGTGCGTTGACCGTCTTTTTCATCATACTCGGCTGTTTTCTCGATGGTATATCGGTTGTGGTTCTTACCACGTCGGTGATCATGCCTATGGTGGAGCAGGCTGGAATCGACCCGCTATGGTTCGGTATTTTTATTGTCATCGTGGTGGAGATGTCTCAGATAACCCCGCCCGTCGGCTTCAACCTCTTCGTCATTCAGGGTTTGACCGGGCTGAATATTCTCAAGGTGGCCTATGCTGCCATTCCCTTCTTTCTCCTGCTGATGGTCGCCCTGATCCTCATCGTGGCGTTCCCCTCCATCGTCACCGTGCTTCCCAATATGATGGGAGGCTGATTGCTGAGAGGCTGATTTAATGTCCCAATTTCGACAGGTTCCAGCCTGAGTGGAGATTGGGGCAGGAGGAAACTGAAGGCAATCTACAGCGAGGCGGCAGCCCTGGAGGCCTGGTCATAAAGGCCGGAGAGAAGACGTAGCAGGGATGCTGTTTCGCTCACCTCGCCGCCGTCCTGCTCCAGATTTCTGTAGACCGAAGTAAGACAGCGCTCGCGGATCTCCCGGTATATTCTACAGGCTTCAGAGCCTTCCGTGGTGGTGGAATAAAATATTTCCTTACCCCGCTTCTCTTTGTGAACCAGATCGAGCTTCACCAATTTTTTCAATGAATAGTTGACCGTATGGTGGTCTTCAATATGCAGGACAAAGCAGATATCGACAAGCCTCTTTTCTTTGCTGCGATGATTGACATTATGGAGAACAAGAACATCGAGGGGGCTGAAATCTCTATAGCCTGCGGCGTTCATGCAGCGTATCATCCAACGGGAAAAGGCATTGTAGGCAATGATCATGCCGTATTCAAACTCACTGAGGTGCCAGCTATCCGGCGAAGTGAGATGCTCGGACGAGACTATAGGGACAACAGGCTTGGGAGTTTCCGGTATATCACTCATTTTAATTCTTTGCTGATTATAAATGAGACTCAGCCAGTTTCATGGTGTCGGCCTTCGGCTGATTCTCATCGATTATTTGATAGTTGAATACGTTTCCTGAACTAAAGATACCATTCTTATCCAGGAAAACCAACCAAATCAGCTGAAAACGAGCCAGAATAGCCTGAATTTAACGGCAAATTGTCGTCTTTTTGCTGTCGTTTTCTTGCCTCACACAGATAGTTACTCTTGCTTCTGGTCTGTTCCGGGGTCCCCTACTGGTCATGAATAATTCCACCCTGAATGGCAGGTAGGAAGAGTGGCCATGGAAACACACCGTCATGAGTAAGTCGAAGCACGAAAAAATCACCAACCCCTGATCCGCTCGTATTCGTATAAGGATAGAGAGGCTGCTCACCCTCTGGCCCCAGCCATGGAGCATCACTTTTACCGGTAATGAAGATTTCCCCGCTCCGACCAGTCGTCACATTTACTCCGAGATCAAACGTAGATCCGAAGAAGCCGTGTGAGATGTAACCGCCGTTCCCGTTCAGTATCAGCAGATAAATATCATTCGATACCTGTCCTCCATGAGTCAGTGCCGGTTGGATACCGCCAGGCCCGAGCCACCCTGAAGCGCTTTGTCCGGTAAGATAGAGCGTTTCCCTTTCGTCGATGGCAATGCCAAGACTTTGCTCAAAGTCGGCTGAACCATAAAAAGTGTGCCAACGATAGGTTCCTTCGCTGGTCAGCTTGACGGCTACGGTATCATAATTGCCGGTGTAGGTGTTGAGCGGCGGAATTGCTCCGGGTCCGTTCCAGCTGTTATCGCTGCGCCCGGTGAAGTAAATATCGTCATCCTTGCCCAGCACCAGGCCGCCATAGGCAGGATCGATGGACTCAGAACCATAAAAGGTATGCCACTGATAAGTACCGTTACTGTTCAACTTGAGTACCAGCATGTCATAAAATGTGCTCAAGGCATGCAAAGGGCTCTGACCGGCTGGCCCGCTCCAGGTGCAATAGCTCTCGCCAAGAACAATAGGATCACCATTGCTATCCACCTGGATATCAAACCCACCATCCTGGGCCGAAGAGCAACCAGGAGAGTCACCCTTCCCGTAAAAGGTGTGCCAGACATCATGGCCATTGGCGTCGAGTTTGAGCACGAAGATGTCCAGCAAACCGGTATAGCTGTTGAGGGGGGCCGCCAGTCCGCCCCAATCCGCGCTACTGCTTCCCGTTATAAAGAAAGAGTCGTCGCTCAGGGCCAGGCTCCTGCCACTGTCATCACCCGGTCCACCGAAGAAGGTATGCCATTTGTAGTTGCCGTCACTGTCCAACTTGAGCAAGAAACCATCTTTGGGACCGCCTCTGAACGAATTGATAGGGCTGCTGTCAAATAACCATCCCAACGGGCCATCCCAGGAGGCTCCACTGGAGCCTAAAACATAGATACCGCCGTCGGCACCTACCTGGATTTCAGTGCCGGAATCATCACCTGGAGAGCCGTAAAAAGTATGCCACAAATACTTGCCGGCGCTGTTAAACTTGACAACCATGAGATCAGAACCACCACTATGGCTATGGAGAGGCGTCCTCCCAAATCCGCCCCAAGGCGCAAAAATCCAGGAATCATTACTGTATCCAGCGACATAGATATTGCCGTCACTGTCGACCGCCACATCTTGGCCGCTATCTGTATCGCTCGATCCCAGGAACAGATGCCACTCATAAACCGGATCTATCAGCAATGGCCGGGTAGAATCATATTTGCCGACCTCGAACCCCAGACTGCCGTCTTTGTGCATTGCAAACCGGACGTCTACCGGTCGCTTTTCTTCCTCATGCTCCTGCCACGCTATTGGTGGGCTGAGGGTAAACATTCCCTTTTCGCCAAAATCCGAGAGTTGGAGCACACCTTTTTCAGTAACGCTAGCGACTCTATCATACCTGAAACGAATAGCACGTGGATCCGTTCCCGCTTGGATACGGTACAGGCTTTCCATGATTTCAGAATCTTTTGTTTCAAACCGAAGGTCGACACCAGGCCAGAGATTTCGATACTCCACTACTTCACTATTTTCTCGTCGGGGATCCGCTCCAGTCGTTCCCTGGTAAATTTCCGTCAATACCTACCCATTTCCTGCAATATACATTCGATCTTTTGCAAAACCGATCACATGGCGTTTCGACTCCATTTGAATCGTCTTGTCGGGTTCACCGAATTTTTGTCCATGTCCAGGGAAACCAGATGAAAGGGAATTACCTGTGTCCATGAAAGTTAAGGGATGTCCTGCTTTCGCCGTGAAGGCATTACAACAAGCCAGGAACAGGGCACATACGAAACACAAAACTATCTTTGCTTTTCCCATCGTGGTCTCCTTTATCACGAAGAAGAATGATTTACCTCTCGTTCGAGAGCCAAAGCAAAACTATAAACGAATCCTGTGAATTCCGAGAACAGACTGTTACCAGGCCGATCTGTGCATCTATCTGCAAACCAATACGTTCCGTTGTTAGATAATTAGTTCAACATGCCAAATCATGACGTAATGCGCAAGCATTATGTTATTGTAAATGCATTGTAATTGCAGAGAAAGAGTGTTTATCTAGTCTTGAAATATTTTTTTTTGCATGATAATTCTCAGAGTCGCAACAATCTTATATCTCAATACCTCACACTTATGTTGGGCCGGTCTCATCGGCAGCGATGTCTCTGCCCTGATCGAATCATCGGAGCCGTAAAAGGTATGCCGTTGGTGCTGCCCGACTGATCAGCTGGGCGCCGAAAGGAGGAATAACTATTTCTTTATGTCCAGGATTTGCAGGCTTGAAAGAATTACTCTCATTCTATCCGCCTTTTCCGGATCAGCACTTTTAATGAGTTGCCGGGTAAGCTTAGCATCTGTGTTCTGGTGCCGAAGGGATAAAAAAAGAAAACCCGAACCATCAAGTCACTCTCTACAAGGTGCTTAATGTGTTCGGGTTTAAAAAAAGAGGGGCCCTGCAACAATGTTCCGTTAACAGGGCCAATATGTAAAAGCCCAGATCGGGCTGTTGGAAACTTGGTGGCGATGCAGGGAATTACACCGGATCGAATCTCGCCTCACCTAAGTTATTGTTTTTAGGTGATCATAATCTCCATCCCACTCTCGTGTGGATAAAGAAAGGTCTTTCTACAATACTATGATTTACAAGTCAAGACTTTTTTTGATGAGGTTTATTGCGGTCTTTTGAATTCATTAAAATGATATCAATGCTCGGTATATCCAGTGGATTCAAGGAAGAATCTGCGCCACTTTCGAAGGCCCCATCTGTAACAGGCAGACAGATACTTCCTGCAATTACCCATCAATTAAAAGTAACTTCTACAACAAGCTGAGTATACACAGCTTCATATCTTGAGATCACATTTCCAACACTCGTTATCAATTATACGGCAATGAAACTCGGGCTCTTGACGCTATCGAGCATCTCTGAATAGTAGAGCACCTGCCTAAATCATCTTTAATAGTGATCATCTTTGCAATTCTTCACTTCCGTTTTTAGTCTTCCCGCAACTTCAACCCTTCAAGTTCGAGGCGTTTCAGAAGTTTCACCAGGTAAATTGATTGTTTTACCGACGGAATTCTTTCCGGTATCGCAGCCCTGTTGCAAGAAGGTAATCCCGGTGGCCCATGGCGTTAAGCAGGGCCTCGCGGAGGGCGCCTTCCGGCAGTTCCAGCCGCTCTTTACGTTCAAAGCCGATTTCGTAGGCTGTATTGAGATGGGCCAGCAGGTAATTGACCGCCGCCTGATAATTGCTTAGGAAATCTGCGTCATAAACCTTTTGGTCGAGGATGCGGCTTGTTGTCCTGCCTTGAAACAGGCAGCAGTTGACGGCGGATCCTGGCACCACCAAGGAGGAGGTAGAACAAAGGAGTAGAGAACCGGCATAGGTCATCCGTCGCTGTTTGAGCAGGCCCAGATTTTCGAGCAGCCTCTCTGAGTCCAGCGCAGGCGTGATGTCGCAAATCCGGACCAGTTCATCATAGGCGACTCGGTTCAGATCTGAGGGCCAATTAAAGCGGTCATTTGTCTTCTCATCAAAATAGACCAGACCCTCGCGATAGAAAAACTCCCTGATCTCATCCCGATTCATCTGCTGGCAGGTTGCGCCTTCACGCAGATAGAATTTACCCGATGAGCTGTGTGGCTTGAATCGACTCGCCGGGACAGAGACGACAAGAACACCTGCCACCTCTTCACACTCCACCATCAGAGGAGGTTCGAGGTTACGGGCTATGGACTGCACTTCGGAGTGCAGATTGGGTTTCGGTAAATATTCAGCATAAATTCCAAATTAGAAGTAGTTCCCAAAAATTGAACAAGCTGTTAAGTTGCAAATCTGCTACTTATAGTACCCAATATAGGACTCTAATGAAGTCGCAGAAAATGGCAAAAAGAACGAGAAGGAGACACTCAGCAGCATTTAAGGCAAAAGTCGCTATGGCAGCAGCGATGCCTGGAGATAAAACACTGGCAGAACTAGCTCAGCATTTTGAAATGCATCCTAATCAGATCACCACTTATAAAAAGCAATTGAGCGAAGATGCTGCCTGCAAAGATTGGGCAGCTGACGTTGGAAAATGATTTTTAGAAGATTTGCTCACCAAGGTGGAATTATTGAGCGCACAGCGCTGATAGACCACACCCATTCTCAAACAAACTGAATTTTCCCATCGATTTTCAAAAAATAGATGCAGAAAACTATATATTTACATATTGGATATTTTAAAACTGGTTCGACTTCGATTCAATTTTTATTGAGTCAGAATTATAAAAGGTTGTTAAAAAAAGGCGTTCTCTATCCAAAAACAGGCAGAAGAGGATACAAAGGGCAACATCATAGTGCCATTCCTCTTTTAATGTGTGTAAAAGCAGGACTTCATTGTCCTCCATGGTTCAAAAATTCCTTCTCTCTTAAAGCCGACCCTGAAGTTTTGATAAAAAAACTTGTTTCTGAAATTGACTCTTTTGCTGGAGATACTGTTGTTTTGAGTTCTGAAGAATTTGTGCGTTTAGGAGTTGCAGAAGGACAGGCACATCTTAGTAGATTAAGAAAATATTTAGATAAATATGAGATAAAGATCGTCTGCTATATACGTCGTCAAGATGATTACATAGAGTCAATGTATAATGAAATCGTTAAATGTGGAGGAGTACCAGTCAATATTTCTGAGAATGGTGGAAAACCTTTTCTCGGAGGATTTCACGATTATCATAAATGCCTTTCAATATGGTCAGAAATTTTCGGTAAAAACAATATAATAATGAGAATTTTTGAT
Organism: Desulfopila inferna; assembly: GCF_016919005.1. Classification (NCBI taxonomy): domain Bacteria; kingdom Pseudomonadati; phylum Thermodesulfobacteriota; class Desulfobulbia; order Desulfobulbales; family Desulfocapsaceae; genus Desulfopila; species Desulfopila inferna. The sequence continues at coordinate 15,258 of NZ_JAFFQE010000009.1, forward strand.
AAAGAAAGTTTGCCTCACGGTGTGAGTGTTGATTTTGCTGATATTTTACAAATAGATGACATCGAGACGCTGAAAGAAATCAGAATGAACCCACGGATTGATAATAAATATGTTGAAGTAATGAGACTGTGTAATCAAAAAGCCCGAAACAAAAGGGAGCTAGAGGCGGTAAGGGATTTTTTTTCTAATTTGACACACCAGGAGCAGGAAAATATTAGCAGGCAAAAATACAGATTACTTAGCCTTGATCAGCGAAAACAGATTTTGGAATATTATAAAAAATGCAATAGATGTATGGGTAAGACATTTTTTCAAAGCAAAGAAGGGATTTTCAATGATATTGCTGAAAGTACACATTTAGATATAAATAATAGGGATGCAGAAAATGAAATGATGCAATATTGGGAATCGATCAAGGACTCAAAGTATTATAACAATGCTCCTTTTTTAAAAAGTTTTAATTCTTTCGTCTATGTATATTCATTATATAAGAAAGCTGTCTCCCATTTTTTTTCAACCTAGCACCATGTACGAACAAAAACTTCGCATATATTCGAATTATTTACCAAAAAAATAAAGCCAGCATCAGCACTACTTAGTGTCTGTCCAAAATTCATACAAACTTCCTTCCATCTCTTTGTGAGCAGCGTTGCTGAGGATCTTGCAAGTAAAACCCAATAGTCGATGAGATTTGCCTATGTCAACACATTTACAGGTTTTGGCCTGACGTATACCTGAACGGACGATAACGTATAATAATTTTCGCACATTTAGAATGAAGAGGTGGCCTCAACATGGTTAATTGGCAGTCGCCAAACGTTAACCATCAACCAGAGGAAAAGGCCACCATGAGAAGAGATTATACAAAGAAATTAAGCAATGTCATCGAGATTAACGAATCTCAGATTCAAGATCATCTTGGAGAACTCGTCCGCGGAACTGTTGAGGAGACCATCAATGCTATGCTTGACGCCGAAGCAGATGCCCTCTGTAACGCCTCAAGATATGAACGCAGTGAGGCTCGCAAAGACACCCGAGCCGGATATTACAAGAGAAACCTGCACACTAAAGCCGGTGAGGTGGAATTAAAAGTGCCCAAACTCCGGCAGCAGAAGTTCGAAACAGCGATTATCGAACGTTACCGAAGACGGGAATCCTCCGTTGAAGAGGCCATGATCGAGATGTACCTGGCAGGTGTCTCTGTTCGTCGTGTTGAAGATATAACGCAGGCTCTATGGGGAACAAAGGTCAGCCCTGGTACAGTCTCAAACCTGAACAAAAAGATCTATGCCCGTATCGAAAAGTGGCGGAATCGTCCGATCAAGGGTGAACATCCATACGTTTATCTCGATGGAATTGTGCTTAAGCGCACCTGGGCTGGTGAGGTAAGAAACGTTTCTGTCCTTGTTGCCGTTGGAGTATCACACAGCGGCCACCGGGAGATACTGGGAGTTGCCGAAGGAGCCAAGGAGGACAGAGCCGGATGGTCCGGTTTCCTGCAGCATTTGAAAGAGCGTGGTTTGCAAGGAGCAAGGTTAATCATCAGCGATGCCTGTATGGGGCTGGTTGAATCGGTTGGTGATTATTTTCCAGAAGCGATGTGGCAACGATGCACTGTTCATTTCTATCGCAATATCTTCAGCGTAGTGCCAAAGGCCAAGATGAAAGAGGTGACCATCATGCTCAAGGCAATTCATGCCTCTGAAGATCTCCAGGCGGCACATGAAAAAGCTGCAGCGGTAGAGGTAAAGATGAGAAAAATGAAGCTCTACCAGGCGGCTGATAAGCTCAAGGAAGGCATTGCCGAGACATTGACGTATTACAGTTTTCCAAGCCAACACTGGCGTAGAATCAGAACAAACAATCCTCTGGAAAGGATCATGCGGAAGATCCGCCGCAGGACCAATGTTGTAGGCGCCTTTCCCGATGGCAATTCCGCACTGATGCTGGTTGCTGCACGGCTTCGTCATATAGCTGGAACCAAGTGGAGTACTAAGCGCTATCTGAATATGCAGTTGCTGAGAGAGTTGGAGATAGAAAAGCAGATGGAGGTAGCGTGAGGAGCACAGCAGTGCCAAAATACAAGATCAAGCCCTCCGGGTGCTCGCTTCGCTCACAACCTTGTATTTTGCCCCTTTGCTGCGCTTGACCAGAAATTGAAAGAAAAGGAAAAAAATGAATTAAACGGCTACCTCAAAATCAAATGTGCGAAAAATATTTGACACTACCTGGCGGAGTGAACCACTCTCGCTGAGGCCGAAGAGTTGATGCGAGGGGAGCAAGAAAAGCTGCATGTATGCGTTCTTGTCTCCTCGGGTTGAATACAAAAGTAATCCAAGGTGCTTCTGATTATTGAATAAAGGAAGCGATGCTTCTTGCTCTAAATCTGGCTGCTCGTAGCGCCCCAGTACGGAGAGAATATCTGAACTCAGTCTTGCCGACAAGAGCTTTCAAGTCCTTTGGAATACGTAAGCTGAAGATATAGCCGGAAGATGACTGATACAGGAATGCAGGTTGTGCGGAAAAAGAAAAGCCCATCGTTTACCTCCTCTCGTGTGTATAACGAGGGTGGATAAAGATGGGCCTAAAATCGCTGACTTGTGAATTTATTCAGCAATATCATTAACTTGGTGGCGATGCAGGGAATTGAACCCCGGACAACACGGATATGAGCCGTGTGCTCTAACCATCTGAGCTACATCGCCATTCAATAAGGGGAAAATAATTACTCTATTCAAGAAAGAGTGTCAACATCTTTTTCCGCTCTCTTTCACCTGATTTGCCGGCCGGATTCCCTGGCTCAAAGACCGGACGGCGGTATAAAATAAGGCGATAATATCTCTACCGATATTAGAAAAGGAGGACCACAGCAAGAGCGGTCCTCCTTCTTTATATACTACACTCACTATGTGAGTTCAGGCTGATTGGAACTGGCTTACATCATTCCGCCCATTCCACCCATTCCGCCCATGCCGCCCATTCCTGGAGGCATTCCACCACCGCCGCCTGCATTCTCATCAGGAATCTCAGCGATGACACACTCCGTGGTCAGCAGCATGCCGGCAACTGAAGCAGCATTCTGCAGAGCGGTTCTGGTAACCTTAGCCGGATCGATAACACCGGCTTTAATAAGGTCTTCATATTCTTCGGAGGTCGCATTGAAGCCTTCCGCGCCGGTGAGGGTTTTAACATGCTCAACGATAACGGAACCTTCACGCCCGGCGTTGGAAGCGATCTGACGAACCGGCTCCTCAAGTGCACGCAGCAGGATGTTCCTGCCAAGCTTCTGCTCTCCCTTGAGCTCGAGGGCAGCGAGGGCAGCGAGGCAACGAATATAGGCGACGCCGCCGCCAGGAACAACGCCCTCTTCGACAGCTGCACGGGTAGCATTAAGAGCATCCTCAACACGAGCTTTCTTTTCTTTCATTTCAATCTCGGTTGCAGCTCCGACATTGATGACGGCAACACCGCCGATCAGTTTTGCCAGACGCTCCTGGAGCTTCTCGCGGTCATAATCGGAAGTGGTATCTTCGATCATGGTACGGATCTGCTTGACGCGGCCGGCCAGTGCCTCTTTGTCGCCGGCGCCGTCAACGATTGTGGTATTGTCCTTATCAACCACGATGCGTTTACAGGTTCCGAGGTCATTGACGGTAACATTCTCGAGCTTGATGCCGAGATCTTCGGTGATGACCTGTCCACCGGTGAGAATGGCGATATCTTCGAGCATAGCTTTTCTGCGATCACCGAAACCGGGAGCTTTAACCGCGGCAACATTGAGGGTTCCGCGCAGTTTGTTGACAACCAGAGTCGCCAGCGCTTCGCCGTCTACATCTTCAGCGATGATGAAAAGGCCTTTGCCCATTTTAGCTACGGACTCAAGTACCGGCAGGAGATCTTTCATGCTGGATACCTTCTTCTCCACCAGGAGAATATAGGGATCTTCCATGGAAACTTCCATACGGTCGGGATCGGTGACAAAATAGGGAGAGAGGTAGCCGCGATCAAACTGCATACCTTCAACGACGTCCAGAGTGGTATCCATGGACTTAGCTTCTTCCACTGTGATAACGCCCTCTTTACCAACCTTATCCATGGCCTCGGCAATGATGTTACCGATGGTCTCGTCGCTGTTGGCGGAAATCGTACCGACCTGGGCAATCTCTTTCTGCTCTTTGGTCGGGGTGGCGATTTTAGCAAGCTCACTGACAACAAGCTCTACACTTTTGTCAATGCCGCGTTTGATTTCCATGGGGTTTCCGCCTGCAGCAACCAGCTTGACGCCTTCTCTGTAGATAGCCTGAGCGAGAAGGGTTGCCGTGGTGGTACCGTCACCAGCCACGTCGGAAGTTTTCGAGGCAACCTCACGCACCATCTGGGCGCCCATGTTCTCAAATTTATCTTCGAGTTCGATTTCCTTGGCAACGGTCACACCATCTTTAGTAATAGTGGGCGCTCCAAAGGATTTCTCCATGAGAACGTTGCGTCCTTTGGGACCGAGAGTTACTTTGACAGCGTTGGCAAGAGTGTTGACGCCTGTGAGGATGCGTTCACGGGCTTTGACTCCATAAATGATATCTTTTCCAGCCATTATCTTATTCTCCTTTTGTTATCTTCCCTGCGGTGCAAGGGCGGATATGAGGGGTATAATTACTTATTCTATAATTCCAAGAACGTCATCTTCACGCATGATGAGATAGTCTTCACCATCAAGCTTTACGTCTGTTCCGCCGTATTTAGAAAAGAGTACACGATCACCCTCTTTCACCTGGAGGGCAACACGTTCACCTTTATCGTTATTTTTTCCTGGCCCAACCGCTACAACCTCGCCCTCTGCCGGCTTCTCTTTTGCACTGTCAGGAATAATAATTCCACCTGCAGTTTTTGCCTCTTCCTCCAATCTTTTGACCAGAAGACGATCGTTTAATGGACGAATTTTCATTACTTCCTCCTATCTACATTAATTTCTACTATGATGAGTGGCCGCACATCGACCTCCCAGTTAAAAAAATAACCCGGACCCGGGTCACAAATTTGAGACTGGCCAAAATATATGGTTGGAAAATTAAAAATCAAGGGGCGGCTGCAAAAAAATGCTGCCGCCCCTTACTACGACTCAACCAATTGTAATTCTGTAAAAATGATGAGGAGAAAAATGCCGAAAGCCTTTAGCAGACACGCACTGACCAGTTAAAACTATCTTCTTTTTCACCAAACTGGATTTTTTGCAGCTCATCATAAAATTTCCGGGCAAGTTCACCGGTTTTGCCCTCATTGATGAGGTAGGTCTCGCTCTTATAGGAGAGTTCTCCCACTGGAGATATTACCGCAGCGGTTCCGGTAGCAAAGGCCTCCTGCAAACTGTTGTCCCGGGAAGCAGCGATTACCTCATCGATTGTCAGCCGCCTTTCGACTACAGGAATACCCCACTGGCCTGCTAGTTTGATGACCGAATCTCTGCTTAGCCCCGGAAGGATCGATCCTCCAAGGGGAGGAGTGATCAGTTCGCCATTGATGCGGAAAAAGATATTGCTGGTGCCGACTTCCTCAATATATTTGTGTTCACAGGCATCCAGCCACAGCACCTGGGTATAGCCGGCGTTTCTGGCTTCTTCCGAAGCCATCAGGGATGCGGCATAATTCCCGGCTGTTTTGGCTTCACCGACCCCACCTTTAACGGCTCTGGCATATTTGTCGGAGACGTAGATTTTTGTCGGATTGAATCCCTCGGCGTAATAGGCGCCGACGGGGGAGAGGATAATGAAAAAATAGTAACTGCCTGAAGGCTTGAGGCCCAGCATCGGTTCCATGGCAACCATGGTCGGTCTGATATAGAGCGTCGCTCCGGGTGCCGACGGTATCCATTCCCGTTCCAGGTAAAGCAGAGCCTTGAGGCCTTTAAATACCTTCTCCACGGGAAGGCGGGGCATGCACATACGCACCGCCGAGGAATTCATACGTTCAAAGTTATCCTTGGGCCGGAACAGGAAGATCTGCTCATCTTTTCCGCGATAAGCCTTCATTCCCTCAAAGATGGCCTGGCCATAATGGAATACCATGGCCGCCGGGCTGATGTTGAAATCCTGAAAGGGGCAGATTTCCGCGTCGTGCCAGCCCTGTTCCCTGTTCCATTTCATCAGAAACATGTGATCTGTAAAATGAACGCCAAAGCCGAGATTGCCCTGATCAGGTTTTTGCTTCAGCTGCTTCTTGTCTAATTTTTTCAGAGTAACCTCAAGATCTTGCCACATCGATCCAATCTCCTTAAGATGCCGTTATTTTCCTTTTCTAAATGGACCATACATTATATACTACTGCACGTCCGGTGTCTTCCACCGGATGGTACTTCACAAAACATTAAGGATACTCCAGCTGACTTTATTTTGGCAATGGTAATTGCATTTTCCCCTAGCATTACTGATCTCGACACCTTTTAATGGATAACCAACTCACACCGTATGACCAACAGCCCCAGGGACTCAGTCCCATGGGAGTCAAATTCTTTCTGCTGGTCTTCTTCATCTCCATTTTTTTTCTCGGCAAGATACTCTGGCCATTCTGGTCCATTCTGGTGCTGTCCTTCCTGCTCTCCAGCCTGTTTCGTCCGATATATGCTTTATTTAACAGGAAACTGCCGCCGAAGTCGGCCTCGGTACTCACCTGCCTTCTGGTCGTCACTATTGTCTTTATCCCTCTACTTTTCTTTACCCTTGCCTTAACCGAAGAGGCCTTGGGGCTTTATCAATGGGGCAGGGACAGCCGGGTTGGTCTCAAACTGCAGGAATTTATTCAGGAAAGCCCTATTATCGTCAACTTGAGGAACTACCTGGGTGAAGTCGGCTTTGACTTCAGGCCCTCTCAGGTGACCGACACCTTGTCCTATCTTGCCAAAACTGGAGGATTATTTCTCTACAATCAGGCGAGCAGCTGGGCTGCCAATATTCTCCAGTTCGTGGTCCTCTTTTTTATGATGATTCTGGTGATTTTCTTTCTCCTCATCGATCAGCCCAGGCTCATTGAGTTCATCATCAGATTATCCCCTCTTCCGGATGATGAAGATAGACTTCTACTCGGAAAATTTGAAGAAATCGCTAATGCCATTCTCAAGGGAAACGGTATCTGCGGCCTGATCCAGGGTATTCTCGGCGGCGCCATGTTTTCAATTCTCGGTCTCAATTCCCCCATTCTCTGGGGTGGAGTCATGGTCGTCCTCGCCTTCCTGCCCATCTTTGGAATTGGGCTGGTGATGATCCCTGCCGCCATTATTCTGGTGGTAAACGGCAATGTCGGACAAGGAATTTTTCTCTTTTTTTTCTACCTGATACTTTCACTTGCCATGGAGTATCTCTTCAAACCGAAGCTTGTCGGCGACCAGGTGAAAATGCACACACTGCTGGTATTCCTTTCTATCATCGGCGGCCTCAGTGTTTACGGGGTCCTGGGTATTATCTACGGTCCTCTGATTGTCACCGCCTTCCTGACGCTCTCAGAGATTTATTTGAAGAAATACGACGATTATATACAAAAACATTAAGGCAGTGCCTGATAAATTGCCATAGAAAAGGAAGCACGGCAGGTTTCTCCCCCTGGCCTGAAAAACCTTCTCCCACTCCTTCCCCAATCCGATATCGGAGTTTCCTGTAATTAGAGCACTTCTGATAGGTTATAAGTATTGGACACATTGAATCATTCAGGATACTAATTTCTGAAAACAGCGGTATCTCCGACGATGCAAACCGCTCATCACCTTAACTTCCCGGAAGCGCAAAGCTTTTACCAATGTATTATAAATCACTTACCCATGAGCAAAACTGTAAGAGCCATACCACCTTTTTTCGCCGTTATTCTGATATGTATTTTTGTAGAGCCTGTGCGTTCAACCATCGAACAGCTTTTCTTCCTCTTCAGTCTTTGTGATGTCGACACCATTAAAGGCTACATCCTGAGCTTTGGCATATGGGCACCTCTGATATCTTTTGCCTTAATGCTGTTTCAGTCACTCATCGCCCCGTTGCCTGCGTTCCTGATAACCTTTGCCAACGCCGCTATTTTCGGCTGGATTTTCGGCGCGCTGCTTTCATGGGCAAGCGCTATGGCCGGTGCTGCCCTCTGTTTTGGTATTGCCCGATATTTCGGCAGGGAAGTGACGGAAAAACTGACATCCAAAATGGCTTTGGGCGAAGTCGACCGTTTCTTCAAACAGCATGGAAAATATACCATTCTGATTGCCCGCCTCCTCCCCTTTGTCTCTTTTGACATTGTCAGTTACGCCGCCGGTCTAACTTCCATGAGCTTCCGTTCGTTTTTCTGGGCCACGGGCATCGGTCAGCTTCCGGCAACTCTTATCTATTCCTACGCCGGCGGAATGCTTAGCGGCAACAGTCGAACTTTCGTACTTGGCCTGCTCAGCCTTTTTGCCTTCTCGGTCCTGATCGTTCTTCTCAAAAAAGTTTGGTCGAAAAAACAACCGGCACAAATCTCATAAACAGGAGTATTTTTGAAAAATGAAACATCTGATTATTACTGGGGCGGCTATTGCAATTGTCGCCGCTGTCGGCCTTATTTCATGGTCCGCCAGGAACAACCCTCCGGAAACGAACCCGGCCGCAATTAACGAGATCGACCTGTCTCTTTACAAAAATGGAGCGAATATTTTTATCACCCCTGAAGAACTCCTCGAAAAGCTGCTGGATAAAAACCTTGTCATTCTTGATGGAAATCACCCAAAGGTTTACGCCAAAGGTCATATCCCGGGGGCTATAAATATCGGCTTCAAAGGTCTTTCGGGATCTCAGGGAAAGCCCGGTGATGCGGGATGGGGAACGATTCTGCCACCCAAAGATTTGAAGGCAAAACTTGAATCCTTCGGAATAACCAAGGAATCATTGATTGTCTGTTACTCTGATACTTTCAAGGGTCCGGGAGCCGGCGGCAGGGCCGTATGGCAGCTGCGTATGGCCGGGCTCGACAATGTCAGGCTGCTCTATGGCGGCATGTCCCTGTGGCGCCAAGCGGGCTACGAGTTGACCCGGGAGATTCCGGAAATCACTCCCTCAGCAGGACTGGTGCTGCAGCCATACAATGAAAATTATCGCGCCGACCTTCACTTTGTCTCGACTCACCTGGATAAACTCAAGATTATCGATGTGCGCAGCAAAAAGGAATACAGCGGAGATGACACCTCACGCGGTGAAGCACGAGGGGGTCATATTAAAAATGCCGAATGGCTTGAATGGACAACCCTGCTTAATCCCGACTCCACTCCCAAATCATCCAAGGAGATTATCGCTCTTCTGGCGGCAATGGGAGTGAATCCGGATGATGATTTCGTTCTCTACTGAACCATGGGTATTCGATCGGGCTACACAGCCATGATCCTCAAAGCAGTTGGCTTTGAAAAAGTACGAAACTACGAAGCATCTATCTATGAATGGTCCGCCCTTCACGAATTGCCGATGGAGACTGGCCTGTAATAAAACGAAGGAAGAACAAACGTGCAGGCAATACAAAAAATAGCGAAAGAATGTGTCTCCTGCGAACTCTGCCGAAAAGAGTGTGCCTTTCTCCGGGAAAACGGCAGCCCCGGGGAAATCAGCACAAATTTTCTTGCCGGCCCGGCGGCAGAGTTTACCATGGTCTTTCATTGTAATCTCTGTGGCCTGTGCCAGGCGGTCTGTCCGAAAAAACTCGATTGTTCCGCAGCATTTCTGCTGATGCGTGAAACGGTGCAGAGTACCTCCGGGAGCCGCCATAACGGCGACTCTGTCCTTCAGGGGCATAGGACGATCTGCCGTTATGAGGCATTGGGCACATCTTCTTTGCTCTCCCTGCACCTTCTTCCGGATAGTTGCGATACGATCTTTTTTCCGGGGTGCACACTGACAGCTACACGCTCATCCGTTACCCGCGCCACCTACGAACATCTGAGAACCATCACCCCGACTATGGGTATCGTCCTTGACTGCTGCACCAAGCCGTCTCACGACCTTGGTTTAAATGAAAGATTTCATACATCTTTTACCACTCTGATCAACAAGCTGCAGGACAGGGGCATTAAAAAAATCGTCACCGCCTGCCCCAGCTGCTACATCACCTTTAAAAACCATGCCCCGCAATTTGATACCTTGACCGTCTATCAGGTGCTCGCCGAAAGCCCGCCGCCGCTGCACAATCATTGTGCCCTGAAGATTTCCATACATGACACCTGTACAGCCCGTTTCTCCCCGGAGATCCATGATTCCATCCGCATCCTTGCGTCTTACGCCGGCGCCGACATCGTCGAGATGCCGCACAGCCGCTCAAGAGCCATCTGCTGTGGCGAGGGTGCGGGGGCTGCAGGTATTGCACCAGAGATCACTGCAGGGTGGAGCAGCATCAGGGAACAGGAAGCCCGGGGATGCAGAGTAGTGACCTATTGCGCTGGCTGCTCAACCTCCCTGGCAGGCAAGGTTGCCGGCAGCCATATCCTCGACCTTCTCTTTGCTCCGGAACAGACACTGCATCATAAAGAGAAAACAGCAAAACCGCCGTTTACCTATATCAACCGCTTCCTCCTGAAAAAACAGCTGCAGAGATCCATGAATCTCGCAAGAAACCGACTACCTAATCCACTTAGTTAAAAAATTCTGTAGATTTCGTGCATGCAGATAGAAAAGGATTTCTTATTCTTGCTGAAACAATCTCCGATTGTTTTTCTGAGATTCGATGTTTATATATTCGTCCTAGGCCCCCAGGCAGAACAATATTCTCTCATTCAGGTAACAAATTATGGTCGATCAATTTGAACACAAACTCACTACCCGAAACCTTCGTCTCGAAGATTTTGAAGTCTTGCGTGATATCTCCCACCGCGCCTATAAGCGAGTCGACGCCTCCTGGGAAAAAGATGAAATTGCCACACTGATCAGGCGATTTCCCGAAGGTCAGATCTGCATAGAAGACAATGGCAAAGCGGTGGCCATTGCCCTTTCCCTTATCATTGACTTCAGCCTTTTCGGCGAACAGCATTCCTATGACCGGATAATCGGGGGAGGGACCTTCAGAACCCATGATCCCGAAGGCGATTACCTGTACGGCATCGAAGTGTTTGTCGACCCCGATTACCAGGGGATGCGTCTGGGAAGAAGGCTCTACGATGTCCGCAAGGAGCTTGCCGAAAATCTCAATCTTAAGGGGATTTTGCTGGGCGGCCGCATTCCCGGGTATTACAAGCACTCACACGAAATGTCGCCGCAGCAATATATCCTCAAGGTAAAGAACCGTGAGTTGACCGATCCTGTGCTCACCTTTCAGCTTTCCAATGACTTTCATGTCAGAAACCTGCTCGACAACTATTGGCCTGAGGACGATCGCTCCCGCGGCCATGCGGTGCTGCTGGAATGGGTGAATATCTATTATCAGAAGAAAACCAAGCTGATCGGCGGAGCCAAATCCATCACCAGGCTGGGGGTAGTGCAGTGGAAGATGAGGAGGTTCATCTCCTTTGAGGATTTTCTCCAGCAGGTCGAGTTTTTCGTTGATACCGTCAGCGATTACAAGGCCGATATTATTCTTTTTCCGGAATTGCTCAACGCTCCCCTGATCCACACCTACCATGGCAACAATCCGGCTGACGCCATGCGGCAGCTAGCCGGCTTTACCGAGCAATTGCAGCAGTCCATGGTTGATCTTGCCCTTGCCTACAATATCAATATAGTGGCGGGCAGTGTGCCGACCCTGCATGAAAACGGCAAACTCTACAATGTCTGTTTCCTCTGCCGGCGGGACGGCACCTGGGACAGCCAGGCGAAGATTCATATTACCCCGGAGGAAGATACCTACTGGAACTTTTCGGGCGGCAGCGAACTCAAGGTTTTCGACACCGACGTCGGCAAGGTCGGGGTTCTTATCTGCTATGACATAGAATTTCCGGAATTGGCACGACTGCAGACCATCAAAGGCATGAAGCTTCTACTGGTTCCCTTCTGGACGGACACCAAAACCGGCTACCTGCGGGTAAGAAGATGCGCCCAGGCGCGGGCCATAGAAAACGAATGCTTCGTGGCAATCTCGGGCAGCGTCGGCAACATTCCCAAAGTGGAAACCATGGGAATCCAATATTCTCAGTCGGCGATTTTCACCCCGTCCGACTTTTCCTTTCCCCATGACGCCATCGCGGCCGAAGCCACACCGGGCATTGAAACAACCCTCATTGCCGATTTGGACCTGGATCTTCTCAAAGAGCTGCGCGCCAAGGGAAGTGTACGCAACGCGGAGAGCAGACGTACAGATCTCTACGATCTGCGCTGGATCAGCTCACCGGAGGGCGGAAAGGAACCGATCTAGTACCTTACTGGCTAAAAGCTGTAACAAAAACAAGAAAAAGAGATGAATTAGTTTTTGTGAATTAGCCTCTATAGCCAAGGCACTTATACCCCTCAAGGGGGTACTGAACCGAGTCCCGGCCGGTTTACCGGCTTCCCGGGGTTAGATCAGAATAACGCGAGGGGTATTGCCCATGCTTTATCCCTTGGCGTTTTTTCGGAGATACTCGATAATGTCATCACTCTCATACATATAGGTGGCGCCATCGACCAGAAAAGGGACCATGGCCTTGCCGCCTTTTTGGGCTACCACATCTCTTCCTGGAGTACCCGGTGCGGCATTTATCACTCTATAATGCTCACCTTCCCGTAATCCCATTCTATCCGCGGCCTGCAATACCTTCCGGCAAAAAGGGCAACTTTCCCACATATACAGATCAATCATTACATCACCACTATTTTCTATTGATTTTTTTGTTATTTCAGGTCCTTACTCCCGTCCCCTTTTCCAGCAGATAAATGTTGACCGAAAAAAGCAGTACTGCAAACAGCACCAGCATTCCCAGACCTCCCCAGATATTGATATCTGCAATACCCAGAAAACCGTAACGAAAACCATCTATCATGTAGATAATGGGATTGGCCTTTGATATTGTCTGCCAGAAATCAGGCAGCAATGATATTGAGTAAAAGACTCCACCAAGATAGGTAAGCGGCGTTATGACAAAGGTTGGAATAATGGAAACATCGTCGAATTTTCGGGCAAAAATACCATTTATCATGCCGGCCAGGGAGAAGACAAAACTGGTAAGAACCGCGAAAAGGAGGCTAAAGAAGACACTGTACAATGGCAGCCTTACAAAAAGAAGGCTTACTATGGAAACCAATATCCCGACGCTCAGTCCACGGGTCATGCCACCTGCAACGTATCCCATGACGATGACCCAACTCGGGGTCGGGCTGACCAGCAGTTCCTCTATATTGCGCTGAAACTTGGTGCTGAAAAAACTGGATACGGTATTGGTATAGGAGTTGGTGATAATCGACATCATAATGAGGCCGGGGGCGATAAAGGCCATGTAATCGTAACCGCCGATATCGCGCAGCTGAGAACCTATGAAATTACCGAATATGATAAAATAGAGGGTCATGGTAATTACCGGAGGCACCAGGGTCTGTATCCAGATTCGAAATATCCGGATCATCTCCTTTCGGGCAATACTCCCCAGGGAAATCAGATCTTTCTTCATTGCTCTACCATCCCCATGAATAATTCTTCCAGCCTGTTTGATTTATTGCGCATGCTCTCGATGACTATGTTCTGGCGGATAAAGTGTTCGAATATACTATTGACCGACTGCGCTCTGCTCTTGGTGACCTCGATCGTTGTTTCATCAACCATCCTGAAAATCATGTCGTCAAGCGGGGCTATATCTCTCACAGGTTCTCTGGTGTCGAAAATAAAGGTTTCAAAATCAAGTTTCTGCAGCAATTCCCGCTTGCTTGTATTGGATATGAGCTTTCCGTGATTGATAATCCCGATTCTGCTGCAGAGCTGTTCCGCTTCCTCAAGATAATGTGTTGTCAGGATAATGGTGATACCTTCTTTATTTATCTCTTCAAGAAACCGCCACATACCGCGGCGAAGTTCGACATCAACACCGGCTGTGGGTTCATCGAGAATGAGCAGCCTCGGCTCATGAACCAGGCCACGGGCGATCATCAGCCGTCGTTTCATTCCCCCGGAAAGCTCTTGGGCAACGGCATTGCGCTTATCCCAAAGACCGAGTTTCTTCAGATATTTTTCAGCCTTGACCATCGCCTCGCCGCGGGGCATGCCGTAATAGCCGGCTTGCTGGGTGACAATGTCCAGCACCTTCTCGAAAATGGAGAAGTTATATTCCTGCGGCACAACTCCGATAAGGCGCTTGGCCGCCGGGAAATCCTGATCAATATCCACTCCGAAGACTTTGACGGTGCCGCTGCTTTTTATAACAAGAGAGGTGACAATGCCGATAACCGTTGTCTTCCCGGCCCCATTGGGCCCAAGAAGACCAAAGAACTCGCCTTCGCCGACATCCAGGCTTACTCCCTCGAGTGCCGTGACTCCGCTGTTGTATGTTTTGTGAAGATCGGTAATCGATAAGGCATTCATTTGCTTATTTAACCAGTTTGATAAAGTACTCGATAGTTTCCTGGGCCAGATTTCTCCCTTCAAGCTCGGAAATCTGCACGATGCCCGTAGGACAGGTAATATTTATTTCAGTGAGGTGCTCTCCGATTAAATCAAGGCCGACGAAGTGTATTCCCCGTTCAACCAGCCAAGGCCCGAGTTCCCCGATGATCTCGCGCTCACGTGCCGTCAGATCGGCTTTGAGTGCTTCACTGTTGGCAAAATTGGCGTGATATCCTTTCTTCGGTCGGCGCATGGCCGCGCCGAGGTAGCTCTCGCCCAGCATGAAGACCCGCTTATCGCCTTCATAAACCCGATCGAGAAACTTCTGCACCATGACCGGGCTTTTGCCGCCGCCGGTGAGGGCAGGCAGACTGGTGGTATCTGCGGCATTAATTTTCATTACCGATTTACCCTGAAAACTGTCGAGGGCCTTTACCACGCAGCTCTCGTGCCTTTCCAGAAAATCTTCGATAACACCGATATCCGAACTTACCAGTGTCGGTGTCATGAATTTATGAAATGAAAGAGCGATCAGCTTCTCGTTAAAATTGCGCAGCGAGGCAGGATCATTGACCACCAGCGTACCGGACAAGGAGAGAATCTGGGTTGCATAATGAAAAGCCATATCATATGGAGGTTCTTTACGCATCAGAATCAAATTGTAGCTTTGCAGGGGTTTTACTTCCTCAAACCCTGCGGCATCTGTTGCCAGTACAGCGGCCTGGGTCTCAAAAAAGAGCTTCTCGATGGTTGCTGTATCAACGTAAATGCCGTTTTTTCGAGCCTGATTGATAAGGGCAATGGAGGTGTCTGTCTTAGGAGCAAGTCCTTCGATGGGATCGAGAACAACAAGCCATTTCATTGCATTTCTCCAGTAAAGTAGTTCGGATTAAATCTTGGATAGGATGAAGACTCAGCAAAGGACTTCACTGTCGCGCAAAATTTCTCTCCTGCCCTCGCAACAGAAAAACAGAATCATAAGCCGCAGAATCCTTATATATCGCCAAAGATTTCACGGGCATCTCCGGCAATCGCAAAAATACGACTCATTGCGACAATATACATGGATTTCCAATTGGTCAAGATTGATGGCGGCGCGATAAGCACCCATACGGGCATAAACTCCGACTTCGAGAAAGCTCGATCTCCCGTGTTGCTGAGTTTTTGGCAGGTGTTCGGTATACTGGTCGAACACCTGCCAAATATTTTGCACCTTGTATATCGAAATTATTATCCAGCCACCTGGCATCGTGGCAACTTTTTTCGAGATTATTTAAGATTGCAGAATATCAAAGCCCGCCGGCATTGGCTCACCCTTCCCTCTGCTAAGCCAATGGCCTTGTTCCGGCAAAAAGAAGGTTGTCGTTTTTTTAGTGTAAGGTATGGTAAAATTCCTTGTCAGTGCTTAAAAATCAGGTACAATGCCCATTCTTCAATGTAAGGTGAAACAGAACAACTGTTATATGATCCAGAGGCATTAAAACAACATTCGGGTTCCCTCACCCCGACAACCAAAAAGGAATTCCATGCTTTCTCTTACCGCAGCGCAGACGCGGCGCGCTCTTTTTTTTCTCATCGGTTTTCATATTCTCATCATTGCCCTGAGCAACTATCTGGTGCAACTGCCCTTACAAATCTTCGGCATGCATAGTACCTGGGGAACCTTTAGTTTTCCTTTCATCTTTCTGGCAACCGATTTGACCGTTCGTGTTTTCGGTGCGGTTGAAGCCAGAAGGATTATTTTCGGAGCGATGCTTCCGGCCCTGGCCGTCTCCTATCTCTTTTCGGTACTCTTTTTTGAAGGAATTTTTCAGGGAATGCAAGGACTTACAGAAGTCAATTTTTTCGTTTTTCGTATCGCCCTGGCAAGTTTTACCGCCTATGTCTTTGGACAGCTTCTCGACATAAAGGTATTTGCCGGACTGCGCCGCAGCAGCAAGTGGTGGGTTGCTCCATCCGCTTCGACCCTGCTCGGCAACCTGCTGGACACCATCATCTTCTTCGGAGTAGCCTTCTGGGCATCCTCGGATAGTTTTATGGCGGCGCACTGGCCGGAAATAGCTGCACTCGATTATGGTTTCAAAATCACGGTGAGCATGCTGCTTTTTCTTCCTCTGTACGGTGTGCTTCTTCGCTATCTGACCGAGAAAATATTGATCGGCAATGCAGAAAGAGCGATAGCAGGATAGCGCAGATAATTCATAGATCCTGCTTGAACTTAGCCTGCAGGAAGTTTCGAGCGCCGCAATATCAAGTAATATTTTAAGTATTAGGCCTTTTGAAAATTACAATGAGCGACGAATCACCTCATGGACATCTTGTTTTAATCATTTATTACTTGGATGGATGCTCTAATCCGACTACGATATAGTTCATAACTGCTTTATACATAAGATTTTTATTACCATAAAATTCAGCAAAAAATATTTGTCTTTCAGGCAAGTAATCTAGTATATTTTCGGTTGTATAGTTTCTCCTTCCCGATCAAGCGATTCCTGAACGACGGTGAAAATGGGCTTTTGTAAGATCTCCAAGGGAAGCAGAATGAAACTGGCTGAAATTCATTGGTAGTCAGATAAAAAATTGGATCATCGAACAATGAAAACAGGCAGCAGTTCTACTCATACAGATGCACCTTTTTGTCATGAATTTACCGTAACCCCTGAGACCATCGACCAAAACGGACACGTCAATAATGTCGTCTACATCCAGTGGATGCAGGATATTGCCGTGCGTCATTCAGAGGTCTGCGGCGGCACTGCCGCAATCGAAGAAAGGGGATGCAGCTGGATAGTGCGCTCGCACGCCATTGATTATCTTAGACCGGCTTTTGCCGGTGATCGAATAGTTGCCGTCACCTGGGTTGTGGATTTCCGCAAGGTCCGCTCCCTTCGCAAATATCAGTTCCTCAACAAAAAGGATGGTAGGGTGCTGGCACGGGGCCAAACCGACTGGGTTCATGTGAACTCCGGGGGCCGCCCCTGCGTCATACCTGAAGAGGTAAAGGCCTGCTTTCCCTTACTGCCCGATTATTCCCAATAGATGAGCGGAAGACGTCCATCCAGTTCAAGTTAAACTGCTGTTGTCAGCTCTTTGCTGAATAGTTACTAATCCCTGAAAGCCGGTAAACCGGCCGGGACTCTGTCCGGTCCCCTCCTTGAGGGGCATAAGTACCTTGGCAGTAGTCAACCTGCTGGTTTTTAATATCGTTTCGAGAGCAAGACACTAAAAACTGAACCTGAAGCCCCTGTTATTTTTGCACACTGCACTTATGGTGTATCTGAAAAGAAAACCAAGACAGATTTGTATTTTGAAAATTCCCTATAGCCTTTATCCCGAGATGACTCTTCCTGCCGAACCGTTAATATCCAGAAGAACTGTAGCGCAGTGCGGATGAAAAACAATACCCTCATCACCCTGCTGCTCTCGGTTTTTATCGCTTTTCTCGGTATCGGCATCATTGTTCCCATAATGCCGGTATTTGCTGGAGAACTCGGGGCCGGCGGATTCTCCCTGGGCATGATAATAGCGGCATTTTCAATGACCCGGGGTTTGCTGCTTCCGCTGGTGGGCAATCTCTCGGACCGCTGGGGCCGAAAAAGTTTTCTCGCCACCGGACTCCTCATCTATGGAATCGTCGGACTCTTGATTCCGCAGGCCGAGAATATCGGTCAGCTCATTACCATCCGCAGTTTTCACGGCGTCGGTTCCGCCATGATAGTTCCCATAGCAATGGCCTACCTCAGCCTGCTCGCCCCCCGCGGCGAAGAGGGACGCTATATGAGTTATCTCAACATAGCGATTTTCTCCGGAATCGGCTGCGGTCCCATTATAGGTGGTCTGATTTACGATGCCGCGGGATTCCCCGCGGTGTTTCACCTCATGGCGGTCCTGAGTCTTATGGCTTTTCTTCTGGTTCTTTCCTACATGCCCCCGCATGTTCCTTCAGACACACGCCATGTTGCGGGAATGCTGCAGAGCTTCAAAAAAATGGCAGGCAGTTTAAAAACCGGCGGAATTCTTCTGGCCCGCTACGGCACCATGATTATCATGGTACCCACCATGGCCTTTCTCCCTCTGCTCATGGCCGGGTGGGGCAACAGCAGCGGCTTGCAGATAGGCATTGTCATCGCCGCAAGAACTCTGATAAACGCCCTGCTGCAGGTGCCCTTCGGCAAGCTTTCCGATCGATTCAACAAACTCATCATTCTAGTTGTCGGCAGCTGCTGTCTGGCGTTGACGGTTCTATTCATTCCCTGGATGGACACCTTTCCCAAAATGCTCCTCCTGTATCTTCTTCTCGGTGCCGAAGAGGCCGCCGTCTGGGCCGTCCTTGGCGCCTATGCCTCAATCGAGGCCAAGGAAAATTACGGACATGGCACCATGATGGGTGTCTTCAGCTTTGCCATGAGTATCGGCGTATTCACGGGTGCCGTGATTTCCGGGGTCAGTATGGACATATGGGGCATCGTATTTGCGTATACCGTTGCCAGCTGCGCGGTTTTTCTCATTTCGCTTGCTGCCTCAGGAATGATCCTGCTGCATAACCGCCGTGAGGAGGCAGAGAAAATCAAGCATTTCAGAGAAGATCGGTGAGCAGGACGCCGACACCTATCCTGTTGACGTAATTATCGTAATCGATCAGGCTTTCACCATATCCGGAAAAGTATTGGACATAGCCTCTGATGTAGGGGTAGTCTAACAGGGGAAAACTCCAGCCCAACTGCAAAGATCCTTTAGAGAAACCGGACTCGAGGTTATTTCTGCTCATCAGCGTGAAGGTTTGGTCATTTAGCCGATAGGCAAGTCTCAGTTCTCCATGCCCGAGATAATCGGTAATATCAGGATTATCGTCATCATCTTCATCTTCTTCAAGTCTGATCCAGGGCTTTATTGAAACGACGAAATCACCTCTGTGGAATATAAAATCGGCATAAATTCTATTCCAGCTGCGGGAAAGTCTCCCCGACTGCCCATTAGACTGATGCACAATACCGAAGACGTCTGCGGTGTTGCTGAACCCGAATATCTCGAAATCGGGATGGGCCTGCAGCCACAATTCCGGTTCATGATTGGTTTCCCTGAAGGGTGAAGAGGCGTCTCCATTATAAAGCTGCCAGAACGAGCGTAAGGTATAAGCGGCAAAGACATTAACATTCCTGTCGAAAAGATCTGCAGCAAGCGGTGTTTTAATACTCAGCTGAAAATGTGTTTCCGTATTTTTGAAAGAGAGATCCTCATCGCCCGCATTAGGATACCCTGCTTCGGAGTATCCTTGAAAATTATGGCCGGCCAGAAGAAAATAATTCTGCCGATGGGCCATGATCGTGAAAGGCCTTAAGATGTTGCGCTCATCCACGGACAACCTGCGCTCAACGGCATTTATCTCTCCGGCATCTTCATCACCGACTGCGGCATCGGTACCCGCCGCCTGCTCCTGACAGCGTGAACGCATCTCACCTGCCGTCATATCGTCAGGGGCGGTGAGAATCATTTCAGCAAGGCATGACTCCGGGGAGAGTTTTTCCAGTGAATCTGTGGCAAAAGAGTACAACGGAAGGCAGCAGATAATCAGCATGGAACTGACAGAATTTACTAGTATATATTTCATATATTCACACGCTCCGCAGTGGTAAAAGCTCTATCGTCATACCGTGGCGGATTAGCAGATTAGTCTGAAGCTCTGGAGGTATCTGGAAGGTTACTCGTGGGCCACCCGATATACTTCCTCGATGGTGGTCACTCCGTCGAATATTTTCTGGACTCCATCCTGGCGCAGGGTAGTCATGCCTTTTTCCACGGCGAGTCTTTTGATGGTATTGGAATCGGAGGTTTTGAGAATGGTATTTTTCATCTCCTTGTCGAGCAGCATCAATTCGAAGATACCGCACCTGCCGCGGTAACCGGTATGATGACATTTGCCGCAGCCTCGTCCACGGTAAACCTTTTTACCAACTGCCTCCTCGGGAGCGATACCGAGCTTTTTCAGCTCTTCTGCCTCCGGGATATACTCTTCCCGGCAATCGCTGCAGATGATTCTAACCAGCCGCTGGGCCAGAATGGCGTTGACCGATGAAGAGATGAGAAAAGGCTCGATTCCCATATCCCGAAGCCGGGTGACGGCGCTTGCGGAATCGTTGGTATGCAGAGTGGAAAAAACCAGATGTCCCGTCAGTGCCGACTGGATGGCAATTTCGGCGGTCTCGGTATCACGGATCTCACCAACCAGAATGACATCGGGATCCTGACGAACAATGGACCGAAGTCCCGAGGCAAAGGTCAGGTTTATCTTGGGATTGATCTGGACCTGCCCGATCCCGCTGATCCGATATTCCACAGGATCTTCGACGGTGATAATATTGACATCGGTGCTGTTGATGGTTGTGAGCGCCGCATATAGTGTGGTTGTCTTTCCCGAGCCTGTCGGCCCGGTTACCAGAATGATGCCGTTGGCCGCCCTTATCTCGGAGGAGAATTTATCCAGCCTGTCCCTGGGCATGCCGAGATCAGTCAGGCTGATGAGAATGGATGATTTATCGAGAAGCCGCAGCACCACCCGTTCACCAAAGGCGGTGGGCAGGGTTGACACACGGACATCAATTTCCTTATTGGCGATTTTCAACTCTATCCTGCCATCCTGGGGAAGGCGCTTTTCGGCAATATTCAATTTCGCCATGATCTTGATGCGGGATATAAGGGCCGACTGCACATGCTTTGGCGGAGAAAGCATATCATAAAGGATACCATCAAGCCGCTGCCGGATCTTCAGGCTGTTCTGGTAGGGCTCGATATGAATATCTGAGGCATTATCCCGCACAGCCTGGGCAAACATCAGGTTCACCAATCTGATGACCGGCGCATCACTGGTATCGTCCAGCAGGTCGCCGGTCTCTTCGATCTCGGAGAACAGAGCCTCGGCATCTTCCTCATCCATACCCTGCATCACCTCTTCGGCACTGTCCCTGGTCATATCGTAGGCAAAATTTATGGCGCTGACAATCGCTGCATTGGGACAGAGCACACAACGCGCCGTTTCCAGGGATAATACCTTGCGAAGATCGTCGAGAGGTTGAAAGACATAGGGATCGTTAACTGCAAAAAAGAGATCTTCCTCTGTCTGAACCGGCACTATCCGGTTGGCCTTGAGAAACCCTATGGACACATCCGAAGTGAATTCGGTATGTATATCCGCGGGCAGGGATGTTTTGACATCCAGACCGAACAGCGCCCCCTGGGCTCTGAGCAATTCAATTTCATCGATGACCTTCTGCTTCAACAGGATCTGGCCGAGATCTTCGCCGGTTTCCTCCTGAACTTCGGCAGCCCCGGCGATCTGGGCGGGAGTGAGACCCACCTGTTCTATGAGGATATCCGCAAGAGTTTTGATTGGCGGATGACTGACTTTTTCCTCTATTGCTATTTCTTCAGGTCGTATCATATATACTTTCTATCTTCCTTGGTTCTCTTCGAATAACGATTCCGGTTCGGTCTTGATTTTCCGCATTTCCTCGAGCCTTTCCCGGGCAAGCTGAATCAGTGGAACTCCGACCTTACTCGGGTCCGTAGCATTGACTGCGGTCATGCTGGTTCCCGTCAATATGACTTTTTGATAATTCTTGGCAGCTTCCTGCTCGTTGCCCTCCTGCTCGTTGATCACACCAAGATTGTACAGAGCGTAAGGATGATTCGGATCGATATCAAGCGCCTCAAGGAAATATTGCCTGGCCTCGGTATTCAACCCGGCCTTCATCTTTTCAAAGCCTAATTCAGCTAGCCGAACGGCATGGGTAGCATTCGCCTCGCGGAAGAGTTCTTTCTTTAACTGCGGCATGACATCACCCATCTGCTCTTCCTTCTTCAAGGTCACACCTGCCAGATCCGCCGGATTCTTGATAATGCGTGGAGTAATGAAGATGAACATATTGGTGCGCGTCCCTGAATCGGTATTGCTGCGAAACAATCGACCCAGCAAAGGAATATCGCCCAGAAGAGGCACCTTGGTGGCGGAGTTGGTGCTGTCCTCTCCGATAATGCCGCCTATCACCACAGTTTCATTATTTTTAACTATGACAGTGGTATTGGCAGTGCGCTTAAATGTGGTGGGGGTATCATCTTCAGCAGATTGCAGCTTGATCACTTCCGTGGCAATTTCCAGACGAAGTGTTTCCGCTTGATTGATTTGCGGGGTAATAGTCAAGGTCGTCGAAACGTCACGGTATTCATAGTTGGTATAATCCTGCTGACTTTCCGTGGTATTCCTGCTGGTGATATAGGGTCGGTTTTCACCAACACTTATTTTCGCTTCGGTATTGTCCGTTGTCAAAATTTGCGGAGTGGAAACTATGTTGATATCAGAATCATTTCTATATGCCCGCAGGACGGCACCGATATTGGGAAAGGTAATACCGCCTATTTTGATTCCCTGCTTAATCAGACCAAATGTGAGCCCTGTGGCGCTAGGTGGAGATGACTCACCAACTCCACCGAGCAGACCAAAGGGAGGACTACTGCTGAATCCACTGACCACGGTACCGGTCTCATCGGAGAAATTTCCTCCCAGAGCCCACTCCACACCAACTTCAAAGTTTTTAGTGGTGTTCACTTCAAGGATAAGGGCTTCCAGATAGACCATGCGTCTGGGAATATCGAGCTTGCCGATAACCTCGGAGAGGGTATTGTACTCGCTGCGCGAAGCATTGATAATAAGAGAGTTCGTCGCTACATCAGGCATGATCTTGACATCTCCGGAAATTGCCGGAGCCCGGCCCTGTCCATCCTCGGTGGCTGCCGCAGTCGGCAGAAAATTAAGGACAGTGGTCATTTCCTCCGCATTGGCATGCTGAAGATAGTGAACGTGAATATTGCCGCTGTCTCTCTGCATCTCTGAATCAAGAGTCTTTACCAGGCGGTTGACACGCTCTATATCGGAAGGCGTTGCCACCACAATGATCGCATTTATCCGATCATAGGGAACAATCTTGATAGGTATCTCCACTCTTGCGCCTTGCTGCTGTGCCGACCGGGCCTGCTGCTGAAACAACGAATTCAGCACTTGGCTTACCGCTTCGGAAGAAGCATATTGCAGCGGCAGAACAGCTATGTCCTCACCGGTGTAGGCTACATCGATTGCCTCAATGATAGCGATGAGGCGCTGTATATTGGAAAGCGTTTCGGTAACGATAAGAATACCGGATTGGGTATGTGCAATCATTACCGAGGTCTTGGAGACCAGTGGAGCCAGTATCTGTTTAATTTCATTGGGCGATGTATGCTTGAGCGGTATCAGTTGCGTTACTATCTGATCTTCTGGGAATTGTGCTTCGCCGGAACGGAATGTCCGGATATTTTCAGAGCGTGCCCTGACCGCAGGAATGATCTTGATGACCGGCCCCGACTGCACGGTTGTATAGCCATGAACGTCAAGAACCGATTCAAAAACCCTGTAAGCTTCGTCTTCCGAAATTTTTGTGGGAGAAATTATGGTGACATTCCCCTTTACGGTCTTGTCGACGATAAAGTTCTTCCCGGTTAACTCGCTGATATATTTTATGAATAAATTGATGTCAACGTTTTCGAAATCTATTGTGATAAACCTCTGGCCTCTCTCGGCGGATTCCTCGGGGGCAGCCCCCGCCCTGCTATATAACAGCAGCGGCAAAATCAGGACAAGCAAGATCAATATTCTACCAGACGGTCTTATCTGCATCTCGTTTAGAATCCTCTATAATAAATCGTGTAAATGGTCCGTGCGATGGGCTTGGAAATTACGCCCTCAAAGAGGTAAGCGATTCTTGGGTGCCAGTGCCGGGCACAGAAGATCTTCTCACCATGGAAAATACTATGTGTCGGCTCCATTGTCTCACATTGTTGTTTACCACGCAAGTGGTTCCAGAAAATTTTTTCCTGCGTTTTTAGGGAGAAACAACTTCGGTGTAGACTATTCAGCTCAGTTAACCGGATCTTCTACTAACGTATCGGGGTTGCTTTCTTCATATACCTGTTCTGCACCATCAGCTGGCTCGGGTATATCCTGCTGATTCCCTGTTTCCATCACGCTCTCATCAGGTTGGCCGATCCCGGTTTCTTCGGGGATTTCACCTCCGAAATCCTCGGGTCCGCCATTCATTTCTTCCTCACTGTTTTGATCGGTTGCAAAATCCCCGCTTTGCAAATCAGAGGGCACCACCCTTCTACGGGGAGATGAAGAATCCTGCGGCATCACAATCCGTCTCCTCTCCGGAGTGGGAGCAACAGCAGCCGGCGGCCTCATACTGGCCGCTTCGCTCATATCCAGTACCTCATCCTTTCCCTGATAGCTCAATATTACCTTGCCGCGAAGAATTTCCTTAATTTCTGCGTCCTCGACGACATCACCCCTATAGTAAATATCCTGCTCGTTGTTTTTTTTGTTCAGGATGATAGCTCTGCCGCTATTGTCGGTTCCGCTTACCGTCCCCATAAGCACCAGTTCAAGGCTGGTGGCTTCAAGCCCTTCCAGGGGATTTTCCGTAACAGGAGCCGGCTCCTCCTCTTCCGGAGCATAGGACTGGAAAAGATTTCTCTGCAGAATGACGTCGTAATTGGTATGTTTTTCCAGTTTTTCCGCGGGTTGTGCCGCTATGTCTTGCTCAATAGCTCTCTGTGCGGTTTTTCTATCCGTAGGAAGCAGATAATGCTCCACCACCCCGTAGAAAAGCTCTACAGCGCCAATGCTCAGCAGAGTTACAATAAAAAACGGGAGTATTCTTGTAATATTTTTTAGCATTTCCTATATAGTTCCGGGGCTGCTCATCTTTCAAACACAAATGTCGGCCTGCCTATTGTCCCGTCAATCCTGAAGGGAAGCGATACATCACCATAACGTCTTTGCATTCGGGTAACGATTGTTTTCAGTTCTCTCTTGCCCTGAAATAAATGGGCCTGCGGAGTTATGCCACCCCGAAGACTGATCGCTCCTGCAAGTATCGGCTCGGCCAGAGTCATTTCACCGGCAAAATTTACCTTAAGTTTCGGGTTTGTAACTTCCCCATTGGAAATCTTCAGTTCTTTCCCTTTCATATCGAAATCGAAGGAACTCTGTTGAATTTCAAATGTGGTAAGTTCCAATATCGGTTTTTTCAATTCCAGGGTTCCTTCGCTGACACCAATGCTTCCCTGGGCTGTCACAATGGTAAAATCTTGTGCTTCGAGGACAGATGAAACCTGCGCCTCAAGCAATCCTGTAAGGTTTCTATCCAGCTTTCCCTGCAAAAACTGCAGTTTTCCTAAATCAAGATTGTTTATTCGCAGATCTCTCAATTCAATGGTGTCGTTCTCGTCTTCAATCAGCACCAAGCCACTGTGACTGCCGCCAAAGGCATTGCTTTGCAGAGAGATGGCGCGGGTCGGATTTCGCCAGACCGGCTCGATTACCAGGAGCGAATCTTCAAAAAACTTCACCTCGGAATTTACTGCGTCACTCAGCTGCACATTCCCGAACCGGATCTTCAGGGGAAAGCCATAACCGGTGCTTCCGATGGAACAGGTCACACCGGGAATTCTCTTTTCTATCAAATCGCAGCTGAACTGCCGGAATTTCCCTCCGGGAAAACGCAAATAGAGAAGCAGACCGACAAGGAGTATGCCATAGAGAACCAGCGACAACCAATATGCTATCTCTTTCTTCGAACTCGTCATATTAACCATTATCCACAAAGGTCACTATCTGGATTATAACATCGAGAAGCCCACTCTCCCTACCACTCTCCTGGATCGAAATCCTTTTAATTGAAACAACCTGTTCGGGTGATTCAACCAACTCTAAAAAAGTAACAAGCTTTTCCAGAGAAATCTGTTGCAGCTTCATCTCCACCAGCGACTCGATCAATTCGCCTTCTTCTTCCGAGGTCGATGGTTTCATGTAGGCGATGAATTCTTTTACCCCTGCCTCTGTTGCCTGTCTGTCCAGAAAAGAGAACAAAGAAAAATCCGGTGCTCTCTTGCTCAACTGCTCTTTGATGCCTCCGGCTTCAGCCTGCAGCTTGCGGTATTCCTGCTGCAGAACCTGGAGTTCGGCGATATCCGAGCGCCTTTTCTCTATTGAAGTATCGAGCTGCCTGGAGGCCTCAAGATAAGGCCCGACACCGAATTGAAGCACAACAAAAGAGATCAGAAAGACAAGACCGATGACTATTACCAGCCTCTCCCGCCTCTCAAGTTTGTCAAAACCTGATTTATCCCGCAATCCACCAATATATTTCCCTATCATATCAGCCCCTCCTCAACTCCAGCCTGAGCTCAAAGCGAATATCCGAGCTCTGGGCTGCCAGATTGGCTGAATTGATGGTGACGCTGCTAAAATAGCTTGATCTCTCGAGTACTCTTTTCAAGCTATCCACACTGTTAAAATTGTCGGTCAGACCGCGCAGCAGAACACTGTTGCCGTCGGCGACCATTCTTACCACATGTACATTAGTGGATTGTGGAATACGGACTGATATTTCCGCCATCAGGTCAAGCACTTTCAAATCAGACTCAAGTTTGGCGTCTCCCAGCATTCCTTTCTTCATTTCCGTGATTTCAACCTGGAGCTGCCTGACCGGGTCAACGATTCGGGTAACCTCCGGCATGCTTGCTGCAAATATTTCTTCTCCACGTTCCTTCAGGTCCAGCAACCTTTTCTCCCGCAGATTATAATCGTTCCAGAGATATCCTATCGCAACCAGCACGATGACCAGCAGGGGGAGCCCCAGACGCGGAACAAGCTTACGATATTTCCGGTATGACGCTTTTCTGGAAAATACATCTTTGCGAAAATTAAAACCCGCCTGCTTCCTTCCTGAGCGGATCCCCAGGGCAAGGGCAGCCGTCATCAGCTCTCCTCTCCACACCCCACACTCCCGGCTTAAACCGACAGGCGGACGGATAAGATCACAGGGCAGCACCTCACACCCGAGATTCTCGCCGATACGACGGCTGCTCTCCGGGACATCAGCAAGGGCCCCTGTGAGAAAAAGCGGGGTATCGGAGTCGATATCATCAAGGGTGTAGAGTGTATGCCGTATTTCTTTGCACAACATGCCGAAGGTCTGCCCAATTTTTTCGGGCTTTTTGGCAAACACCTGCTGGGAATTCCTGTCTATCCGAAAATTCGCCCCGTCGCCGTTTTCAAAAACCATGGTGCGAATAAGCCGCATACGCCCATCGGCCATGACATACAAGGTTGTCCTCCTACAACCGGCGTCGAGCAGGACGAATCGTGATCTGGGCTGATTTTTGGAAAGCTGTAAAGCCGTCTGCACATTGGAGATGGCAACAATCTCCGGGTCAAGCTGCAGCTCTGCCAGCTCCGCCAGATACCGCTGCAGCAGATTTCTGTCGATCATTGCCGCCACCACCGCAGAATGTGTTCCTTTCTTGCCGGTAACCAGACTGTCTACCAACACATTTCCCATGTTTACGACGGCAGTATCTTCAAGCTCAATCGGAAGAATCCTGTCAATTTTTCTCTTATCGTGAAAGGGAAATGAAAGATTCCGGTAAAAGAAATTTTCAGCACCAAGGGACACCCTGCAGGGTTCGTTACTATACCCCAGGTGATTGAGTACTTCGGCAATCGATTCACCTAGAGAGTTCTCCTCGCTGCGCACGGCCATACCGCAGCCGACGACGGTTGCCGCATTGCCTCCTGCAGATAGCAGCACCCCGCAGACAACATCTTCACGGATATCTATGGATACAAGTTTCTGTGCCATTCTATTATTCTACCTTTCTGCTGAGCATGGCAATATCCTCTCCCTGCTGCCGTTGCACGACAGCCTCAAGAGATTTTGCCATAGTATTGTGTTCCGCTCTGCTCAGCACATGAAAAAAGCTGCTCGAGGTGGTTAATGTCTTTTCGTCAAAAGTTACACCTCCGAGAGGAATGTTCTTATACCAGGCAACCTCCTGCAGCATATCTTGATTTTCGCTGTTCTGTCTATATGTTATAAGGGTTTCGGCAATTTCATCGTTCATAGGCGTTCCACCATTCACCTCGCTCAATGCCTTGAGGATTGGAATCGGGGCCGTATTGATATTTATTCTGCCGTCTTCGCCATGCACGGTAAGCAGATCTTTCAGTCCCGGAGATTCCTCATTGCCGTAAAACAATTCCGAGGTAACGCCTCGGATCAGCAGGAGTTCTTCTATAAATTCCATTGGACCGTTTCGAGCGGAATAGGCCGGTTCCCTGTAGAGGTAATAGCTGCTCTCAGTCTCTTCGGGTCCGCTTTCTTCATCATTTTTATCTATCCAGTCGACAATGGCATTAATGATCAGGCTGGTTTCTTCTTCACTGAACTCGCCCAAATTGCCGGAGTCCAGCAGCGCCTTGAGGATTTGCTCACTTTTTGCTCCAACATCTCCTTCCTGAACCAGGCTGTTAATCTGCAGTCTGCCGCTGAGATCGCTGATGATTATATCAAGTTTTCCGTCGCCATAAAGCTGGGCCAGATCAGCGGTTCCCATGACCGCCCAGCCGTCATGGAAGGAATCAAATTCGTTTTCTTCACTATCCTGTTGCAGCACGGCCACAGCAAGATTATAACCGGATTTCACCATTACTCCCAGTTTTCCCGATTCCCGCAGATTTGCGGAGCTGATGAGTTCCTGCCGCATATCCTTGCTGAACTGCACAGTCACGGCTATCAGAAGGCTGATCACCGTCACGGCCAGCAACAGGGCGACTCCCCTGTTATTAAGCGGTATGCCCCAGATACTGCGCCTCATATTTTACCTGCCCCGGGGATGGCGACTGCCGTTGAAAAATAAATCAGGTCTTCATCGTCTTCAGCATCCTCAGCGGCAAAGCCTATTTTTAGCTTTACCACGGCCGGCAGCGGTGCATCGCCGTTACCGTTGGCCTGCCTTTCCTGGGTGGACCAGGTATCTGATTCATTGCCTTCCTGGTCAATATAGGTGAAACGTACCTCACGCAGCCCATCGCTGAGAAGAAAACCCTGCTCCTCTTCATCAACCGCTACACCCGGCAATACCGGAATATCAGTCCGAAAGAGGCGCAGGCGACTGGAATCCTCTTCTTCCGCCACGGAATAGGAAATCAGAGCAAACCCTCGGGGAGCTTCATCCTTGTTAAACACCAGATGAGCTCTTGAGGTGAAACGCAGCGTGTCTCCCCGATATTGGCCAAAGGTATTGGTTTCTCCGATCAGCTCACCGCTGCTTCCCAGGTAAAAGGAGCCCAGGTCCCGGCTGAATCTCTCCAGGGTTATGCGGGCACGTTCCCCGTATTTGGAGCTTGCGCCGGCATTGCTGATAACCTTGAACGTCGAGTTGTACGCTGCATAGGTCAGGCTGATTACCACAGAGAAAATCACAATGGCAATAAGCAACTCAGCCAGGGTAAACCCTGCAGGGCCATTACTCAGCGACCTGAAACTCTTCAAAATGCATTCCTTTCCAGGATATAGTAATCGACACTATGAGTGAAGGGGCTGTCATCCCAAAGGACCGTCAGCGTCACCCGTTTGAGAGGCCTTTCCAGGCTCTCGAGGATCTGCGATTCCGTCAGAAAGGCATCGTCAATTTCAATTTTCCAGCTAAATTGAGGATAGTCACTGAAATCGCCTTCAGCATCGTACACTTCCAGAATCCCTCCTTCCAGTTCGGCAAGCTTCTCTTCCAGAAGGAAAGTGGCTCTGGTGTTAAACTTTGCCTCCGTCGCCAAAGACAGACTCTGAGATTGCGAGCCGAAAAGCACCGTCAGTGTTATCGCCAGTATGGCAACGGCAATCATCACCTCCAGCAAAGTAAAGCCCGATTCGGAGTTTATCTTTTTTTCTCCTGCCTTATTCGACTTCAAGGTATTCTTCATATACTCTCGCCGAACCGGAAAAGGGTGAAAAGAACAGGGAAAGGACTTCTCCGCCTTGATCACGTAAATGAACAACGGTCTGATCCATATATCCCTGTTTACTGATCCACAGAGTAATCGTGTCTCGATTTTCCTTATCCTGGGAAGAGGGCTGGACATCGCTCAAACGGACACTCTCCGGCAGCCGGAAGCCTGTTTTCGGCTCGTCGTCAAAAACGTTCAGAGTGCCATCGAGTTCATACCAGAGCCTGTTTTCATCCATATCGAAATGGAGAAGGTAGGCTGCATTTTCCCGAACGGCAAGATTTCGTAGTTCCTGAACCGTGCCGATAATTTTCCGTGCCGTGGAATCCAGTTCATTGGTGAACAGATTGTTCCTTAATGTTGGAATGCTTACCGAGAGAAAGAGTGCTGACAGAATACAGACAATAATCAGTTCCATCAAAGTAAAACCAGACTCTCCGCCGGGAAAAACCGCTCGGCGTTCGCAGCGGAGAGCAACCCGAGTATTGTCCTGCTTACTCAATTTCCCAGCTATTGATATCTGCGTTTTCCTCTTCACCGCCTGACTCGCCGTCCGGTCCGTAAGAGCTGAGATCAAAGTCGGCGTTGACACCGGGACTAAAATAGACAAACTCATTGGACCAGGGATCTTTCGGAACACTTGCTTTTTCCAGGTATCCTCCCTCTCTCCATTTTGGAGGGAGCCTACCGCTTTCCGGTGCCTGAACTAGGGCCTGCAGCCCCTGTTCGGTGGAGGGGTAGGTGCCATTATCAAGTTTATAGAGATGCAGGGCGGTCTCCAGCCCTTTTATCTGCATGGCCGCTTTCGTTCTTTTGGCCTCTTCCGGTCGTCCCATGATTTTGGGGCCGACATACCCCGCAAGTATTCCGATGATGATAAGGACCACCAAAAGCTCAATGAGGGTGAAGCCGTGCTCGGCTGAGTTTCTTCTGAGAATGGTATTGGGTTTTCTGCAATGCTTCATTTGTATCGTTATTACTCCTTGAGAGTATAAATTAGAACTTTACAGATTGCTCTCTGTCTTTTTTTGCAGGCAAATAATCTGTCCTGGGTTTCTTTTCCGGCCAGCTGGGTGAGTTAAATATGCGACACCGGCCAGCAGCAGAAGAAGAAGCATAATCTTCATCTGCAGGGAGAAATACACCATAAAGTAGCTGAACGCAACCAATGGCAGCATGACTAATCTCGCCGCAAATTTCAAAAGCGAACTTTGACTGATAAAATCAGCAAGTTCGGGTGACCAGTGGTAGTATATACGCACGAAGCTCCGGCCAGCCTCATTTGTTTTCAGATATCGATCACGGAACTGACGCAATACCGATACCTGAGATTCCAGCAGAGAGCCATAGGCAGCGGTAGCGATAAAACAGGCATCATCCGTTTTGAATGTCTTCTGAGGACCATAAACTATCATATCGTTGGAGAGAACGGCATAGGCGCGCACGAAATAGAAGGTGTCGGGAGTGATTCCGGTTATATCACTGCCGAACTCACCTGTACCGCTGCCGTCGGAGGTCTGTCCCCTGCGTACACTACCATAATTATTTGATTTTTCCTCCACCCAGGCCGGAAAGACTGATGTTGCCGCATCACCGTCACCGTTGGCTATGGCACTGCCGTCATCGGTATCTTCAGCCGTAGTGACAGAGGGATACGGGGCTACACCGAAGACAACGCCGCGGGCCGTCACTGAAAGAGGGCAATCTTCCACATCTGAGGATTCGCAGTCAAATTCTTTATTTTCTTTAATTGCGCCTCCTGATAATGCCCCGTTGCGGGTCACATTGATCGGCGACATGGTGGCAATCAAATAAGGCATCTCGGAGAGATCTGATACTCCCGGTGTCTCCGGCGGAGGAACGTCGCTGGTAAAAGCCACCAAGGCCATATCATCGTCGGCACCGTCATTGGTGAAGCCAGCCACCAGCACCCTGCCGTTTTCGGTAACAACGACACCACGGCCGATATCATTTCCACCATCGATGTCGGTAAGCACAGGCTCACTCCCCTCTCTGGCGGCGATCAGTTCCGATTCCATCAGGCTGAGGCTGCTGTCGATCTCTGCAGGATCTTCGGTTTCGTCGCCGTTCTCGCCTGATACCTTCAAAACCGTACTTTTCATCAAAGACCCGGTGGCATCGAGATGAACCAGGACAATATCCGTATTGTCGCCGTTTTCTCCTTCACCAATAACCAGAAGGGAACCGTCGTCAAGTGCGGTTATGGAATGGGCAATTCCGGCATTTCCCGGACCCAGGTCATTGACGGCTATACCGTTGGTGCCGTAGGAAGAGTCGAGCTTACCGTCGGCGGAAAATTTGGCGGTGGTTATACTTTGACGCTCATCCACTGTGGTAAATCCAGCGGCGACAAGAGAGAAATCCTCAAGGAATACGCCTGAAAAAAACTGCGAATTCTCGCCAAGATCGCCGACGGCCTCGCCATTGCTGCCGAAAGCAGTATCAATGTCGCCGTTCTCGGTGAGACGAAAGAGAATAGCCGTTGCCGGTGATTCGTCACTTTCTTTGACGCCGCCGAGTATTAAGCTGCCGTCATCATTCTGGGCAATAAAATTTGCCGTGGTATTGAACTCCTCCGTCACTATGCGGCGAAAGCCGCCGTCGCCAAAAGAGGTATCGAGGGTGCCATCTTCAAGAAATCTGGCAGCCACCGCCCAGTTCCGAGCCTCGGAGCGCAATACCCCGCCGACCACTATGCGATTTTCCGAATCGATTACAACGCTAAAGGCTTCGCCGTCATATTCTTCCTGCCGCAGGGTAACGATCCCGGAGATGCCGAAGTCGATATCGAGAATTCCCGAGGGTGTGATGCGGAACAGGGCGAATTTCTTTTCTCCTCCGATGGTCTCCCTGAGGTAGCCGGCAACCACTATATTGCCATTCTCCGTAATCGCCAGATCGTTGGCCCCGTCATCACCACTGCCCAGCGTAAAGGTGGCCTTGCCGTCACTGGCAAAAGTGGTATCGAGGGTGCCGTTGCTGTTATAGCGAACCACCGCCACTTCAACGGCAGGATCGACCTCGCTGGTACCGGCCACCACAATCCTGCCGTCTTCAAGGAGGAGGACGGCGTTTGCCTGGTCATTGCCGTTGGCGATATCGTCTACCTTGATTCCTCCATTATTAAAATCAGGGTCGAGTATATAGCCGCCCATGCTCTGGCCCGGCAATAAAAGAAGCATCATCCCCAGGACCGCCGGAAAGAAAGATTCAAGTCTGCACTTTGTGTCCTTCATTTTTTTGTCCTCATTGGAGGTTGGAACCCTGTAGACTGTTTTCTTGTTTTTTTTTGCAAGATTATCTGTCTCAAGGTTCTTACCCAGCCCAGCTGGGTTTGTTAGTAGCACAATTGTCAATCGTATAGTAAAACGTCTTTTAATTAATGCTAGCCGATCATCTGATTCATTTCAAATATCGGCAGAAGAATGGAAAGAATAATAGCCCCGACAACCCCTCCCATACCTACTATCATGATCGGCTCTATCAGTGATGTCATGCCTACAACTGCAGATTCCACCTCCCGCTCGTAGGCATCCGCCACCTTCTTCAACATTTTTTCCAGGGTGCCTGCCTGCTCACCCACTCCGACCATCTGCACAAACATCGGCGGAAACCAGGGGGAATTACCGAGCGAGACCGTCATACTCTTGCCTTCTCTGATTTGCACAATGGCATCGTCGACAACTTGGGAAATCTGCGAATTATTCATTATGGTCTTAACTATTTCCATTGAAGCTATCAGGCCGACGCCGCTCTCCAGCAGGCTGCTCAACGTCGAGGAAAACCGGGCCAGAATAATTTTCTGCAAGACAGTGCCGATAACAGGAATCTTCAAGAGTATATAATCCCAGAGAGGGCGACCGTATTTACTTTGAATAAAAATCTTCAGGGAGATGCCAAGCGCGGCCATCAGAAAAACAACAATGAACCAATAGTCCTTGAGAAAATCGCTCATCCCGATCAGAATTCGGGTAGGCAGAGGCAATACCTTGTCCATCTCGACAAAGACCTGGGTTATATTCGGTATAATATAGGTGATAAGTATAATCAGGACACCGACACAAATCAAAGCCATAACCAGTGGATAGATGAGCGCAGCGGTCAGCTTTCCCTTAAGTACCTCCTGTTTCTCGCCAAAATCAGCTAGTCGTTCCAAGACGATATCCAACGATCCCGAAGCTTCGCCTGCCCGAATCATATTTATATAAATATTGGAAAATATCTTCGGGTGTTCGGATATGGCATTGGTCAGGGTATTACCCTCATTGACCGATTCCTTAATCTGAGCAATTATTTTCTTGAAAGCCGGATTGGTTGTCTGGGAAATAAGGGAGGATAGAGAAGGTACCAACGGAATTTTGGCTCCCAACAGCGTCGCCAGCTGGCGGGTGAAAATGTGCAGCTCCTTAGTGGTGATGCGATCAAAGAGGCTCAGGGAAATGGCCCTGCCGCCTGCTTTTTTTTGTGCTTTTGCAGAACTCTCTTTTATATAAATCGGATAGTTGCCGCCGGAGCGCAATTTTTTTCTGGCAGTGCTCGAACTGTCGGCATCGACAATGCCTTTGCGGCTTTTTCCATTCTTATCAAGGGCTTTATATTCATATACGGGCATAGATACACCTTTTAACGGGAATCGTACATTTTATGAAACTTACGATAGAAATACAACGAGAAACAAAGAAAAATGGAAAATAAGAAAAAATTCCTTTATAGTAAAAAAAATGATCTCGTAAAATGTCTTTGAAGTTGCCGAGTCCAACAAAAAAACAACCTGATTGCCCCTAATCCTCAGCTCAAGGTCGGGACTGCTCTTTTCACGGGTCTCTGCAATCCCGGACGGCTGCAGCGAAGCCCCCTTGGACGGGTTTATGGCGTCCCGATGAAAAGAGCAGTCCCGGCCTGGGCCAGAAAATGCTGAGTTTCAGGGGTAATCAGAAAAAACAATTCACGGATGCGATAAAACATCTCCCTCAACCGCGCCGCGCTATGTATACGGAATATTTCGGATTACAAGAAAAGCCATTTACCATTTCACCTGATCCCCGTTATCTTTACATGAGCGAACATCACAGGGAGGCACTGGCGCATCTGCTCTACGGCATTTCCAGTGACGGTTGCCTGATTCTTCTCACCGGAGATGTGGGAACCGGTAAAACCACAGTTTGCAGGAGCCTTCTATCCCTTCTTCCTGAAAATACCGAAACGGCCATCATCGTTAATCCAAAGCTGAGCGTTCAGGAGCTTCTGGAAACTATCTGCGAGGAACTGGAGATACCTTTCAGTAAAAGCAGCAGCTCTCTCAAATCCTACATCGACGGCATCAACAATCACCTGCTCACCTCACATACCCTGGGCAAAACAACGGTGCTCATCATCGATGAAGCACAAAATCTCGACATGGATGTGTTGGAACAGCTCCGGCTGTTGACCAATCTGGAAACCGACACCGCCAAACTCTTAAAAATTGTGCTCATTGGCCAGACGGAGCTTCAGGAAAAGCTGAAAAGCCCCGAAGTTTCCCAGATTAACCAGAGGATTACCAGCAGATATCACCTGGCGCCCCTGAGCAAGAACGATGCCATTCGCTTTATCAAGCACAGGCTCATTATTGCCGGCGGCGGCAGAATGCAGTTCTTTACAGATAAAGCCCTGCTGCAGGCCTACCAGCTCAGTAATGGCATACCGCGACTGATCAATATACTCTGCGATCGCGCATTACTGGGAGCATACGTGGAAGAAAAGGACCAGGTGACTGAAAGGATCATGCTGAAGTCCGGCTGTGAGGTATTGGGAGAGGCACCATTACCGCCTGAAAAGCGTCAGTGGCCTGTACGTATTCCCTATAGAGCCGTAATCTTCAGCCTGGTCCTGCTTTCCTTGGGAACAACAGCCTATTTACTGCTCTCCGAAAGAACTAATCCATTCAAACAAATTATTGAAAATATATCCGCCACCCGAGAGAACAGCCGGGACTCTCTGAATATGGATTCCGTTAGGAGCAATGTGATTCCGACGAAGGCGGGGCAATCCGAGAGTAACGATGGATCCAAACCGGCCGCCGCCCAGCTGGAGCAGGTGGAAAAATTATAACGCTCTCTCCGCTGATTCCATTTATACCGGACAAGAATGATTTTATCGTAAGGCCGCGACAAAGAGGATTAAATTTTGAAAGCAACCACGAGTCAGGACAGATTGCACAGACTTCGAAAGTGCCATTTATGGACAGGCACTAGATAAAAATTTCGATATACAGGGCGCAGAAGAGCGGGCTTTCTCAAAATCTGCGTTCGCGACGCCATCAATAATGGAAATCAAGAGACCGGCCACCCCATGTCCTACATCCTGGATGCACTTAAAAAATCGGAGGTAAAACGGGCGGAGAAGCAGGCTCCTTTTCAGCTGCAGTCCCACCCCTCACCGCCTGCCGCGGTTCCGAAACGGACCTGGTCACGGCTCTGGATTCTTTTTTGGTTGATCATTATTGCCTTCCCGCTGAGCTACCCTCTGTATACTCACTTCACTATGCAATATAGCCGGAATGTCGATACGACCATTGCCGAAACAGCTGGAGCCGATCTTCAGGAGAAAGAACCGGAGATTCCGGCAGCAGATGCAGCTGAAGTCGAACAGAGCGGCACCATTCCAGAGCTTCGCCCGGTAAACAACAAGAAATATCCAGGATCTGCAGTCGAAAGTGGTGATGTTTTCGAGCCTGCTCCTCTGGGAGTTTCACGGGCCTCCCTGCCTTCACTCCCCTCATCGGAGCAGTTTTCCTCCGTTCCCTACCTGGATGAACTGGAGTCACCTTTTCGGGAGTCGGTACCCGAGTTTAAACTCGCCGGTCATGTCTATGCCAATGATCCGGCCCTGCGTCTGATTCTTATCAATAACAGGATCGTCAGGGAAAAAGACGTTGTTGCCAAAGATTATATCCTGGAAGAGATTACTCCAAAGGGAGTAATCTTTCGTTCGGGAGATATACGGTTCCGTATGGATGGCTATTAAAAACCACCATAGCAAGAAAACTCAAAAATGTATTAAAAATCGGGATTTGGAAACTTGAGACTCATCCGGGCTAATTCCTTCACAACTCCTTCCTGTTGTAATAGCCGACAATGCTCCCATAAAAGATCAGCAGTACTCCCCAGCGGGCCTGGTCGACGCCGTCATCGATAATTGCCAGGATCCCCACTGCAACACACATTAATGATAAAAACAACCACAGATTATAGAGCATGAAGCCGACCTCGTATTCGGCACAAAGTTTTTTCAGTAAATAGAGAAAAAAACAAAAACCCATTCCGCCCCAGTATCCGATGACCAGAAATGACGCTATCGGGACAAGGCTCTGATCAACCGATTCTACTACCGGAATCAAGAACAGAAGACCAATTCCAACCACAATATAGAAAACGAGGGAGTTTCTATCCATTGCCATGCCTCTTATTATCATTTGACGGCATCACCAGACTGTATCAGTCTCTTCATTCATACCCTGATTAACTATAAAGTTTTTTGAACGAAAGCTCAAACGTTATTGATCGATCCGCTCCAACAATTAATTATCTCAAGCAAATTTTCCCTAAAAGGATGCTGCGGGTTCATGCAGTTTTTTTTGCCTGAAGCAAGACAAATCATTAAAATTGAGGCACCCAGGGTCATCTTTTCCCGTTTTTCCGAAAAGAATGTGAGAAAGATAC
The DNA here is from genome assembly GCF_016919005.1 of Desulfopila inferna. NCBI lineage: Bacteria > Pseudomonadati > Thermodesulfobacteriota > Desulfobulbia > Desulfobulbales > Desulfocapsaceae > Desulfopila > Desulfopila inferna. The sequence continues at coordinate 53,334 of NZ_JAFFQE010000009.1, forward strand.
ACATCACAGGTTTATCGATATGGGAAATATGGTACTATTCCCGAATATTATCCTCTACGTTCAGGGCAAATTTTCAGCACAGTAAGGAGCACAATACGGATGAGCAAAAGGGCAATGGATACGCATGATGTAGCCACTCAAATTAAAAATAAGAAACTGGTGGAGGAAAGGAGACGGCAGATTGTCGATGGGGCGGTAAAACTTTTCATCAAATACGGCTATCATAAGACAACCACAAGAACGCTAGCCAAGGAGACGGGGCTCTCCATTGGATCACTCTACGAATATGTCTCCACTAAAGAAGATGTGCTCTACCTGGTATGTATTGCCATCCATGAAGAAGTCGAGCATGGTCTCAAGAAGGCCATGTCCCGCAAGCTTGAAGGGCGGGAGGCTCTCAGGGAGATAATCCGCGGACATCTGCTCGTCTGCGACCGCATGAGCGATCATGTCCTGCTGATGTATCAGGTTACCCACTTCCTCCCCAAAAAATGGCAGAAAAAGGTTCTTGCCGCGGAACTACAGATCACCAATCTATTTATTGATGCGATGATGCTCCTGAAGCATGAGGGAAAATTGGCGCTGGACGATGAAACCATTAGCCTTATCGGCCATAATATTTCCATAATCGGTCATGCCTGGGCCTTCCGCCGGTGGTATTTCACCACGGTCTTTACCATAGAGCAGTATATAGAAAAACAAACCGCATTTATTATGGGTTTTTTGACGGAAATTACCCCCAAAAAGAACTTCCGCAACCAGAGCGACTCCTTTTTGTAGTCCCTGATAACAAAAAGCCGCAATCCGGAGGTTTCTTCGGATTGCGGCTCCATTCTCTTTCATTTTTTGAGAGCACTACCTGCCTGCGGCAATGTCAAAGGCTTCATCGAAGGTTTAATACGGCAATTGTATTATCTTGGCTTTACAGAGAGCAGCAGCAACTCTGTGGGAGTGTGGAGTCTAGTGTTGGTTGCCTGCCGCATCTTATCTTCGATGAAGCCTTTCACCCCTGTCGCTTTGTTGCTTAATAGAATTATCAGTTACGAACTCTCACCGACTGCGTCTGCGATACGGTTCTTGCCTGAATCCAGGGCTTGCCCACCGGAAGCACATCCCGTCCGAAAACCTGCATGAAAATCACATGCGCCATCATATACCAGGCATTGAGGGCACAGAGGATCAAAACATACGCCGCCACCTTGGTCATGGCCGGATATCCGAAATGGGCCAAATCAAGGAGGATGAAACCGGCCACCAGCAGGGTAAAGGTCGAGGCCATCGCACCATGAACCCTCATTGCGGCTACCCACATTATTATGGTGTACAAGGTCCAGACCACAAGAAAGTAGCCGATATCAGTAGGGCTGGAGGTATAGATTCCATATTTATTGAACATTAGGATGACACTCAGCGCCATCCAGAAGGACCCGTAGGAGACAAAGGCGCTGTACCCGAAATTATTGCCGGCCTTGAATTCCTGAAAGCCTGCAATAAGCTGGGCCATTCCTCCGAAAATAATGCCGCAGGCAATGACCGGTCCCAAACCGCAAAGTCCGAGGTTGTGAAACTGAAGAATGAGGGTGGTAAGACCAAAACCTGCCAGTCCTACTACTGCGGGGTTGCCTGTTGGTGTCTGTGTATCTGCCATTGTGTCTCCTCCAATATTTTCCGTTGATTGTTGAATATCATCCGAAATCGATACTGAAGGTAGAAGCAAAGCCCATGCCATATACAGAAAAGCGAACAACACGTTGTATTCCAAAGACATACGAGCAACATAATCACGCTATACGACTACAACCATAGTTGTGAAAAAGAGAGAAGATGGCGGAAAAGCCAGGCACACCAAGACATAGCTCGCCGACAACAAAAGTTGTGAATACAACAAAGGTTGTAGGCCTATTTCCTTGTTTTCCACTGACGCAGTCTCTTGCTCAACGCCTGCTGAGAGATTCCCAGCATCGAAGCCGCGGCAGTCTGGTTATTGCCCGAACGAAACATGGCCTCCTCGACCAGCATCCGTGTTGCCTGCTTGATAGTTGGCAGAGGGTCGGTGAAATTGAGGGGAATTCCTTCAGCGCTGTCCCTTGTGTGATGCCGACATTCAGCCTGCCGTGCCTGGGCGATGTGCTCCCGGAAGACCCTGAGAGGGAGGCTGCCGCCTTCACTTAAGGCAACCGCATCGAAGACCATGGCTTGCAGCTCACGGATATTCCCGGGAAACGTATAGTTTTCCAGCACCACCATAAGCTCCTGGGGAATACGCGGCTCAGGCTTATCCAGAGAGGCTGAAGCACTATGAACAAAATGCTCCACCAGAGCGGCAACATCCTCTTTACGCTCCCGCAGGGGAGGAATGACAATACGGTGAGTGCGCAGCCGATAATGGAGGTCCTGCCGGAAAAGCTCCTTTTGCTGAAGCTCCCAGAGATCAACATGGGTCGAGGCAATAATACGGGCACTGCTCTTGCGGGTGGCGTCCTGGCCGAGCGGCATATATTCCCTTTCCTGAAGCAAGCGCAGAAGTTTGATTTGAGACCCCGAGCTCAGATCACCTATTTCATCAAGAAAGAGGGTGCCGTCCGCGGCCCTTTCAATTAAGCCCGAACGCTCGGCCTCAGCTCCGGTGAAGGCTCCCCTGACATGGCCGAAAAGCGTATCCGAAAAGACGTTATCATCGAGTCCGGCCACATTGGTGGCCACAAATTCTCCGGGATTGCCGCTGAGCCGGTGTATGGCCCTGGCCATTAGCTCTTTGCCGGTACCTGTCTCACCACTTACCAGAACGGGATGGGAGGTGGCGGCTACCGATTCCACATAGTTGAACAGCAGCATCATTTTCGGAGAGCTGGTTATCATTTCGGCAAACGCCTCGGGATGCTTCAGAGTACCTTCGCGCAGTTTATCGTTTAAGGCCAGATTCTCCTGGTGAAGTTCCCCGAACTGCAGACTTTTTCTGACCGTTGCCAGCAGCCTGCTTTCATCCACGGGCTTGACGATATAATCAAAGGCTCCGGTCTTCATGCAATCTACCGCCGTTTCCGCATCGATGCGGCCGGTAATAATAATGACCGGAATTTCCGGATAGCGAACGGCTATTCGATCGAGAATGGCTTCACCATCCACATGCGGCATATTCAGATCAAGCAGAACAACGCTTGGAGCACGGCGCTGGACTATCGACATGACCTGCCGGCTGTCCGAACAGGTAAGAACATTGTTGATGCCTGCCAGCTGCAGGGTGGTATCGATGGAGAAAAGGATGCCCTCCTCGTCATCGACAACAAGAATCGGATGTGTCGGGTATGGTCTGCGGCTCATATCATCCTCCCTATCACTTCATCCGGGCTGTACCGCGGCAATAAAACAACGGCTGTCGTTCCCTGCATGACTTCCGAGTTGAAATCCAGCCATCCTCCATGATTCCGTACTATAGTATCGGAGATGGAAAGCCCCAGGCCCGTGCCGTTGCTGTCTCTTTTAGTGGTAAAAAAAGGATCTTTAATGCGCTCGAGTACGTCCGGCTCCATTCCTTCGCCAAAGTCCTTGACTTCCAGAAAGATTTCTTCAGATTCCTCCAGATAACCGGTTTTGAGGTAGAGCCCCTGATGAGGCCCGGTGAGCGCCTGGCAGCCGTTGACGAGAAGGTTGATTACCACCTGCCCGAGACGCTGGCTGTTTCCCTGCAGGGTGGGAAGGTTTTCGTAATATTCAATCCTGAAATCGTGGGTTGCCTTTTTGATAAGGCTGAACATGAGTCCTATCGCCTTCTCGACAACTTCATTGAGATTTACGGTTTCTCTGAGATCGGCAGGTTTCTGGCCGGAAAAATCCTTCAGGTCTCCGACTATTCGTTTAACCCTCTCTACCCCCTCGTGCGAAAAGGAGAGCAGCCGGGGCATTCTCTCCCGCAACTGCGGATAGGACATAGTGCCCACGTCAAGTTCTCCTTTTTCCTGATAATGACTGTCGAGTATCGGCTGGGCGGCCTGCCAGAATTTGTCGAAGACTTTGATGTTGAGCATGATCGAGGATATGGGATTATTTATCTCATGGGCAACTCCGGAGACAAGCGTTCCGAGAGATACCATTTTGTCTGCCTGCATCATCTGCTCCTGCTGCATCTTTGCCTGAGCCTCGATCTTCTTTTTTTCGGTAATGTCTCTGGCAGTCATCAGGTAAGTGCCTGCAGATTCCCCCGTGTCCAGTTTGGCGAAAGTGGCCTCTACCGTTATAACTCGATTATCTTTAAGAAAGAAGTCGCTCTCGAGGAGATAATCGACAGCCTCATGTCCGATCATGTCGATTTTATCACGGAACTGCTTTTTTTGCCCGGGAGGAACCAAGGAGGTGATATCCAGGCCCTCCATCTCAGCGAATGAATACCCGCTGATTTTCTTCCAGGCGGTATTGGCATAGGTTACCCGCAGATCGGTGTCAAAAAGGAGGATTATCTCGCGGGCGGTTTCCGCAAGGAGGCGATATTTATTTTCACTTTTTCTCAGCGACTCTTCAATTTCCCGTCGATGGGCTTCACCGGTGGCACCCTGCCAGATAATATACACGGAAAGCACTGCAATTATTCCAAGAATACCCAGGAATATGAAGGTCATATGCTCGGTAATCGCGGCTATCTGGGCATGCACGTCTTCGACATAGACACCGGTTCCGACGATCCAGTGCCACTGCGGGAACTCCTGGACATAGGATATTTTAGAGAAAACCCGGCTCGGGTCATCCTGCCATTGCCAGTGGTAGTTGACATACCCCCCTCCGGTTTTCTTAACCGTGTCAAGAAAAGCCAGGAAAAGCTTTTTACCCGCCGGATCTTCGGTATCGCCCACATATCTCCCCTCCAGGTCTGGTCGGTATGGATGCATAATCATGCGTGGAGTGGTGTCGTTTATCCAGAAATAGTCCTTGTTGTCGGGTCCATAGCGAAGACTTCGCAGATGAGAGACGGCCTGCCGCTTGGCCTCCTGCTCAGAAATGGAACTCCCTTCCGCCAATTCCGCATAATATCTGATGGAGCTCATTGCAGATTCGCCCAGAGCGTGAATCATTTCCCTCTTACGGTCCATAAGATGGGTTTCCACCTTGGGGAGAATGTAGCCAAAAAAAGTACCTATAAAAAGGAACATCGAGAGCAGGACCGGCATGAATATTCTGGCCGGAACCATATTTGGCAGGAAGGCCGGCGATGGGATTTTTTTCATTTATTTGCCTTTATCATTCACAATAATCTCGTAAAAAATCATTGAAACCGGGATGAACTCTGGAAATTTCTCCGAAGTTGCCGAGAGAGGACAGAGTTCATCATATTCACAATAAAGTAGTCATTCTGCAATATGCCACCCCGCTTCAAACAGAACAAGGCTCTTCCTGGAAATTTCCACTTTTTCCCCTGGCCTTTTGCACACATTGATGATCCACACGCACTGCAACCTGGTAAAAAACAAAAAAAGATTAAAGAACACCGTATTACAGTCCTTTACGAACAAAGTGTTCATTTAGAATATTTAGTGTTTCTGAACTGTTGAATAAATAATTTTGAATATCAATACCACAACAGGCCGTTCTTTCAAGTTAGGAGTAACAATGTTATTTTCTACCGCTCAAGTCTTTCCAGCAATGAATTTTAATATATTAATTCAGATATTTATCTTACTATACCTGCATTTTTAGGACAATTTTTTTCCCCTGTTAGCAATAATATTATTCCGCGAGCGCCAAGGCCAATCCATACATATATTATTGTTATTTCAGACTTTATCATATATAAGCAGATAACAGTAATGATTGTTTATGTAACAATGTTCATTTATTATCTGGAAAATTCTTGAAGTATATGTCTCCATGCATTATACATCGAAATGGAGGCTGGTGAATGGACTAAGATTCAGACCACAAGGAGCTATTATGGGAAAATTTGATGAGGTGCTGCAAAAGAGCATTGACAATCCAGAAGAATTTTGGGCAGAAGCTGCAAAAGACATTACCTGGTACAAGGATTACGACACCGTTTTAGATTCATCAAAAGCGCCATTCTACAAATGGTTTTCCGGCGGCAAGATGAATACCTGCTACAATGCCGTGGACCGCCATGTCGAGGGCGGCCGGGCTGATCAGACCGCGATCATCTACGACAGCCCCGTAACCAACACCATCAAAAAAATTACCTACAGAGAATTACAGGAAAAGGTAGCAACTTTCGCCGGCGCCCTCGAGAGCCAGGGAGTGGCAAAAGGCGACACCGTAGTCATCTACATGCCGATGATACCCGAGGCTGCAGTTGCCATGCTGGCCTGCGCCAGACTGGGTGCCATCCATTCCGTTGTCTTCGGAGGATTTGCTTCACACGAGTTGGCCATACGAATCGATCATGCCCAGCCGAAAGTGCTGATCACCGCTTCGGGAGCAATTGAAGGTAAGAAAGTTCTGGAATACAAGCCACTGGTAGATAGTGCTATCGAACAATCCGTCTTTGAAATCGGCAAAGTTATCGTCTTTCAGCGCGATATTGTCAAAGCTACCATGATCGAAGGCCGGGATCTCGACTGGAAGGATCTGGTCGACAAAAGCAAGCCGGTCGACTGTGTTCCGGTGGACGCTACCGATCCCCTCTATATCCTTTATACCTCAGGCACTACGGGAATGCCGAAAGGTGTCTTGAGAGACAACGGCGGTCATGCGGTGGCATTGTATTGGACCATGAAAAATCTCTACGATATCAATCCGGGTGAAGTCTGGTGGTCCGCCTCAGATGTCGGTTGGGTTGTCGGTCATTCTTACATTGTCTATGCTCCGCTGCTGCAGGGATCAACCACGATCCTCTACGAGGGTAAGCCGGTTGGAACACCTGACGCCGGTGCTTTCTGGCGGGTCATCTCGGAACATGGCGTCAAGGCACTCTTCACCGCGCCCACTGCCTTCCGAGCGATAAAGAAGGAAGACCCCAAAGGCGAATATTTCAAAAAATACGATACCTCCTGTTTCGAATGCCTCTATCTGGCAGGCGAGCGAACCGATCCCGATACCCTGCACTGGGCTGAAGATTTGATCGGAGTGCCGGTGATCGATCACTGGTGGCAAACGGAGACGGGATGGGCAATCGTTGGAAACTGCCGCGGCATAGAAGAGCTTCCGGTGAAAGAAGGCTCCCCGACCAAACCGCTGCCGGGCTATAATGTCCATGTTGTAGATGAGGCGGGAGATGTTCTCCCCGCCGGTGCGGAAGGAAATATCGTTATCAAGCTTCCTCTGCCTCCTGGAAACCTGACCACTCTCTGGAAAAATGAGGACCGATTTGTCAAATCGTATATGAGCAAATTCCCGGGGTATTACGACACCAGCGACGGCGGCTACATCGACGAAGACGGCTATGTCTATGTCATGGGAAGGATGGATGATGTTATCAACATTGCCGGTCACCGTCTTTCCACAGGGGCAATGGAGGAGATTATCTCCAACCATCCGGCTATTGCCGAATGTGCGGTTTTTGGAGTTGATGATCAGCTGAAAGGTCAGCTGCCGGTCGGCCTGTTCGTGCTGAAAGCAGGCATAACCGAGGATGCCGACTCGATCAAGGCTGAACTGGTAAAAATGGTTCGTGAATCAATCGGCCCCATCGCCTGCTTCCGGGATGCCTGCCAGGTTGCGCGTCTGCCGAAGACCAGGTCCGGAAAGATCTTGCGCGGCACTATGCGCTCCATCGCCAGCAATAAAGAGTACAGGATGCCGTCAACAATAGATGATCCTGCCATTCTCGAGGAAATCACCGAAAAACTCACCGAGATGGGTTATGTAGTAAAGAATTAACACCTTCCAAAAACACGGCGGCTGCCTTTGGGTGACCGCCGTGTTTTTCTCCGATACCATTCCCTGCAACCTTCCCAGAAGATATTCCCGGCATCAGCAGCGTTAATATTATTGTAACTCCAGATGGTCAAGCACATTCAAGCGGCTAAATACAAGGTTGTGAGCAATAGCCGGCACCCAAAAGGCTGGACTGCATTGCAATTATATTTGACAAAGCCCGTAACCACTTGTACCCTCTTGGAATTGCTTGATTCCAAGAGTGATGGACTCGTCCATCGGTAATTTCGATGATTTTTTAGGAGATCATCAATTAGTGGTGTAACGAACGACATCATATCCTTTCTCTCCGAGAATGCATATTGAATCAGGTAAATTGACGCTGGGAAGGCTATTTCAACGTCAAAAGCAGTTTTTTTTCACCCGACAACCTGTATTTCCTCGCTATGGATTTTCTCTTACCGCAACATTACCAGGCCTATATTCCCGCGGCGGCTGTCGGCCTTCTGGTATTTTGCTGCTTCTTTCTTCTCGTAGTACCATTTTTGCTGCGCTACAGAGACATCCGCAGAGAATTTGAGAGAAAGACGGAGCTGCTTGAAGAGTACCGGCGGCAAAACTCCACCCTTAAAGATGAATTGAATCAGGAGCAGATACGGGCCGCCAAACTCTTAACCCTGTTGAAGACCGAGCGCAGGGGTACCCACGAAAAACTGGTGATTCTCGAGGATGCCAGAGAGAATCTGCTTCTCCAGTTCCAATCTCTGGCACAACGTATTTTTGAGGAGAAAAGCGAAAAATTCGGCCATGAAAACAAGGAACGGGTATCCGCCTTGCTCCAGCCTCTCCAGGAGCAATTGAGAGTCTTCCAGAAACGCATAGATGACATCCAGGTAAATGATGTCAGGGAACGCAGCTCGCTTAAAGAGGAGATACTGCACCTGCGCGATCTCAATCAGCAGATAAACAAAGAGGCCGCCAATCTTACCAGAGCATTGAGAGGAGATAAAAAGATGCAGGGCAACTGGGGAGAACTTGTTCTGGAGCGGGTTCTGGAAAAATCAGGGCTCCGCAAGGGCGAAGAATACACGGTGCAGACAGGATACCGCAATGGCGACAACCAGCTCCTCAAACCCGATGTGGTCATCCATCTTCCGGATCACAAGGACATTATCATTGATTCCAAGGTTTCCCTGACGGCCTGGGAGAAGTATATCAATTGCGATGACGACAAGGAGAAAAGCCATTTTCTCAAAGAACATATCCAGAACATCCGCAATCATATCAAGGGACTTAATCACAAAAACTATTCGGATCTGAACAGTCTGCATTCCCTGGATTTCGTCCTTCTCTTCATTCCCATCGACTCATCCTTCATCGCCGCCTATGAAAACGATGAAAATCTCTTTGGCGATGCCTACGAGCAGCGTATCATCATCGTTACGCCGACTACGCTCCTGGCAACACTGAAGACCGTGGAGAATCTCTGGCGTTATGAGCATCGCAACAGAAACTCCAGGGAGATTGCCGATCGGGCAGGCGCGATTTACGACAAGCTCTGCGGCTTTCTTGAAGAAATGGAGAAAGTGGGAAAGCAGCTGTCCACCTGCACTGCCACCTATGATGCGGCCATGAACAAATTGACCAGAGGAAGGGGGAATGTTATCTCACAGGCCGGCAAACTTACCGAACTCGGCATCTCCGTAAAGAAAAAAATCCCGCAATCGATCACGGCACTCTCAGACACGGATCTTGTCAATTAATCTCCGGCAGCAGGAACAATAGCGTGACGTCACTGATTATTGCCAAAGTATATCGAAAATGGTACTAGAGAGGATCTATGCATATTCTTTCATGATCTTTTCAAACGGAGGGGAGTTTCGTGCTATTACATCAAAAATTCATTGAAGTGGCCAAGAAGCAAGGTGAGAAGCTGGCCATCCATGACTTCGCAACCAATAAGAAAATCTCATACAACAGGGCGCTTCTTGCCAGCATTCTCCTCTCCAAGTATTTAAAGAAGCTGGATAAAGGATTTATCGGACTTATGGTCCCCACCTCCGCCGGCTGCATGCTGGCGAAAATCGGCATTCTGATGAGCGGCAGAATTCCGGTGATGATCAACTATTCCACAGGTGCCGAGCAGAACGCCGTATACGCCCAGAAAAAATGTGACTTCAAGACCATAATAACCTCCAGAGCCCTGCTGGAAAAGATAGAATGTGCGCATGTAGACGGCATGATATATCTTGAGGACATAATGGAAAACCTCTCCGGCCTGCAGAAGATCAGAGCGGCGCTCATCTCCAAGCTTCCGGTATCGGCAATCAAGATGATGGTTCATGGCGGTGGGGAAGACGACACCGCCGTCATCCTTTTTACCAGCGGCAGCGAAAAGGATCCCAAAGCGGTACAGCTTACCCACAAAAATATTGTCTCCAATATTCTCTCCGCCTCTGAGCGCTTCCACTTCTGCAGCGACGATATTTTCCTGGCCTCACTGCCGCTTTTTCATGTTTTCGGCCTTACCACCAATATGTGGATCCCACTCCACCATGGCATGACTCTGCTGGCCTACGCCAATCCGCTCGACTTCAGGAAAATCTGTGACATTGTCCGCGATGAAAAGGCTACCTTTATGGTAGGTACACCAAGTTTTTTCTGGGGATATCTGCGTAAATCCGAACCCGGCGACTTCGACAGTCTGCGCATCATGCTCTGCGGTGCCGACAAGTGCCCGGAAACTCTTCGGGAAGGTTTTATGGAAAAACATAACATTATCCTTTATGAAGGTTATGGGGCAACGGAATGTTCTCCTGTCATTTCAGCAAACTGCCCGGAGCTGAACAAACCCGGCAGCGTCGGCCAGCCGATCGAGGGAGTACAGGTAAGGATCGAAAATTACGAAACCGGCGAAGAATGCGGACTGGGGGAAGATGGCCGCATCCTGGTAAAGGGCGACAATGTCATGAAGGGGTATTTCAATGACTTTGAGCAGACTTCGCTGCATATCCGTAGAGGATGGTACGATACCGGAGATATGGGCAACATCGACGAGGATGGCTATCTCTGGCACGTCGGCAGATTGAAGAGATTCGTTAAAATCGGCGGTGAAATGGTTTCTCTGGTTAAAATTGAATCCGTCCTCGACCGCCTGCTGCCCGAAGACGCTCTCTGCTGCGTTGTCGAGGTACCTGATTCCATAAAAGGCGCCAAGATTGTTGCCGTAACCACAATCGGGGTCGACAAAAAAAGCGTCCAGAAAAAAATGGCCGAACATCTGCCCAAGATTGCCATTCCCAAGATTTTTCTGGTGATGGAAGAACTACCCAAAATGGGCTCCGGTAAGATAGACTTCCGCACAATCACGGAATTGACCAGAGCGCAGCTGGCCGGAGAAAAAAATTAAGCTCTTTCACCAGACCACTACAAAAAACCCAGCTTTTTCCGGAAACCAGCGCTGTTGACTTTTTGGAACACTGATCCGGTAACTGCTGGTTCCAAAATGTTCTGCACTAGGCTTTCGGCCGAAATACCGCGGAAGTAAGTTTACCATGCCACACTTCTCCGACCCTTTTTTCCTGTGCTCTGTTTAAAGACTTATCTTTATTTTTTACACCTGGTGATTACTATAGGTAGATAATTATTCTATTTTCATGACTTGTGGACTCGTCCGTCTCGGCAGCTTCGTAAAGAATCGCAAGCTCTCAGGTGGTGTGGCAGTAGAACCATATTATCTTTTGATAGTGTCCAAATTGAACCACCGGGTTTTCAATGTTGCGGATAGTCCCGCAATCAAAATATGACATGAGCCATGATCGGACCGCTTTCCCATAAATCAGAAAACCGCCCACGAGTGCGGAAACCATCGCCGATTCCCGACACCCTTCAGTTTGTTATCCTGATGGCAGCTCTGGTCTTCCTTTTCACGATGAATATCGAAGAACTCGGCTACAACTGGCAATGGTATCAGGTCGGCAAATACATCTACACCTTCGAGGAACATGGGTTTACCGCAGGCCCATTACTGGAAGGGCTCAAGGTAACCCTGCAGATTTCAGCTATAAGCATGCTGTTTGCCCTGCTCATAGGATTCATCACCGCCTTTCTCAGGCTTGCCGATGCCCCGGTGGCCCGGCTTTTCGCCAGATTATATCTGGAGATTACCCGGAATACCCCTTTGCTTATTCAGATATTCTTTATCTACTTCGTACTCGGCCCTGTACTCGGGCTGGAGCGCTTTCTTTCCGCTGTTCTGGCCCTGAGCCTTTTTGAGGGCGCCTATGTCTCAGAAATTATCCGTTCCGGCATCCTCTCGGTCGACTCCGGGCAGAGGGAAGCGGGATATAGCCTGGGGCTTGGTAAGAGCCTCACATATCGTCATATTATTCTACCGCAGGCTTTGCGCAATACCCTGCCGCCCCTGACCAATCAGGCCATATCGCTGGTCAAGGACTCCGCCCTGGTCAGTACCATTGCCATATATGACCTTACCATGCAGGCCCAGAGTATAATTGCAGAAACCTTTCTAACTTTTGAAATATGGTTCACCATAGCCTTAATGTATCTACTCATCACAATTTCCCTGTCTTTTGCCGTCTCCATCATGGAAAAGCGAATGCAATCCACGGGACAGCATTAAGACGGCCGACAAAGACCAAAACTCATGTCACTGGAGGAAACAAATGAAAAAACCACTATGGATTATGCAGGTGATTGCCCTATTTACCCTTGTCTTCTGTCTTGCCGGATTAGGCTCCGCCGCCTCCATTCAGCAGCAGCTGGCCCGGGAAAGCACTCTGGAGAGCATCATCAGGAGCGGGGTAATAAGGGTTGGTATGGACACCTTTCTCCCCTGGGCAATGAAAAGCACCAGCGGTGAATATATTGGTTTTGAAATTGACGTTGCCCGACGACTGGCCGAGGATATGGGGGTAAAGGTTGAATTTGTTCCCACCAAGTGGGCTGGTATAATACCGGCGCTGCTCACTTCCAAATTTGATGTGATCATTGGCGGTATGGGCATTACTCCGCAGCGTGCACTCAAGGTCAATTTCTCCATCCCCTATGACTATTCCGGTATGTCCATAGTGGCGCACAAGGAAAAGGCGGAGGGATTTTCAACCATTGACGATTTTAACAAACCGGAGGTTGAAATTGCCTGTAAGCTGGGAACATCTGCGGCCGCGGCCACCAAAAAGTACCTGCCTGAAGCTACCGTTCGTCTCTATGATGATGAAGCTCAGACCTATCAGGAACTCCGCAACGGCAAGGTGCATGCGGTGGTAGCCTCTGCGCCTCGTCCGGCATTTGAAGCCATCAAATACAGTGATTCGCTCTTTATGCCGCTCAAGGGAACCTTTACGCAGGAGCCTATCGGTTTTGCCATCAGGAAGGGAGACCCGGATATGCTGGCGTTCCTGAACAGCTGGATTACCAACGTCAATCTCGAAGGCTGGCTCAAGGAGAGACATGATTACTGGTTTGAGACCCGTGACTGGGCGGATTTGCTTGAGTAGTCGAGAGGAGCATTCCACCTGATAGAAGAACAACGGAAAAAGAGTTGAGGTGGAGAGCCGTAACCCGGCTCTCCATTCTCTTTTTTACCCCAGCTTTGTTATCTGGCAAAACCTTGAAGAAAAAATTCAGCATACTTGACACCATTATCATCATGGCCGCAATGATTCTGGTTGGCTATATCCTATATCGGCTGAACCACTCCCTGAATTACAGCTGGAACTGGGCCATCATCCCCTCCTACCTCCTCCATTATAATGAACAAACTGAAACATGGCAAAGCGGTCTTCTGCTCCAGGGGTTTTTCACCACCATCAGATTAAGTATCTGGGGTACTCTTCTTGCCGCTCTGCTGGGAGTGATGGTAGGTATGATGTCCATCTCCCGGCGCCTTTTTCTCCGCCTTAGCGCCAGAACATACGTTGAGCTCATCCGTAATATTCCGGCTCTGGTTTTGGTTTTCATTTTTTATTTTTTTGTAAGCGATCAACTCATTCCGCTCCTGCACATAGACCGGCTCAGTCGCAGCCTCTCCGGAGAGAGCCGCCTGCTCTTTTCCTTTTTCCTCTCCAAACCGGAAATGATCACCCAATTCCTCTCGGGCGTCATTACCCTTGGCCTTTTTCAAGGTGCCTATATTGCTGAAATTGTCAGAGGCGGAATCCAGTCCATAGAAAAGGGCCAGTGGGAGGCCTCTGCCGCCCTGGGGCTCACCAGTTGGCAGCAGATGCGACGGGTCATTCTTCCCCAGGCCATTAAAAATATGCTGCCGCCGCTGGCAAATGAATTTATCAACACCATTAAATATTCTTCCATTGTCTCGGTGATTTCTATTCAGGAGCTAACCTTTCAGGGTATGCAGGTCATGGCCTCGACCCAAGTCACCATCGAGGTCTGGATCACCATCACGGCAATGTACCTGGTCCTCTGCCTTTTTCTGTCGATGTTTGTCAACCGGCTGGAATACAAACTGTCACAAGGCAGATTTTAGCCGATGCAGCCATGGAAAAGATTTCATCACCATTTGCAATAACCAACATTCGCTGCTTCATCGCTTTTCGTCTCTTTTTCAACGCCAGGTTTTATTATCCCGTCTTCACCATCCTCTTTCTCGACTATGGGCTGACCATTGATCAGTTTGCCATACTCAACAGTGTCTGGGCTGCCACAATCGTCATAGCAGAGGTGCCATCCGGTGCTCTGGCCGATATCATCGGCAGAAAAAGGCTGCTCCTCGCCACCTCGGTGTTGATGGTGTTGGAAATGGCGCTGCTCAGCTTCGTTCCCCTGCACAACATCACTCTGGTCTTCTGGGCCTTTCTCCTCAACCGTATCTTCAGCGGCTTGGCCGAAGCACTGGCCAGCGGCGCCGATGAAGCTCTTGCGTACGATACTCTTGCCGAACAGGGCAACAGGGATGACTGGCCGGTCGTGCTCAGCGTGATGATGCGCATCAAGGCTCTGGGTATGGCCCTTACCATGGCCATCGGCGCACTCATCTACGATCCGGCGATCGTCAATGGAATCCTGCAGTTTTTCAGCTCCTCCATGGTGATCGATCAACAGACATCCATGCGCTTTCCCCTTTATCTCACACTGGTTCTCAGCATACTATCCTGTATTTCCGTGATGTTGATGCAGGAAAAAAAACCGCCCAAGGTTTTTTCCGACAGCTCTTCAGATATCCTTCGGAATGTCCGAAATGCATTAGGTTTAACACTCCGGGCGGGACGCTGGATCGGAACAACACCATTTGCCCTGGTAGTCATCCTTTTTGCCATGGGCTACGATCATATTCTCCGCATGCTGATCACCATGACCAGTCAATACTTTCGCCTGATTCAGCTGCCGGAAGCGAGCTTTGGTTTTATAGGGGCGTTCATGGCCCTGCTCGGGATGTATGTGCCCAAAGTAGCCGAAGAAATGGTCCGGCGATACACTCCCCTGCAGAATATGCTGTGGCTCTTGCTGCTTATCCTGGTTGCGCTCTGCGGACTGGCACCGTTCATTCCCTACTGGGGCGTTTTTCCCATGGCTCTGGTCTCTATAGGGATTATGCTGACCTCCTTTTTCACCAGCCACTATCTCAACAGGATCACAGAATCGCACCAGCGCGCCACTGTGCTGAGTTTCAAAGGCCTGGCGTTTAATCTCGCCTACGGATTTATAGGGGGAGCGTTTGCCGCTCTGATCGGTACGATCCGCTCCGCCAAGGAGGCTGCACACCCGCAACTCAGCCAGAGCATTCTGGAAAAGATCGCTTTCAAGAATGCCATAGGCTGGTTCATTCCCTATACCGTGATCCTCTTCATTGCTCTGCTTCTCCTGGCTCGATATCTGCTGCGCAATGCGGCAATACATCGTAAGGCGGGATAACCGTCATTTACGGCATTGACCGTGTAGTGCTTATTCTTTCCAAAGCCGGTAAAAACAATGAAAAAACCACCTCAACTCTATAATATCGCTCATCGCGGCGCCCGCAGCCTTGCCCCGGAAAACACTATGACGGGCTTTGCCAAGGCATGGCAGGTCGGCGCTCATGGCGTGGAAACCGACGTATCGGTAACCGGGGACGGAGCGCTGATACTTTTCCATGATCCCAACCTGCGCCGAACCACCGATGTTGCGCGGATCTTTCCGCAGCGGCAGCATGATCCACTGCATACCTTCTCCCATGAAGATATTAAAAAACTCGATGCCGGTTCCTGGTTTGTTAAAAGTGATCCTTTCGGCAGCATCGCCGATGGTTCGATAACAGCGGCAGAAGCCGGATCGATGCGTCATGCACACATCCCTGCACTGGAGGAACTGCTCTTTTTCGTCAAGGCACATTCCTGGTTCGTCAACATCGAAATCAAGCGGTTGCCCAGAGAGCTGGCCTCCTTTGCCATTGTTGAAGAAATTCTTAAAATCATTGACAAAGTCGAGCTGGCTCCTGCAAGGTTTTCCATCTCTTCTTTTGAGCATTCCTATCTTTATCGGCTACAGAATCTGCGTCCCGAAGTGGAGATAAACGCGCTGATCGGCGAAGATCCCGGTAAACCCCAAAGCTGGGGAAATTATGAGTTTGAAATCTACAATGCCAATATCGATTTAATCGATTCGCTGCAGATAGAAGAAGCCAGGCGACGCGGCTGTCGCATCAATCTCTACACCGTCAACAGGGTCGAGGAGATGAAGCACTACCTTGCCCAGGAGGGGATAGATAAGATCATCACCGATTATCCCCAGCTCCTGACCCTTTTCCGGAACAGCCGAAACGGCTGCTGAACGCCCTGCCAACCGGAAAATCCAACGATAATGGATCAGTCCATTGAAACAGGACATCATAGCCGCATCTCGGTATTCTGATCCGGAAAAGACTTCTTTCTGCTTCTGCTTGTCCTGTTTCATTTGACGGTGGTGCCCGTTCATGCCTGAAATAGAGCGATTCTGCCATAGTGGCATAGTTTTTGGATAATTTTTCTTATCACGGATTGAAACGGAATAGGAAGAACAAAGTCGCCGATTTTCAAACGGAAAAACACAGGCGCCTATTCCACCACATCAAGCTCCCAAGATCGATGGAGGTTATGTTATGAAAAAATCAATGTTTGTAATGAGCATCATCTGCGCCGGCATAATTGCAACATCGAGCGGCCTCGAGGCACAAACCCAGGAGAATCAGAAAATGATGCATGGCTCTACACAACAGAGCGACAAACAAAATTACCATTCTAATATGCGCCAGGACACGATGGGCGGCATGGGTATGGACTCCGGCATGATGGACGGTATGGGTATGGGGCCCGGCACGATGGACGGTTGCCCTGGAATGGGTATGGGTATGGGTATGATGGGCGGCATGGGCCCCATGATGCACTACCGCATGATGGGCGGCTCCGACGGACCGGTTACGAAGAACTTCAAGTCTACCGAGGATTTTGAAACTTTTCTTGATGAGACTAAAGAGCAGCGCCAAAAATTGCACGCCATGAGATTTGAATATGGCGAGAAGATGCGCCAGCCGGAGACAACCGTGGGTGAGTTGAAACAAATGAAAAAGGACATGTACGACCTGATGGAAGAAATTCACGGAAAGGCAGAAAAATCTACCAAACCGTAGCAGATCGTGATCGTTTTTATGTAGAATTTCTTTTTCTATGATTTGGAGACGAAGTTATGATGCACTGGTTTGGGAATCACGGCTATGGAATGGGCGGGTTTGGATGGATCTTCATGATACTCTTCTGGATCGTAATTTTTGTGCTGATTTTTAATTTCATCAAAATACTGGCGCAAAGGAACCCGGACAGGCATTCGGCTGAAAAATCACATGAAAGTGCCGAGGATATACTCAAGAAGAGATACGCCAGAGGAGAAATCAAACGGGAAGAATATGAGCGTATGAAAAAGGATATCTCGTCTTAGTCACTCAACAAGTTATTCCACATCAGATATCACCGGTGCAAACCAGGATTACCACAGACTCGGGGGGGAGGTGCAGTTCATCGTCAACGGCTGTAATTCCCTCCTGAGAAGCCAGTGCAAACTCCATTTCAGCCGTATTGCAGCAGGTGATTTTTCGCGGTGAGTCAGAAAAGTTACAGGCAACGATCATATTTTTGCGGGTCATGGTGAGCCAACGCGCCGATTCGTCGAAACATACCGAAACATCTTCCATGCGTCCCTCATGCAGCGCCGGCATGGTACGGCGCAGAGCGATGAGATCGCGATACCAGTTGAACATTTCGCTATGCAGCTGTTTATTCCGTTCAGCCCAGTCAATTTTTGAACGGTTGAAGGTTTTTTCCGCCTGCGGATCAGGAATTTGATCATCCTGCTGGCCAAAGGAAGCAAATTCCTCCCGGCGCCCCTGTTTAACTGCCGCTGCCAACTCCTGATCCTGATGATCGGTAAAGTAGAGAAAGGGAGAGGAAGCAGCCCACTCTTCACCTTGGAAGATCATAGGGACAAAGGGAGAGGTCATCACCAGCGCCGCTCCAATCTTCAGTAAATCCCAGGAGAGCAGGTGACTTGTACGTTCTCCCAGCCCCCGGTTACCGATCTGGTCATGGTTCTGAAGGCATCCTACAAAACAGCTGCCTGGCAGTTCTCCGGCCGGACGTCCGTGAACACGATTCCGGTGGATGGAATATATGCCGTCAATTTTGAAAACCCTGGTCAGTACCTTGGCAAGATCGGCAAGAGTTCCAAAGTCACGATAGTAGCCATTGTTTTCTCCAGTCAGCACCGTATGCAGGGTATGATGGAAATCCTCATTCCACTGGGCATCGATGCCATAACCGCCTGCTCCCTTCGAGCGGACAATACGAGGATCATTCAGGTCGCTTTCGGCGATAAGCACCAGATGACGTCCGGTTTCACCGGCAAGATGCCCTACCTCATCGGCAAGCTGCTCGAGGAAATGGATGGCCGAAATATCCAGAAAGGCATGAACTGCATCTATGCGCAGACCGTCGAAATGGTAATCTCGCAGCCACATCAGTGCATTATCCACGAAAAAACGCCGTACTTCATGGCTGTGCGCTCCATCCAGATTAACGGCATCTCCCCACGGAGTCATATAACGCTCGGTGAAATAGGGCCCGAAGCGGCTCAGATAGTTTCCTTCGGGTCCAAAATGATTGTAGACCACGTCGAGCAAAACGGCAAGTCCACGCCGGTGACAGGCGTCGACCAGACGCTTGAGTCCGTCAGGACCGCCATAGGCGTGATGCGGGGCATAGAGATTGACACCGTCATATCCCCAGCCTCTGCTCCCTGAGAATTCGGCAACGGGCATCAGTTCGACATGGGTGATACCGAGATCGATGAGCTGATCAAGATGATCGATGGCTCCCTCAAAGGTTCCAGACTCCGAGAAGGTGCCGATGTGCAGCTCATAAATGACGGCCGTCTTCAGCGACGGCGGCCGCCAACATGAATCGGACCAAGAGAATTTTTCGTGATTCAACCATCGTGAGGGGCCATGAACTCCAGCCGGTTGCCAGCATGAACGGGGATCGGGAAAAGGTCCTTCACCATCTATATAAAATGCGTAATCAACTCCATGTTCTATAAACGGGGCCTCCACCAGCCACCAGCCGCTCTCCGTAGCAGTCATCCTGAGTAGACGATCACTGCAGGCCAATTCCACCCGCCGGGCCTGTGGTACCCATACTTCCATGTGTTCCATGTTAATCCCCCTCCTTTACCAGCAGTGCCACCGGGAATCGCGCCATAAGATCCTGCAGCCGCAGGGTCCCTCCGGAAATCATTTCCCTCGTCATAACATTACACCACTGTCCTTCCGGGACCTGCAGAGATGTATTGCCCCAGTCACCGCCAAGTTTAATCACCAGACGGGGCACAATCGCCAGAGCCTGTTCTCCCAGAAGACAGGCGACGACATGATCGGATTTCTCGCCCTCTGCCTGAAGGGCGCCATATGCCGCCTCCGCACCGAAAAGTTCCGGTCTGCTGCGCCGCAAATGCAGGGCCTGCCGCACCACATGCAGTTTGGGCAGGCCTTCATCCATGCGCTGGAGAATTTCTTCCGCAGTGAGAGACGATATCTGGTCAAGCATTTCTCTGCGCAGATTAAAATCCACCGCGCGGCGGTTATCCGGATCCACCAGACTTAAATCCCAAAGCTCATTGCCCTGGTATATGTCGGGTACACCTGGTGCCGTTAACTTGAGCAGAGTTTGCGCCAGACTGTTCAGGCGGCCCGGGAAAACAAGCCCCTCAACAAATTTTTCAAGTTCCCTGCGAAACTCATGGTCCGTCATTACCGCCTTGATAAAGTCCCGCAAGCTCGTTTCATACCCTTCATCCTGGTCGACCCACGATGTATGTATCTTGGCCTCGCGCACCGCTTTTTCCATGTAGGCGGAGATGCGGTCGAAACCTATGGGCCAGGCCCCCACCAGAGTCTGATAGAAGAAATATTCGGTATTGCTGTCCAGCTCCCTACCCGGCTGAAGACGCTTATTACCGGTGATCCAGCTCTCCACCGCCTTACCCCAGCGTTGCGGAATTTCGGAAAGCAGTGCCAGTCTGGCACGCACATCCTCGCTGCGTTTAGTATCATGGGTCGTTGAGCTCAACAGCCCCCAAGGTCTCTTCTTGCGGGCCTCGGCACAATAACTGTGATACTGTGCCGCCGTGATGCCGAACCGGGAAGGATCTCCACCTACCTCATTGAGGGCTATCAGACGATTGAACCGGTAGAAGGCGGTATCCTCCACACCTTTGGCCATTGCCGGTCCGGTCAACTGTTGAAAACGCAAAGCCAACTCCCTCTCCCGCGCTTCATCATAGCGAAACAGGAGAAGATCCTTGAGGAAATAGAAGAGTTCTGGCTCCAGGTCCTTTCTTGCAGCACGGGCGCACTCAATGGCCTGTTCTATGTGCTGCCTGTCGGTTGCACTTCCCTCCGGACGGCTCGGGGAGAGATAGGTCCTGTAAACAGGAAAACAAACTGCCGTTTCACAGAGGGCATCGTGCAACTCGAGGCGCATATAATCGCGGTGCCGCCGATGGCGTTCGCAGACTCCTACAAAGAGATCGGTCAGCCTGCTCAGCTCACTTTCCAGCAATTCTCTCAGGACATGACGCTTACAGGAATGAATCACCTCTTCGAGATCTGTAGGCTCCCCCGTTAATCTGCTATAGAGAGCGGTAAGCGGTGCCTCTCCCGCAGGATCGATGAAGAGTCCAACAACAACATTGAGAAAATCATAGCCGGTGGTGCCTTCAATCGGCCAGTGGGACGGCAGCTCCTCACCCGGCTCGAGTATTTTTTCCGCGACTATCCAGCTCTCCGGGCAGGCCTGACGCAAACGTTCAAAATATTCCGTGGGATCACGTAATCCGTCAGGATGATCTATACGCAGTCCCTGGACCAGACCTTTCCTGAAAAAAGAGATGGGCAGAGCATGGGTTGTCTTGAATACCTCCTCGTTTTCCATCCTCATTCCCACCAGCTCCTTGATATCAAAGAATCTCCGGTATCCCAGATCCCTGCTTTCCATGCGCCACCTGGCCAGCCGGTAGTTCTGCTTATCTATGAGGTTATCCAGCTCGTCGATCTCTTTATTTGTCCTCTTGACCTCTTCGTCTATGGCCGCACACACCTCAGACTTCTCTCGACACAACTCGCCAAGCAACTGCAGAATAATACCTTTGTCCCGGTGGCGAAGCGCCACAATTTTGCGGTTGGTCGCCGTGGGACGGGGCAGCCTGCCGCAGCTGTCGGCTAAATAGGCGAGAAGATCCGAGGAGCTGCTTTGTGCCGCTCTGCCGAGGAGTTCGGCCAGGCTGGAAGGACACACCGGAAATGAATTGTCATAGTAATGAAGGGTGAAGATCCCTTCATTGTAAGCAAGAGTGATCTCTCCGTTTTCAAGAACACGTCCGTAATGATCACCGAGCACCGGCAGGAGAACCTTGTTGGGCCAGCGTTCCTCGGAGGAATCCCAGTCAACATCGAAGAAGGCGGCATAACGGCTCGACGGTCCGTTCTCCAGGACATCCCACCAGAAGGGATTCTCCCGACCGGCAATAGCCGTATGATTCGGGACAATGTCGATCATCTGCCCCAGACCGGCAGACTTGAGTTCTTCGCATAACCTGGCGTGCATCTCTTCCCCGCCAAGCTGAAAATTTATACGCCGGGGATCGACGATATCATAACCGTGAGTGCTCCCGATCCGCGCCTGCAGGTAGGGCGAGGCAAAGAAATGGCTGATACCGAGTTCGGCAAGATAGCCGATAATACCAGTCGCCTGGGAGAAACCGAATTCTGGCTGGAGCTGAATACGATAAGTGGCATGGGGAATAGGCTTCAATTATACATCTCCTTTCACGAACGTTTACAGTACCCCATGAGGGGTATAAGCACCTTTAAACAGATTATTTTCTTGCTAAAAAACAAGAAAATAATCTGTAAGGTGCTAATCGTCCTGGCCATCTGCGGTACGCAGAACACACCATGATCGAGACTCAATTTTTATGCGGTCGCCTGCTGCATATTCTGTTTCTGCTTTTTCATCCCAGCCGGTATCGGTATCAAAAACAAACAGCCAGCTGCTGCCCCATGGAGAGCCCGGCAGGGTGCAGTTCTGAGGCTCATGATGAGCGTTGATCAGGATATAAAAATTATCATCGGAGAGAGGCTCTCTGTGTGGATTGGGATTCTGGATGGCGCCGTTTAAGAAAATACCCAGGGTGTTGGTACGTCCCTGGTGCCAGTC
This sequence comes from Desulfopila inferna, assembly GCF_016919005.1. Lineage (NCBI taxonomy): Bacteria > Pseudomonadati > Thermodesulfobacteriota > Desulfobulbia > Desulfobulbales > Desulfocapsaceae > Desulfopila > Desulfopila inferna. The sequence goes on from NZ_JAFFQE010000009.1 coordinate 75,905, forward strand.
TTCCTCGGTCATCTCTTCACCCTTTATGGTGAACCAGGCTATATCCCGCGTTTCACTGTCATGAATGGGCTTGCCCTGAAACCAGCCGCGCCTGCGAAATGCTGGATGGCTTTTGCGGAACTGGATAAGCCGCCGGCAAAAATCGAGAAGATCCTCATCGACGTTATCCCAATCATACCAGGTCAACTCATTATCCTGGCAATAGGCATTATTGTTTCCCTTTTGGGTCCGGCCGATTTCATCTCCTCCAGCAAGCATCGGCACTCCCTGAGAAAGCAGCAGAGTGGCCAGAAAATTCCTTCTCTGCCGCCGCCGCAGCCTGATTATGTCTTTATTGGTCGTAGGGCCCTCGGCACCACAATTCCATGAGCGGTTATGATCATCGCCATCATGGTTATTTTCACCGTTGGCAAGATTGTGCTTTTCATTGTAGCTTACCAAATCCGTCAGGGTGAAGCCGTCGTGTGCGGTGATGAAATTGATGCTGGCAGATGGCAGACGCGAGGAATTTTCATAGAGATCCGAGCTGCCGGTGAAACGGGAGGCAAATTCCTGCAGAGTCTGTTCCTCACCTCGCCACAGATCGCGGATGCAATCGCGGTACTTGCCGTTCCACTCCGTCCAGACCGGCGGAAAATTACCGACCTGGTATCCACCTTCTCCGATATCCCATGGCTCAGCTATCAGCTTGACCTGATTGATCACGGGATCCTGCTGGATAATATCGAAGAATGCCGAAAGCCGATCGACATCATGCAGCTCACGTGCCAGCGCAGACGCCAGATCAAAGCGGAAACCGTCAATATGCATCTCCTGAATCCAGTAGCGCAGCGAGTCCATAATGAGCTGAAGAACATGAGGATTGCGCATGTTGAGGCTGTTGCCGCAGCCGGTATAATCCATGTAATACTGTTTTTCTTCCGTAAGTCGATAATAATAGGCGTTGTCTATACTCTTGAAACTAAATACCGGGCCCAGATGATTACCCTCGGCAGTATGGTTATAGACAACATCGAGGATGACCTCGATTCCAGCCTGATGCAGGGACTTCACCATCTGTTTGAATTCGGCAACCGCACTGCCCGCATGTTCATCGGAGACATATTCATCATGGGGAGCAAAATAGCAGATACTGTTGTAGCCCCAGTAATTCCGCAACCCCTGATCAATCAGGTTCTTATCGTGGATAAAATAATGGATCGGCATAAGTTCGACCGCCGTGATCCCCAGTTGGGTAAAATGATCGATGATTGCCGGATGGGCGAGCCCCGCATAGGTGCCCCGGAGTTCCTCGGGCACATCGGGATGATTCATGGTCAGTCCTTTTACATGAGTCTCATAAATAATGGTTTCATGCCAGGGAATTCGAAGAGTACGGTCCCCATCCCAGTTAAAAAACGGTTGGTGAACTACGCAACGGGGCATGTAGGGACCACTGTCCCTATCGCTGCGGGTCTGGAAGCCCTTGCCGAAGCGATAGGGAAAAACTGCTTCATGCCAGTGAACACGGCCGTCGATGGCTTTGGTATACGGATCTAAAAGAAGCTTGGAGGAGTTGCACCGATGTCCCTCCTCCGGATTCCACGGTCCGTGGACTCTGTAGGCATAACGCTGGCCCGGCTCTATTGTGGGGAGGTATCCATGCCAGCAATATCCGCTCACATCCTCCAGCTCCAAACTGGTTACTTTGCCGTTATCATCGAACAAACATAATTCAACACGTTCGGCAATCTCGGAAAACAAAGAGAAATTTGTGCCTGCACCGTCAAAGGTGGCGCCTAGCGGATAAGGCTGACCTGCCAATAGTCTCATCTTGGATTTTCCTCCGAATACTCTGTTGGGTTTGTGGTAGGAGATTCCATCTTTCTTATCAATTTGAATTATACAATTTATATGCCATGCCTAATGTTTTCTTTCCGGTGCAAAAGCACCAGCTGAAAAAAATCCCATGTCCGAATTATAGGCTAATGGCTGCGGTGCGAAGCATTTTTCCCAGTATAGGATAGCGGAGACATTGAAATCGCTTATTCGTCAATAGATACTGGTTACAGTATATCACAATATCAACTGCTTGAAGAAAAATACCATCCAAGGACCGAAACACAGTGATCGTTTACGATGTCATACCTGACTTGAAATGTTGTCCGATACAATCGGACACAGACATTTAATTCAACAAAGCATCAGAGCAGAGGCTTCCCCCGGCATGAGGTATAATTGGATAGTGATTGTTGATTTATTCCGAGGTGGTTTTAACTTTATATCAGACTCTTCTTTTTGCAAAACGTAAAAGTCGGAGGTTTCAGGACTCCGGCAACTATAATTTTTCCGAAGAGAGGGATATGTGATTCTAGAAATCCATTGCCACACTATTGAGAAATCCAAGTGCAGTTTCGTCAGGGCGCGAGATTTAATTGCCCGAGCATTTGAGATAGGTATGGACGGTGTAATTCTGACTGATCATCATTACATGTGGTCGGCGGAAAAACTACAGAAGGTCAGGAGCGAATCCGGCGTCCCTGCTCATTTTCTGATTGTCTCCGGTCAGGAAACTACCACTTCAGACGGTATTGATGTGCTGGTATATGGAGCTGACCAAATCTTCAAAAAAGGAACCGCGGTGCACGATATTCGGAAAGCATGTCCGGATGCCGCCGTTGTCTGGGCTCATCCTTATCGTAAGGGAGGTCAGCCCGACCGGGAACAGCTCACCGATGAGATGTTCGACGCCATAGAAATTCTCAACTCAAATCATACATTTTCAGAGACGCATCGAGCCATAAATGACTGGCATACCATGAAATTCACGGCAACCGCAGGAACAGACGCCCACGCCCTCTCCTACGTCGGCACCTATCCCACGGTTCTGGAACATCCGGTCGACAGCGTAGAGCAGTTTGCCGAAGAGATAAAGGCAGGCCGCTGTCACCCCTATTTTAAAGAAGTACGCCGGGAAGGAACCACCCACACCAAAGTCAAGGAAATCACCGTAGGCCCACGACATGAAAAGCGGAGGGCCTTTATTGTCAAGGAGTATGAAGAAACCGAAGCCTGGCAAAACGGAGATCGTTCCTACCGCATCATGACGGCAATCCGCCACAATGGCTTCGATCGTGGATCGTGCAGGATTCCCGAACCCTTGGAAGGGGATCAGAATCATAAAATTCTGATAGAGGAAAAGGCCGAGGGGGAGAATCTATTCGATGTCGTTCTTCATGGTGATGAGCAAACTGCACGGCAGGGCCTGAAGCTAACGGCAACATGGCTGGCCAAGCTGCATAACCTACGGTTGAAAGTGACTCCTGACGGTGAATTCCCTGCGATTGAAACGGATCGAATCAACTGGTATGTCAAGGGTCTCCATGAAAATGACCATCCTCATCGCCACCGGGTTCAGGAAATATGCGACCAAGTCCTTAAGGCGGAACTACAGCTTATCCGGTCACATCCTCAGTGGCTGGTGCAAAGCCATGGAGATTTTCATCTGAAGAACATTCTGTTCCACAACGACAAAGGGAATCCCTGTATCATCGTGATTGACTTTGACAGCTCCTACAGTCTTCCTCAAGCTTTTGATGTCGGTACCTTCCTAGCTCAGTATGAAAATATGTTTTTTCGTCATCCTCATATTCTCACCAAAGCTCCAGGGCATCTCTTCCTGCAGACTTATGAAAATGAAATAAATGGATTACCTCATAATTTTCGTCAACAGGTTCATCTCTTCCAGGCGCGAACCTGCCTGAGTGTTCTGTACTACTTAAATAAGGTGGGTTTGGGTGGATCGGAAAATTTTTGGACAATTCTGCTTTCTGCCGAAAAATCACTGGCCATATTCACTCACGCGCGGATAGCCGGTGCCGCAGAAGAGACCAGCTGAATCAGATTACTTCCTCGCTACACTCCAACCAAATGGTAGCCATGCAACTGATAGTCAGGTAATTCTGGTCTGCGACAACGGATCCTGCTCTCAGGTACCGGGATCAACTGCTCTTTTTTTTATGAAATTCGATACAGCGGCCTGCCTTTGTCGGGCAACTGGTCCGGGCGGCTTCTCCTCCATCTGCATTGCCAAGAAGATTGATGGCTTGCAGCAGTCCATTAGGCCCGTAGAACGAATCCATAAGCATATCGTGTATCCGGATGCAGGAAGATAAAGCATTCGGCGAGGTTCGCCGTACAGCATCTATTTTCCATTGCAGCTGACGACTGCGATGCCGATATTGGGCGGGCTGGCTCATGATCAATTCCTCTATAGCTGCTTTCCTCTCCCTTTCAAATTTTTCCGGATTTTGACGAGCCAATTTAACCCACTCCTCCCAGTCTGCAATTGAATTCATCTCCATAATTGCCTCTCCTGATCGGTAATTTACCTGCTTTCTTGTGTGCTTCCGGCGCTGCGCAAGAACATTGCATTTTTCCAAACCTCACACTCCTGGAAGAGATAAAGCAAAAAACATGCCGATAGAGCCTGAGGTACGTGCCGCTGTTTCGCAGAATTTCCAGACGATCATTGCCGCAAATATGGCCTGAGCCAAAGGTATTTTCCAATTATACAGGACAGCTTTCCAGCAGGAGAGGATTAGTGAAAGGTTCTTATTCAGCTCTTAAAGCTTCAATGGGATCAAGGCCGGCGGCATGGCTAGCCGGCAGCACGCCGGCCAGCAGACCGATGGCCGCCGCCAGAAGTTCGGCGTAGAGAGCATACTGCCAGGGGGTGTGAGTCGGCAGAGCAGGAACGAATGCGCCGAGCAGCCAGGCAATCCCCGCACCGCTCAGCAGCCCGGCGAGACCGCCGAGTCCGGCAAGAACCACGGCTTCGCCGAGGAAGAGCAGAAGGATCTGGCGTCGATCCGCCCCTATGGCGCGGAGCAGTCCTATCTCGGAGGTGCGTTCATTGACGGCAATGGTCATGATGGTAATGATGCCCACACCGCCGACCAGCAGGGAGATAGCACCCAATCCACCCACGGCGAGGGTGAGAATGTCAAGAACCGAACCGAGGACCTTGAGCATCTCGTCCTGGGTGGTGATGGTAAAATCTTCACTGCCGTGCCGCATTATCAGCATTTTCCTGATGCGCTCTGCCATGGTCTTCGACTGCAGGCCGCTCTGGTACAGCACATCGATCTCCATCAAGCTGTCAAGATTGAACAGGCTCATCGCCCGTGCCGTGGGAATATAGACGGCGTCATCAAGGTCAAAACCAAGCATCTGCCCTTTCGACTCCATCACCCCGATCACCCGATAGCGCTCCCCTCCTATTCTCACCAGGCCACCGAGCGGACTGCCGGCCCGGAAAAGTTCAGCGGAAACCTTGCTGCCCAAGACCACAAAGGCACGTGCTCCCTGGCTGTCGTCATCTGGTAGAAAGCGCCCCATGGCCACGTTTATCTGCCAGACACGTCCTGCTGATGGTCCAACCCCGAGGACGTTGGTGCGCCGGCTGCGCTTGCCGAATTCCACGGCGGCATTGCCCTGGATAACCGAAACGGTATCGGTGACTCCGGGAAGATGCCTGAGCGCCTCTTCATCCGCTATGGTAAGTGGACGTACGGTATTGATCAGGGCGCCGGAAATCCCGGCGGTAGTGGTACGACCCGGATTGATGCCGATGAGATTGGTGCCGAACTGGGTAAATTCGGCCAAGGTGAAACGATGAACACCTTCGCCGATCGAGGTGAGCAGGACGACCGAGGCGATCCCGACCGCTATTCCCAGCAAGGTAAGGAAGCTCCGCAGCCGCTGATCAAGCAGGGAACTCAATGAAATTTTCAGGATATCCCGGATAAACATGTTGTTTCACCTTCTGGCCAGGGCCAGGACAGGATCGAGCCTGGCTGCCTGACGAGCCGGCAGCACCCCGAAAATCAGTCCGGTTGCCAGCGCCACTCCGACTGCCGCCGCCAGAGACCAGACGGGAGCGGCGATGGGAAACTGTGGAAACATCCGGCCTAAAATCCAGTTGGCCGCACTTGCAAGGAGCAGCCCCAGGACAGCTCCCAGAATCGAGAGGATCGCCGACTCGGTCAGAAAGAGCGCGATGATCTGCCCCGGCGGCGTACCGATGGCCTTGAGCAGTCCGACCTCGGCCTTGCGCTGCGATACTGCAATCAGCATAACGTTCATGATCAGGATTCCGGCCACCGCCAGGCTGATGGCGGCAATTCCCGCCACCGTCAGGGTAAGAGCGGTAAAAATGCGATCGAAGGTTGCCAGCACGGCATCCTGACTGATAACGGTTATATCGTCTTCACCATTGTGGCGCTCTTGGGTTACACTTATTATGGTGCGCTTGGCCCGGGCGATGGAGTCGCGATCCCGTGCCTCTATCATGATCCTGAACAGCGAGGGATTATCGAACAGAGCTTGCGCCGTGGCTACCGGTACGACAACGACATCGCTCATATCAAGCCCTACCGATTCGCCCTTTTTGGAAAGTACGCCAATCACCCGGAAACGCCAGTCTCCGATGCGCACCTTTTCCCCGAGAGCCGAAGCACCGCCGAACAACTCCTCCTTGGCCTTATACCCCAGCACGCAAACAGATGACGCCCTGGTGGGATCGCCTTCGGGCAGAAAACTCCCCTGGGCCATGCTCATCTTGCGAATATAATAGAGGTGCGGCGTCGTGCCCAGAATGGTTATCTCCCGTTCACGACCGCTATATGAAACAGGAGCTGCGCCTACCGAAATCGGCGCAACATAGCGAATGGTCGAGGTGCGCAGCAATGCCTGGGCATCGTCAATGGTCAGGTCCCTGGGGGTGATGCCCAGCAGCGGCGGCGGTCCCCCCACCGTTTCCGAGCGGCCCGGCAGAACGATGAGCAGATTGGTGCCGAGCGATGCGAACTCACCGACGACATATCTTCTGGCCCCTTCGCCCAGCGCGGAAAGCACCACCACCGAACCGACACCGATGGCCATGGCCAGCAGCATCAACAATGTTCTGGTGGGATATCCCAGTTGAGCCTTGAAGGCGAATCTCACTGTATCGGCAAAGTTCATAATGCGGTCTGCTTCATGGCAGTATCCGTGTCGACCCTGCCATCCACCATGGTTATCCTTCGCGTAGCCCGCATACCAAGTTCCGGGTCATGGGTCACCATGATCAGGGTCAATCCCTGGCGGTTGAGCTCTTCCAGGATATCGATGACCTCCTGCCCGGAGACACGATCAAGGTTGCCGGTCGGTTCGTCGGCCAGCAGAACATGGGGTTCCATGATGGTCGCCCTGGCTATGGCGACGCGCTGGCGCTGGCCTCCGGAAAGCTGATCGGGGCGGTGCCTGGCCCTCTCCGCAATACCAAATGCCTTCAACGCCTTACCGACTCGCTCTTTGCGCCGAACAGGTTCTATTCCGGCCAGCATCATCGGCAGTTCAATATTCTCTGCGGCGGTCATCCGCGGCACCAGATGGAAAAACTGAAAGACAAAGCCGATCTTATGACGGCGCAGAGCCGCCTGCTGAATATCGCTCAGAGTGTTGGTTTTCTGATCCTCGAAGAGATAATCCCCGCTGTCAGCCCGGTCGAGCAATCCTATCACATTTAGCAATGTTGACTTGCCCGAGCCGGATGGCCCCATGATGGAGACATATTCCCCTGGAAATATGGACAGATTAATATCGCGTAAGGCAGTGACCTGCTCATCACCGACCTGAAAGGAGCGCTGAATCGCAGCCAGCCGGATCATGGCTCAGGCTCCGCCTGCACGGCAGCGACGTTATCGGCAAGTCCGGGCTTATCGACATTGACCACCACCAACTGTCCTTCCCGGAGCCCGGAAACGGCTTCGGTAACGGACCAGTTGCGCAAACCGGGGGTGAAGGCGACCTTGCGGATAATCCCCTCCTCCCGGTAAAATACATAGACAGAACCATCCTCCACTACCGCCTCGGTGGGAACCTTCAGGGTATCCTGACTGACGCTGAGGATAATTTCAACATCGGCGCTATATCCGGCAAGCAGTTCGGCAAAATCGTCCTTGCCGGCAAATGATACCTCGATATCGACGGTTCGGGCCTGCTTCTCGAGGTCGAGTACATAGGGGGCGATGCGACGGACAGTTCCACTAAAGACGCGATTGCGAAAAGCATCCAGGGTAATCCCGGCATCCATACCGACACGAACCCCGGCGGCATCCACCTCATCTATCGGAGCGGTAACATAGAAACAATCATTTTCGATGAGATCAACCGCTGGTGGAGTCGGCACCCCGATCGGCGATGGGGTGACATACTCATTCAATTCGCCCTCGATCTTGGCAATCACTCCGGCAAACGGCGCCTCCAGACGGGATCGGGCCAGATTGGCTTTGGCCAGGCTCACCTGCGCCATATTTCGCTGTACCGTCGCCCGGGCAGCTTCACACTTGGCCTGCATGGATTCGGCCTCAGCCACCAGGCGTTCCATCTGTTCCAGAGAACCGGCATTGCCGCGAAACAGAGTTTTGGCCCTTTCCCCCTGCCGCGCGGCTTCTTCAGCTGATACACAGGCGGCTTCAGCCTGAGCACTGCTAATTTTCACCTCCTGCCGGGCGATGGCAACCTGCGCGTTGAGATCTTCATTCCAGATCTCCAAAAGCAGATCTCCCGCTTCAACCAGATCTCCCTCCTTTATCGGCAAGCTGGCAATCTGACCACCGATACTCGGCGAGAGCCTGGCTCTCCGGCAGGCGTCTACCGTACCGGCCCGGGTGTTGGCCACCACATTTTCAACGGTTCCACGAGTGATGGGCCTGACCACCACCTCGACAGGTTTGCTCCTGGTTTTCTGCCAGATGAAAAAACCAATGCCCGCAACAAACAACACGACAATCAGCCAACGAATCAGCTTGCCCATATATCACGCCAGGTAATGAAATAGTGTTAAAGGAGCCCTGCAGACTCATGTACAGCGTTACGCCTCGTCCCATAAACCTGCCAGACTCGTGAAATAGCCGGTCTAGTTCCTTGTTTTCTTGGAAGAAGCATAATTGATTGCCGACAAACTTTCAACGCTTGACCTCCATGAGGGCGGCACAATACTTTCCCAGCTGAACTGGACTCTTTACAGTACCCCCTTGCGGTGTATAAGAACCTTGAGACTCAGCGGATCAAGCATACTGAAGGCTGACAGGCATATCTATACAACATTGTGGTGATTGTTCTACCAGGCGGGAGAAATTCCGTAATGACTCTCCAGATTTTTTTGAAATTCTGCATCGGACAAATCATCCTGTTGCGGTGCAGAATCGAGTTTGTCCCGATCGACGCTCAAGATTGCCCTATCACTGTAAAATCGGACAACCCCATACGGGACCGCGATTTGATCCCTCGAATCGCTGCTCTGAGTGAGGGTGAAATAATGGATCAGACCCGATTCTTTGTCTGTTACTATATTCTGCATTTTTCCTATTTCTTCACCACTCCGGGACAGCACCGGTAAACCATCGAACTTCGCGATCGTCACATATGTACCTTCTGCTTTAAGTGAATATTTGGATTTCTGATCCGGCATCGACCCGGACGGATAAGCCATGCCTGATGAATTCTCTGCGTTCTCCATACCCTTTAACGGGCTGGTCGGCGCGATGCAGAGCAGAAGAGCTAGAGTGGACACTAAGAGCTTTTCCACGGCATACCTCCCATAAAGTAAGGTTATCGGCTGTAGAGGCATGCGGAGAGGTATAGCCTCACTCTGCAGACCCGTTTCATATGCAAATCATACAAGCAACGAGCATGCCAATTCCTAACATTTTTCAGGGCAAGCGTTGTCTCTGAGTGTAGTACTGAACCGAGGCGAAGCCAGCTCCCGACAAGTCCTCTATAAAAACATTGCCTTGCAGGCATGTCTGACATACTTTAAATGCAACCTCATAAGAATATTGAAACAGTGGGTTTCTGATTCTTCCGGGGCTGCTGAGATAAAATGAAGCACTTTATGGAAACTAATTCAGGGAAAGGAAATCATGCCCGATACATCCTACATTGTAAAATGTCCTTCATGCGGGAAGGGAAATCGAATTCCTGCCGACAAAGAAGGGGTTCAAGGACGTTGTGGAAATTGCAAAAACTCTCTGCCGCCTTTCTACTCCCGACCGCAGCAACTCGACGATCATACTTTCGACAAGTTCGTCCGCTCCTATCCGGGGCCGGTGCTGGCTGAGTTCTGGGCTCCCTGGTGACCGCACTGCGTCTCATTCGCACCGGTCGTGCGAAACATAGCTGAACAACTGGCTGGTAAGGCAGCTGTAGCCCAGATTAATACCCAGGAAAACAAATCGTTGGCATCGCGTTTCGGGGTCCGGGGCATACCAGTGATCATGCTGGTAAAACAGGGGAATGTTGTTGATCAGATAGCAGGTGCACAATCGGCAGAGGCCGTGCTGTCCTGGTTCCAGCGCTTGGCATAACAACCTGCCGTTCTGACAACTGTGGGGCAGTACCAGCGGCAGATTGACGAGTTCGACAAAGGCTTTGCCGCGGAAGCTGGTCATCGCCAGCAGGTTGGTCACAGAAAAACCGGCAGCAGTGCGAAGCATAATTGAAGTTTTCAAGGCATCGGCAATTATACGCTTTTTTGAAGGACATGATTCGTTCGTATTTTTTCCTTGTCACTCCTATTGGCAACCAGGAGTTCACAGCTTACATGTATAGAGGTCGACAAAAAAACCATCACAAGCCGCTGAATAACATTTGAAAGAGGAGAGAACCATGCCGACAAAGCCCACAGCACAGGAAGATGAATACTTCGCTCGCAAAGAGTTCGAGAAAAAGCAGAAAATCAAGGCAGAACAGTCCAGGAACCTGAACGCGGAGCAAAGACGCGAGTTGCAGCAGGCACACTTCATGCGATGCCCAAAATGCGGCATGGAGCTTGTTGAAATTGCCTTCAAGGATGTAATGATCGACCAGTGCACCGGATGCGAAGGTGTCTGGCTTGATCCGGGAGAACTTGAAAAGGTATCAGATTTAGAAAAAACAGGTTTAGAGAAACTTTTCAATGTCTTCAAAAAATCCTGATCTTCTGCAGGCGGGTAAGACATTCCCGAGAGTATTAAAACGAAGAAAGCGGTAATGATTGAGCCACGATGCTTTGTTCTATAAGTAAAAAATTACTTTAAGACCAAGCAGATCATGGGAAAATGGTCTTTCTTGATCTTCCTCTTTGTCCCGCCCATCTTGCAATCAGAAAAAACCTGCTGGAACGAAGTCAGGCTATTTAAACTCCTCTTTATAGCCCTTTGGAATTTTGACCACAAATACCGGCTGGGATGCACTATGCAGTACCTTACGTGTGGTGCTGCCGAGCATAAATTCCCCTACCCTGCTGTGGCGTCGTGCCCCCATAACAATCACATCCGCCGAGCATTCTTCCGCCATATTCAAAATTACCTGATCTGAATAACCTTCCAGTACATGAATTGAAGCAACTGCATTCTCGCAGCTTGGGGCGTTATTGCATTCCTCATTGCAGAGTCGCTCAATTCGTTTCTTGAGTTGAGACGTGACCGTTTCTCTTGCCTTGGTATGCAGCTCCAGCGAACTCTCAGGGGAAATATATTGCTCAACCAGGCTTTTTCCAAAAGGGGTCAGAGGCTCAATGGCATGTACTGCCACAATTTTGGCCCGATGCTGACTGGCAAGAGCCAAAGCATATCTGAATACGTATGGAGCATGTGGGCTGAGGCCTGTTGTATAGAGGATGGTCTCTATTTTAGGTAGCATGATTTTCACCATTACCGCCTCATCCTGAAACACGAATTGAGGCGGTTTGTTTGGTTTAAGGGATCAGGACAATTCTTTGGGATTGCAAAGGTTTTCAGCCTTTGCTGCACTACGGCCGCAGTTCTCGCAATAATGTGTTGCAGGTTGAATAAGTGCCATATATGACTGAGGGTCTTTGACTTGAAGTTCCTCTTCTACGTATGCGCACAGGGTTTTGGTAGTGTCGTCGCTCATACTTTCTCCTCCTGTCCAGCTCTGCTGGGTTCTATTAGAGTAGCTTAATTTTCCGAAGTAGGTAATCAAGGATGTACAATCACAATATTCCCTGATTCCACAAACATTAGGCATAGGCTCCAAGGAGTCAAGTGAGATAGAAACATGGCCTTATGTGATCTTCAAGACTGGTCCCTGGTTCTGGAATATCAAGGGCCTCAATCAGGCTTGGGGCACCACCTCGACTATTGGGACAAGCTGGCCGAAAGCCTATACCGCCAGTGCCAGAATGCCGGCGGTGTACGCACAGGTGAAACAAAAACGTGAGGATGGATGGAGACGCAATGTCAAAGCAGGTATCTCTGCCGTTTTCGCGTCCTCGATCGCAATCGTCGAGGCAATAGCCATCATGACCGACAGTGACGACACAGGAGGCCTAGTAGCTGCCTTCTACGGACGGACTTTTCAGATAGGTGAAGGACCTGCCGCTGGCAATGGGTTTCTGCGTGTCTTTTACTTTTCTGACGGACAAAAATGATTAGTGTTGCTATCTCAAACAAAGCTCAGCTATGGTTATACTTGCAACGGCCGGGATTCACACGAGCCCGGAATGACGATCCTGATATTTTTATAAGCGGCATACCTTAGCTCAATTTATGAATAACCAACCCAACAACTTCCTGCATGGCCGGACTCTAGAGAATATCCTTACCTACCTGGTTGAGAGTTATGGCTGGGACAAATTAGGTAAATATATTGACATCAAGTGCTTTAAAAACGAGCCTTCTATCAGATCCAGTCTTAAATTTCTACGCAGGTCTCCCTGGGCCAGGACAAAAGTCGAGTCCCTCTATATCGTCACCAGAAAAAATGAAGAGAAGAAGAGCCGTTCCAAAAAGCCAAAGTAAGTCTGATTACCTCCCCTAGATTCAAATGGATAAAATACAGATCGTTCGCCAGGACATCACAACGCTACAAGTCGACGGAATCGTCAATGCCGCCAACAGCTCCCTTTTGGGCGGGGGCGGTGTCGATGGGGCGATACATCGGGCAGCGGGACCGGAACTCCTTGTCGAATGCAGGGCAATCGGAGGCTGTCCCACGGGCGAGGCCAAGCTGACAAAGGGCTATCGCCTTCCGGCCGACTGGGTGATTCACACTGTTGGCCCCATCTGGCATGGCGGAGGCAACGGTGAGGCCAACCTTCTGGCAGCATGCTACAGAAATTCACTGGAAATTGCAGAGAAACAGGAAATGCAGAGCATTGCTTTCCCAGCCATAAGCTGCGGGGCATATGGCTATCCCATTGACCAGGCATGCACCATTGCGATTTCCGAAGTTTCAAAATTTCTTTCAGAACATAAGGCTCCAAAACAGGTTATCTTTGCCTGCTTTAGTAGAAAAGTTGAAGAAGCACTCCGGGCTGCTCTTCAGCAAATCGGGTAAATCCTTAGGTTCCAAGCACTGTACTCAACGATGTTCCTGCAACACTTCAGCTTGGTCGCCTACTATTTTGAAATTTCAAAGATCCGCACAATTATTTGCCCCCGATCGGGATCGGAATGATGATCATCACCTCGAAATGATCGACATCGTCGTCAAGAAAAAGCTTACCTTGCCTGAAAACAGGCATAGATGATGGGATGCCCTATTTTAGCCTTTTAAGTTCCCACGGTGGACTTTCTCTCAACAATTCGGTATCATCTTTTTTCGCGGCCAGGAAGCATTACTCTTCCCCAGAAACCTGTTCGGCAACAGAGAAGATACTCTCCTGCACCAAATAATAAACAACTGCCGGATTCATGGATACCAGCTCCACCGGAAAAGGCAGCTATCGGAACAATGGACAATGCGAAAAAATACAGGACCAATTTTACTCATCATCATCGGGATACTGCTCCTCCTCTCCAACCTCAACCTTCTTCCTCTGGGCGATCTCAAGGTGCTGCTGAAGCAGTGGTGGCCCGCTTTGCTGGTCATTATCGGGATTATTATGCTGCGCCGTTGATGCTGCCTCTCCTGCAGGTCCGGTAAACACATTTTCTCAGCGGCCACCTATACTCCTGAGCTCGGCCGGACAAGAGTAGGCTGGACATTTCCTCAATAATAATTACCATTTCAACCTGTTGTTATGCATCATCATTATCAACCTACCGCTCACTTCGCCAGGAAGCTGTCGCACTTGAAAAAAGTCGATACTGATGGTTACAGACGTATACAAAAAACCATCAGCAGATTGTTGCTGCATCCTGAAGATGCCGACGGCAGAATGGTGGGTCTCTACGACGGCAGACTGAAGAAATATGTGGGCAGAGGTGATTTTCGCATCATTTACTACTGGTGCAGACTCTGTCACCGGGAAAACCAGAGGCAACAATGTTTGATTCCAGACAACAGTGTGATCTTCTTTGACATCTACCACAAGAAGGATAAGAAGAAGATCAAGAAGAATTCAACACAAAAAGGAAATTATGCAACCTTTTAAGGCAAATTGTCTGCCGCTCCTCATAGGCAGCCTACCTATCGACAATCATAGTCAGGCCATGGAACTGATTCTCACCCACACTCCTGAAATTCCCCTGTGGCCACAACTTCCCGCCTACAAGGAGGAGGGCATGGTTCCCCAGTTCCTCCCCGGCATGCCCGGCATAGACGAATGCGACGACACCGTTTTTATCAATGGTAAGGGCGAAAAATTTGACGCCGAGTTCCTCTCCTTTTATGAAGAATACCTGATGATTACCGAAGGCGGTGGCAGCCTTGAGGGAAGCCGCTTCGCTCTGACCACCGAAACGGCAAAAGGTTTTTTTGATTTTCTGGAACATACCGCCGGCGTAAAAGAAGGCCTTGCGGCATTGAAGGCACAGACCACGGGCCCCTTCACCTTCGCTACCGGTGTTGTCGATCAGGACAATAGAGCGATTTTCTATAATGATCAGCTCAGGGATGCCGCCATCAAGCTGCTGGCTCTCAAAGCCAAATGGCAGATCGTCAAGATGAAGGAAATCTGCCCTCGGACTATCATGATTTTTGACGAACCGGCACTGGCCGGATTCGGCTCATCGGCTTTTATCACCATCTCTGCCGATGATGTCAAAGAATGCTTCGCCGAAGTATTCGAGGCCGTGCAAAGTGAAGGCGCACTCGCCGGAGTCCATGTCTGCGCCAACACCGAGTGGTCTATTCTGTTTGATGCAGGCGCCGACCTGGTCAGTTTCGACGCCTACTCCTATTTCGATAAATTGATTCTCTACCCTGCTCAGCTCCGTGCGTTTTTCAACAAGGGAGGTATTCTGGCAAGCGGCATCATTCCCACTACACCAGAGTTTATCGACGAGGTAGATGGCGCTTCTCTGACGGGAAAATGGCTGGAGCAGGCCCGAGAATTGGAAAACATCGGGATTCCCATGGAGCAGATTCTGCAGCAGACCCTCATTACCCCAAGCTGCGGCACAGGCTCGATCAATTTCGACTATGCCGGCAGGGTGATGGCATTGACACGGGAAGTTTCCACGACCATCAGGGAGAAATTTTCACTGAGCTGATCTTCAGCGAGAATTGGAAAACCAAATAATGCACATCCAGAACTATCATGCCGAGGATCTCCATATAGATCATTTCGAAATTCTTAAGGGAGAAGCCTGGTGCGTTTACGGCTCCAATACTTCAGGGATAAGCAGCTTCGTCAACTTGCTGTCTTATCCCACAGAAGTGAAGGAAATCTCTTTTGAAGAAAAACCTGCGGTAATCTCTTTTGCCATGCAGCAGGAAATTTTCGAAGAAGAAGTGCATAAGGACAACAGTGATTTTATCGACCGGATTGATCCCGGAACACCTGCCCGCGACTTTATTGATGATCCCGAGCGTTTTTCAGAACTCATTCATCATTTCAACCTGCAGGACTGCCTGGATAAAGGCTACCGGCAGCTCTCCTCGGGAGAGAGCAGAAAGCTCATGCTGATCAGCACCCTCTCCCGAAATCCAGGACTGCTTATTTTCGAAAATCCTTATGATGGTGTGGATAGTGAAGGCTGCCGGGAGCTTGATCGTTGCCTGAACCGCCTCCACAACCATGGTGGCCACCGCCTTCTGATTACCGTCACCAATGAGTGCGACATACCTCAGTGGTGCACTCATCTGGCGATATTGCAACGCGGGCATATTGTCTTTCAGGGTCCGCTTGATCTGGTCCCGGATTTCAGCCAAATCAGGGGGAAAGAGACGGGAGCCGCATTTCATCTGAACTCAACTGATCAGGATGCACAGGATACGGAAGTTGAACTTATTCGTCTGACCAACGGCTGTGCGCGATATGGCGAAAACATTATTTTCTCAGATCTGCACCTTACCGTCAAAACTGGGGATCACACTTTGATCACCGGTGCCAACGGCAGCGGAAAATCCACCCTTTTGCAGATCATTACCGGCGACAATCAGAACTGCTATGCCAACGACCTGCTGATTTTCGGGAGAAAACGGGGCAGCGGCGAATCGATCTGGGATATTAAACAACAGATGGGCATTGTCAGCCCCGACTTGCACCGCAATCATTATATTCCCGGCAGTGCACTGCAGGTGGTGCTCTCCGGCTTGTTCGATTCCATCGGCGTCTACCGGCAGCCTGCCGCGAGACAGCAGGAAGAGGCCCAGAAGTGGCTGAAAATGATCGGTCTGGCCGGCAAGGCACGCACCTCTTTCCGACGGCTTTCCTATGCCGAACAACGCCTCTGTCTCATAGCCCGGGCCTTGATCAAGATGCCGAAACTGCTGATTCTCGATGAGCCGACTCAGGGACTTGACCATCATAATCGCAACGCGCTGCTGGACTTTCTCGAGACCATAACGCTTCGAAAATTGAGCACCATTCTCTATGCCGGCCATAGAAGCGATGAATTTCGTCCATTCTTCCGGCAGCATATTGATCTCTCCAAAAGAGAGTAACGGCCCCTGACTCTATTGACATTTTTCTCTTTATTGGCATGGTATCCAAATAAACTGACGGGAGGATTGAATCATGGCCTTACTCCAGATATTTTCAGATTATATCTGACCCTGGTGTTATTTCATTACCGGGAGTATTGAAACACTGACAGATGAATATGAGCTGGGTATCAAATGGCGGGCCTTTCCACTGCACCCCGAGACGCCCGAACAAGGTATTCCGCTGGAAAAGCTCTTCGCCGGCAGCAGCATCGACATACCGCAGATGCTGCGGCATCTTCAGGAGGTGGCCGACTCGCTGGGCCTTCCCTTCGGTGAAAGGCGCAACACCTATAACAGCAGACTGGCTCAGGAACTCGGCCTCTGGGCCGAAAGTCTAGGTAGAGGCCACGCCTTTCACATGGCCGCATTCCATGCCTACTTCGCCGCCGGCCACAACCTAGCCGACAGACAGGTTCTCCTCGACCTAGCAGGCGAAGCCGGACTTGACAGGACTGCCGCCGGGCAGGTTGTGGATAAAAGGTCCTTCAGGGCCGCAGTCGATGCCGACTGGCATCTCGCCAGAGAAAAGGAAGTGACTGCGGTGCCTACCTTCATTATAAACGGGAAAAGCCTGACGGGCGCCCGACCCTATAAAGACCTGGAACATTTTGTCCAAACAGCGGCCGGACCTCTTCCGAGAAAAGATTAGCCGGTGCAACAAAAGCTATGGCGATTTTCATGCCCTCTTTTCCTTCTCTTTCGACCAGCAACCCTTTCTTCAATACAAGGCGTCGTAAAAATCCGACCGGCGTTGTCTGTCGAATTTTTTCTCGCCGATAAAAAACCGACCAGGCGGATGCATTCTCTTTTTTCTTGCACCTTGCAGAAGGCAATGTATATTCACCGGACTAGCTTCATGCGACGGTGAGCCGCCCTCGGCTATGTTGATGAAGGGCTGGATCTATCACACTGTTTCAAACACGATTATGATGTCCAACCCAGCTGAGCTGGACTCTTTACAGTCCCCCCTTGAGGGGTGTAAGTGCCTTGGACATAGAGGGCACTTCGCAGTTAGCAAATACATTATTCGTTTTCTTATTTTTTCTGACAGTTTTTCAGGAGTAAGGCACTAGCCCCGAGAAGCCGGTAAACCGGCCGGGATAAGTGCCTTGGATATAGAGAATAATTCACAGTTAGTAAATGCATTATTCGTTTTCTTATTTTTTCTGACAGTTTTTCAGGAGTAAGGCACTAATGACCAGGATCCGGGCAAATCTTCTGCTTCTATTAACCGCCATGATATGGGGCTCGACCTTCGTCGTTCAACAGGTCGCCACCGGCGACCTCGGCGCCATCACCTTTACCTCGGCCAGGTTTTTTATGGGCGGCCTCGCTATCTTGCCTCTGGCCTATATCCAATATAAGAGGAAACAGAGAACTCCATATTCAATTACAGCAAGAGATTGGGCCGGCATGATTTTAACCGGTTTAGCCCTCTTCAGCGCCGCAGTCCTTCAGCAGATAGGTATTTTCCATACCTCCGTCGCCAATGCCGGCTTCCTCACCGCTCTCTATGTCCCCATGGTGCCGTTCTTTGCTTTTCTGGTACTGCGAACCTCCATTCACTGGATCGTCTGGCCTTCCGCCCTGGCATGCCTGGTAGGCACCTATATCATGAGCGGTGCCCAGACAGTCAGCCTCAGCGTCGGAGACCTCTGGGTAATCTCCAGCGCCTTCTTCTGGGCTGTGCATGTTATTCTGGTGGGCATCATGGCTACGCGCACCCAGGCACCCCTGGTTGTTGCCGTGGTTCAGTTCATGGTCTGCTCCCTGGCAGGGCTGGCGGTCGGCATTATCGTGGAGCGGCCTGTTCCGGCAGATTTCGATAACGCCTTTTTTGGGATCTTTTATGCCGGAATCCTTTCCGTCGGCATCGCCTTTACTCTCCAAGTGGTCGCCCAGCGATTCAGTACAGCTTCCGATGCCGCAATAATTCTCAGCTCGGAAACGGTCTTTGCCGCACTGGCTGGATTTATTTTTCTGGGAGAAGGACTCACACCTCCCCAGCTCTTCGGGGCATTCCTGATACTTGTCGGGATTATGATGGTCCAGCTGCTTCCCCTTTATACTTCACAGCGGAAAAAGGGCTATATTTCAGCCGCTTGACATCATCGACATAAATCAGCCAGCTTTTCCCGGATTGGCCGCAACCTCAATTGTCGCTTGACTTAATTGATCTTTTAGAGGAATTATAGGCAAACGATGTACATCCACATCGGAAACAGTCACACATTATTGTTTTGCCACCAAAAAAGAAAGTTGTTCTGGCAATGGTCCTGTGGTAAGAAAGATTTCATAACTTCCACCGGCTTTTGCTGACCCAGCGGTATGAATCTTTACGAAAGTCTGCAAAGAGAACACATGCTTTTGGGAACCTCTTCCCTTACCAAAGGCGGGAGAAACCCTTCAAGATCTCTGAAATCAGTATTACAGGACATAATCATTTGAATATGGTTGCAACACCTCCTTCGTTACCGGATCCCGGCAAGGGTGCATTCAGACATCCTTATCAGTCTGATAATCTTTGCCTCTCCCAAAGTTTCATTCCCCTGCCGTTGCCCTGTTTTTTGACAAATACTATCTGTTCGTGGAGGGGGCGTTATCAAGCCCGTTAATACTACTATTTGTATAAAAGGAGAAGATTATGAAAAAGCTTGTACTGTTGTTTGTCGTTTTGTTTGCGGCAATGACACTGACTGCCGGTAATGCGCTGTCAGCCACGCTGGAAGAAATCCAGAAACGCGGTTCACTTCGCGTTGGCATGGAACCCGGCTACATGCCGTTTGAGCTCACCAATAAAAAAGGTGAAATCATCGGCTTTGATGCCGATATGGCTAAACGCATGGCCAAAGCCATGGGTGTTGAGCTCGAACTGATCTCTACCGCCTGGGATGGTATCATTCCCGCTCTGCTGACCAAGAAATTTGATATTATCATGTCCGGTATGACCTTGACTCAGGAGCGCAACCTCAGCATCAATTTTGCCACTCCCTATATCCTCATCGGACAGACGGTACTGCTCAATAACAAATTCGCGGACGAAGTGAAATCCTACGAAGACCTGAACGACCCCAAATACACGGTCGCTTCCAAACTGGGTACCACCGGCGAGCAGGCCACCAAAAGGATGCTTCCCAACGCTAAATACATCTCCTATGAAACCGAGCAGGAAGGTGTTATGGAAGTTGTCAACGGCAGAGTTGATGCCTTCATCTATGATATGCCTTTCAACGCGATCGCCATGGCCGAAAAAGGAGAGGGAAAACTTGTTCACCTTGACGAGCCGTTCACCAAGGAACCTCTGGCCTGGGCCATCCGCAAGGGCGATGTCGATTTCCTCAACTGGCTGAATAATTTCATGGATCAGATCAAGTACGACGGCGTCTATGACAAGATTTACCATAAGTGGTTCCAGGATGACACCTGGTTAAGAGAAATCCAATAACCGAAAAGGCAAATTATTTTGAATGCCCCACGAAAAACGTGGCTCGGGAAAATAATGCTGGCGGTCATTCTCCTTGGTCTGGCCGCCGCAACCTACGGGTCCGTTCAACGCGTAGATTATCAATGGCGCTGGTATCGAGTTCCCCAGTATTTTGTATATCAGTCCGAGGAACTTGAAAAGATGCCCTTTGACGGCACCGTGAAGGATATCAACAAAACCGACGGTTCGGCCAAAGTCATCGTGGTTTCCGAAGACGGTGAGGAACATGCTATCACGGTCAAGAATGATTCCCTGAGAGTCGGTCTGAACGAGGATCTCTGGGAAGGTGATGTTGTGGGCTTCACTACGAGCTGGCATTTCGGCCCACTCGTCTGGGGGCTGGTGACGACCTTGTGGATATCCGCCGCGGCTAGTATTTTTGCCCTTTTCCTGGGGTTATTCACCGGGCTTGCCAGGGTTTCCAGCAACTATACCCTCTCCAGTCTGGCCCTCATATATGTGGAAATCATTCGCGGCACGCCCCTTCTGGTGCAGATTTTTATCGCCTACTTTTTTATCGGAACGGTTTTCGATTTGAACAGGAATGTTGCCGGTATCGGCGCCCTGGGGCTGTTTGCCGGCGCCTATGTAGCTGAAATTGTGCGGGGAGGAATTCAGTCGATTTCCAAAGGACAGATGGAGGCGGCCCGATCGGTCGGTATGACTGTCGGTCAGGCCATGATGTATATCATCCTGCCCCAGGCCTTTAAGCGCATTTTGCCGCCGCTCTCGGGAACATTCATCAACCTCATCAAGGATTCTTCGCTGGTATCCATTATCGCCATTACCGATCTCACCAAATCCGGGCGTGAGATCATTACCTCGACATTCGCCACCTTTGAAATCTGGCTGGTCGTTGCTGCGATGTATCTCATCGTTACATCGGTTCTTTCTCAATTGGTCTACCACATGGAACGGAGGCTCGCAATCAGTGATTAAAGCCATCGATGTAGTAAAAGTGTTCACCGGCAAGGATTTTACCGTCAGAGCTGTGGATGGTGTATCGACTGAAGTGGCACCCGGGGAGGTGGTGGTTGTGATCGGTCCATCAGGATCGGGAAAATCTACTTTTCTGCGCTGTATCAATGCCTTGGATCTTTTCGACTCCGGGCATATCATCATAGATGGCGTAGATCTGGCTCATAAAAAGACCAATCTCAATAAGGTTCGCGCCGAAGTTGGCATGGTTTTTCAGCAATTCAACCTTTTTCCTCACAAGACGGTCCTTGAAAACCTTACTATTGCCCAGGTCAAGGTACGCAAAAGAAGCCTCAAGGTCGCAGAAGAGAAGGGCCGTATGCTCCTGAACAAAGTCGGTATAGCCGTCAAGGAAAAGGAGTATCCCTCACGTCTTTCCGGTGGACAGCAGCAGCGCGTCGCCATCGCCCGGGCCCTGGCCATGGATCCCAAGGTCATGCTTTTTGACGAGCCGACCTCGGCACTCGATCCGGAGATGGTCGGTGAGGTTCTCGACGTTATGAAGCAACTGGCCCGGGAGGGAATGACCATGGTGGTGGTCACCCATGAGATGGGATTTGCCCGCGAAGTCGCAGATCGTGTACTGTTCATGGATGAGGGAAAGATCGTCGAGGTCGGTACCCCGGAGCATTTCTTTACCAATCCCCGGGAAGACAGAACCAAACTGTTCCTCAAACAGGTTCTTTAGAACCTTACAGATTGCTTTTTTTGTTAGAAAATCATCTGCTTAAAGGTTCTTATACCTCTCAAGGGGTACTGTAAAGAGTCCGGCTCAGCTGGGTTAGTACCCTACTCCACAAAAGCTGTCATAAATAGCAAGAAAACGGAAAGCACCTCTAAAGCCAATAGCTTGACCTGTTGCCAAGGTACTTATTCAGCTTCGCTGGGTATAGCCCATTTGAAAAACTGCCACGCAGCTCAAGTATCACCCCTTAAGGTAAAAAAGAAAAAGGTCTCCGCAACCATAATGGTTTTGGAGACCTTTTCTTTTTCCGTTGGAGATGGAAGTCCGATCAGCCGGCCATCTTCAGACCGTTCACACCGCTGCGGGCAATGGCCTTCCTGCCCTGATACTTTCTCATAATATCACGTGGGCACTTGGTTACACATATCTCTTCACAGCCGGGGCCATAGGCGATGCAGGCCTTATGATCAATCCTGACGATATTATCGAGGTAACTTACCGCATCTGCAGGACATGCCTTGACACACATCTTGCAGCCGATGCAGCCGACCTCACAAACCTTCTTGACGTTTTTGCCAAGATCCTTGGTTGAACAGGGTACATAAACACGAGCCCGCAGGGTCTGCAGCTCAATGATGGCTTTGGGGCACGTCTTTACACAAATACCGCAGCTCACGCATTTATCCGGGTTGACCACAGGGAAATTCTCCACCATATCAATAGCATCGAAGGGACAGGCTTCGGCGCATTCGCCCAAGCCGATGCAGGCATACTGGCAGGCGGACGGTCCACCGAAACTGAGATTGGCAGCCGTACATGAAGCAAAACCAAAATATTCATGCTTATGGCTTACCCGCCCCTCCTCCCTGGAGCAGCGCACCAAGGCTATCTGATCTTCAACAGCGGTCATCTTCTTGCCGGTGAGATCTGCCACAACATTGGCAACCTTTTCCTTTCCCGGAAAACAAAGATTAGGGGGTACATCGGGGTCGTTGACAACCGCGATGGCATATCCCTCACACCCTGGATAGCCGCAACCTCCGCATTGGGCAAGGGGAAGTGACTCTAATACCTCTTCGATGAGGGGGTTGGTCTCAACGGCGAACTTATGGGCAGCTATTGCCAGCCCTATCCCGAAAAACAAACCGATACAGCCAAGAAGGGCTATGCCTCCCAATGCCAATTTAATTAATGCCGGATCCATAATATACTCTCAAAACGTAGAAATAATTCTATTGTTAAAAAATCTTCAGCCCGGAAAACCCGAGAAACGCCATGGCAAACTGCCCGGCTACAATAAATGCAATTGGCAAACCTTTAAACGTCGGCGGTATTTTGGCAAGCATCAATCGTTCACTGACGGAACTCATAAGATACAGAGCGAGGAGAAATCCGCCGCCGGCGCCAAGCGACAGCATAAAGGTTTCCAGAAAATTATATTCGTTGCTTGCCATAATAAGCGGCACGGCAATGACGACACAGTTGGCAATAACAAGAACAAGGAAGACTCCGAAAGAATTAAAAAGTATCGGGTTAACCTTTCTCAAGATGGTATCGATGGCCTGCACCGTCAGGGAGGTCAGACCGATAAACACCACAATCTGCAGGAAGGTGAGATTGAAGGGTTTAAGCACATGCTGATAAAGAATCCAGCTCATCACCCCCGAGGCCACCATTACCAGTGTAAAAACAACCCCCATGCCCTTGGCCGTGGTTTTTCTCTTCGATGTGCCGAAGAAAACACAAAGGCCGAGATATTTAGTGAAAACAAAGTTATTAATCAGCAGAGCCCCGAGAAGGACGGAGAAAAGATACCCTATATAGGATTTGGCAACACCGAAGGTCTCATCAGCCGTGCCGTTGATTCCCCTGATGGAAACAATATGAGTCTCGGTGGTATTGAGGGGCTCCTGAAAAAACAGGGAAACACTGCGATTATCGTCCGCCACCTCAACACGCTCCAGTTCCAGTCGTATATCCGGATCGTTTTGCTCGTATATGGTGTAGTTATCATGGTTTTCGATTGTTTCCGGCTCTACCGGTGCGCTAAACTCCACGATAATCTCGTTTTCCGCACCAAAGCTTTTATCACTTATAATTTCAGCCGCCCAGGCAGCAGAAGGCAGCAGGAAAAGCAGAAGAGCAGCAATCAATGTTCGTTTTAATGCTGTTCCGTTCATCATTTTAGCCCCTTGGATCGTTTATATGCAATTTCAATATAGTTAAAAAAGGCCATCATCAGACCGACGACGAAGAAACCCGCGCTTGGCAGTATGAAAAAAAGCAGCGGTTTGAAGCCAAGGACATCATATCCCAATACGGCGCCGGAGCCCAGCAGTTCGCGCACAAAACCGATTGTTACCATACCGACCAGAAAACCAAGCCCCATGCCTAATCCGTCCCAGAAAGAGGCGCTGACTTTCTCCTTGCAGGCAAACATTTCCAGCCTCATGGTGATGATGGCAAAAGCCACGATGATTTTGACGAAGATTCCCATTTTGGCATAGGCCTCGGGGAGCGCCGCCGCCAGAGTGAGATCAATAACGGTGACCCAGGTAGCGATGGTGAGGGTATAGGTCGGAATCCTGATACGAGGATGAATGACATCCTTGAAAAGCGAAATGGTGACACTGGAAAATACCTGGACGAACAATACCGCCAGGCCCAGCATGAAGCCATTCATCACGGTTGTGGAAATACCAACCGCCGGACACATTGACAGCGCCAGTTTAAATATCGGGTTTTCAGCGAGAATGCCGTTAGCAACGAGCTGAAAATTTGATTTATCATTAGCCACGATACGATCCTCTCTTTGTGGTTAAAAAGAAACTGATATATTCTGGGTATCTACGACAGAGTCCAGTATGTTTATGCGATAGGCGAATTTTCTTACCATGGCCTTTATGCCGTCAGTCACGGCAACCGTGGAAATGGTGGCACCGGTAAGTGCATAGATATCCTGACCGCGGTACTTCTCCATCACCTGGGCGATATCTTCAGGAGGCAGATCCATTTCCAGTGCTTCCATGTAGTCGGTTGGAATAGGGGCCTTGACCACATCGAGCCCTTTTATGACTTCATAGGGTTTACCCTTGAACTGGTTCTTGAAAAACGGCTGTTCGATTTCAGCGCCGAGTCCCGGGTCTTCCTCATGTTCGAGGACCTCAAAACCGATGAGGGTAAAATCCGTTCTCAGTGCCAGCATAACGGCGATATGGGTTTTAAATCCGGGAAACTTGCCGCTGAGAAGATATGCCGCTCTTTCACCGTCATCGGTTATGGTCTGAAATTTCTCAGCCAGGCGAAAATCTTTTCCAGGGCCGATCGCCGAGGCAATGGCGCTGTCCCGCTCTTTATCTTCACGTACCTTTTCGCGGTCGATGTCTACATCGCTTTGAGCTGCAAGATTACCATTAAGATCGATTTCCAGGAAGACGAAGGGGCTGGAGGCCTGTTCGCCGCCCGGCAAAAGGTAACCGATAGACTGTTCTCCCCCCCGGGAAACCACATACCGGTAGATGGTATTCATCTCAACGGATTCGGGAACTTCATCCTGGAATCCCAGCAGCGAGAAAGCTACACGCTCTTCCTTAAGATGCTCGTTGTGTATTTTGGCTTCATTTGTGAAAACGAAGGTAACTCCCATTACCGTCGCTGCCAGAATGCAGGACAGCGTCAAACGGAAGACTATGGTGAGCATTTCTTTCATTTCTCACCTCCCTGCGGCAGAGCAAATCGTTTTTGTTTAAACCAGCCGTCCAGCACCGTGGACAGGGGATTCATGAGAAGGATGGCATAACAGATCCCTTCGGGGTATCCGCCTTTCAATCTGATAAGCACGGTCAAAGCGCCGATACCGACACCGAAGACAATCTGCGATATCTTGTTTGAAGGACTGGTGACATAATCGGTGGCCATAAAGAAGGCACCGAGAAGGGCACCGCCTGAAAGTACGGCCAGCAGAGGATCGCCGGCAAAGTATCCTTCTCCCCCGAAAATCCAGGTCAGTACGGCTATGGAGCCCAGCAGGGAAACAGGAATATGCCAGGTTATATATCTTTTATAGAGCAGGAAAAGTCCGCCAAGCAGCATCAGGAAACCTGAGGTCTCCCCGATGGAGCCAGGTCTCCAGCCCAGGAAAAAGCTGGTATAGAGACTTGCACCTTCACCGAATCGTTCGTTGAAAGCCGCCATACCCTGCTCTTTCATTACCGCCAGCGGCGTCGCCGTGGAGACGGCGTCTATGGAAACGCCGAGATAGGAGAAAATGGCTCCGGGTTCGATCGGCGGCAACCAGGCCGAGGTCATGGCTACGGGAAAAGAGGCCAACAGAAATGCTCGTCCCAGCAGTGCCGGATTAAAGAAGTTGTACCCCAGCCCTCCAAGGATGTGCTTGCCGATATAGATTGCGAATATGGCGGCAAGAACCGGCAGAAAAGCGGAGACACCAGGAGGTATGACAAAGGCTATAAGCATGCCGGTAAGGGCTGCGCTGCCATCCCTGACGGTCACCTTTCTCCCCAGGGCTTTCTGGCTCACAGCTTCAACCGCCATGCAACTGGCCACTGAGACAGCGGTGATGAATAACACCTGAATACCAAAGACAAATACCGAGAGGATCAGCGGCGGTACCAGACAGCCCACCACAGTCCACATGATTTTTTCAACCGACTCATCGCTCTTGATATGCGGGGAAATGGAAACTTTCCATAACCCCTGCTGAGCAGATGGCAGGTTACCTTGCTGTTCGATCACGTTTCACCTTCCTACCTTAAAGACAGTCCCTTAAAAATTTATCTGCAAAATTCGCATATCGGCCTGGTAACACCCTGCAATGGAGCAGCCGACTTTTCCTATTTCCTTTTGGCCTTCATCTTTGCCAGTCGGACAAATTGCACCAGAGGTCGCTTGGCCGGGCAGACATAGGCACACGATCCGCATTCAAAACATTCGAACACTCCGAATCGCTCCGTTTCTTCCGCATGATTTGCCTCGACAAAAAGACCGATTTCTTTGGGTTCCAGCCCCATCGGACAGGCCTCGAGACACCAACCGCAGCGGATACATTGAGAATGTGGAGCTGTATCTATTTCATCCTCGGAGAGAAAAAGTACTGAAGAGGTCGTCTTGGTGATGGGAATGTCGAGGCTTGAAACGGCAAAACCCATCATCGGGCCGCCCAGGACGATCTTTTTCAGCTCTGGCTTAATACCGCCCAGATAATCGACTATGTCGGAGATCCTGGTTCCCATCTTAACCAACAGATTAGCCGGTCGCTGTATCCCTTTACCGGAAACTGTTATTACTTTCTCATAAAGCGGTTTTTCCAGAACAACGGCGTCATAGATTGCTTTGGCGGTGGAGACATTTTGCACAACAACCCCTACTGCCGAGGGCAAGGCGTATCCTGGAACCTTGCGGCCGGTTACTGCCTGTATAAGCTGCTTTTCAGATCCCTGGGGATATTTGACCTGCAGCGCTCTTACCTCAATCTTGAAATCGCTTTCAGCGGTATTTGCGGCAGTCTCACTCAGAGCCTGAAAGGCATTAGGTTTGTTGCTTTCGACGCCTATCAGGCAGTTGCTGATACCCAGGATACGCAAAATGACCTTACATCCCTCGATGATTTCAGCACTATGTTCAACCATCTGTCTGTGATCCGCCGTAATATAGGGCTCACACTCCGCCGCGTTGACCACCAGAGTATCCACCGGACTATTGCTGGGAGGAGAGAGCTTGACATGCGTCGGAAAGCCCGCCCCACCGATGCCGATGACCCCGGCATCCTTGAGCTTTCCCAGCAGTTCTTTGGGGTCGATATCGCGCCATTCCTTTTTTTCATAGTGAAGCGGGGCAGCTTCGGGATTCACGGTGATGGTGATTGATGGGGCATTGAGTTTCAGCGGATGAACTGAAGATGAAATAGCCTTGATCTTGCCCGCTGCCGGTGAATGCAGGGGCACGCCCAAGCCCTTGACAACATCGCCGATAACAGCGCCCTCTCCAACCTCCGCCTTTTTTTCGACGGTGGGTTTACAGGGAGCACCGATATGCTGGCTCAGAATGATTTCCAGCTCGGCTGGAACAGGCATGACCTCGATCTTCTTAGCCGCGGTCAGCTCCTTTGATTCCGGTGGATGTATTCCACCCTTTGGAAATGTCAATAATGTGGTCATAGTACGAACATTGCTCAGTAAATAATAAGCACATCCTGCCCTTTTGCCGGATGCGCCCGAGGGCACAGGTTCAACTCAACTTTCCCGAATCGATCTGCAATTTTATAATTTTTTCAAACATTTCTGTCCTGCCTGGAATGGTTGAGCGGAACAGGGATAGCAGTTACTCAATACCAGCAAAATTTTTCATAAACTGAATTCTCTGCAGTCCAGATGAATCATTGTCATCCTGGTAGCTTAGCATTCCACGAAAGTCATTGATGGTATTGAAGGTTTTTCGATCCATCCACTCTTCGAGTCCCTTCAGGATTTCGGTAATATGCGGCGCACCGTTAGTATAAATGCTCGACACAACCTGAACGGCCTTTGCCCCAGCCAGCAGCTGCTTGATAAGCCCTGCACTGTCGTGCACCCCGGTGGAAGCGGCAAAATCCTGCCCGACCCTGTTGGACAGCAAGGCTATCCAGCGAAGAGGCGTAGCCAGTTCTTCAGGGGTTGAAAAGACAGGAGCTGAGCGAACTGTGAGATTTTCAATATCAAAATCGGGTCGATAGTAGCGGTTGAAAAGCACAAACCCGGCCACCTTGCCAGTCCAGCTGAGGCGTGCAACCAAATTCGCCAGCGAAGAGGAATATCTGCTCATTTTCAAGGCGATGGGGATAGAAATTAGTGCTGCCACCTTCTCGAGGACATCAAAATAGACCTTTTCGTACTCCACGCTTCTCTTGTGCGACTGACTGGGCAACAGGGAGATATTGATCTCCAATGCATCGGCCCCGGCGTTCTCCACCGATTTGGCGAAGGATACCCATTCACTGTCGGAGACACAGTTTATTGAAGCAATGATGGGAATTTGAGTTTTCTGTTTGGCCCCGCTGAGAAGATCCAGATAAGCTGAAACAGCGTTGTCTCTGGTATATCCCTTCACATAATCAAAGGCTTCAGGATAGTCGGTGTTATAGCTTTCAATATTCTGATGGAGTTCCGCCAGAATCTGTTCTTCAAAAAGCGATTTCAAGACAATTGCGCCGGCATTGTTATCGGCCAGTTCGCTAATTTTATCAACGGAACCGGTAAGCCCACAACTACCTACGATAAGAGGATTTTTCAAACGCAATCCGAGATAATTCGTTGACAGATCTTTCATATCTTCTCTTCAAGTATAGTATTAGCAGGCGATAAGTACGCCGGGTTAAATACAGACCACCACAATAGCCATCAGAAACTTGTGCGATTTGTGCTCAATGTGCCAAAGAAACAACAACAAAAGCAAATTTGTAAGCTGGCATTTTTACCAAAAAACATCCCCCAAGACAAGTTTTTTCGCATACCAATAGCTTACAAGTTATTCACATATTTGAAATGACTCATCAAATATTTTTAATTTGGATTTTTTTCTTTGATAATCTCTACTTGTTCAAAGAGAGACTAGAGAATGCTGCATAGCTCTTTTTGCACAGAAAAGTTGGTCACAGCTTGACTTCCTATAGACTCAGCAGGCTAAACGGTTGTTGAGCCGGCAATATAGTAGCGGAAAACGACAACTTCAATACAAAACGTCAAGCCTCGCCGCATTTCTGTTGGCCTGCTGGCCATTGGAAGCGATCCTTTCGTCCTGATCGGAGAACCCTTAGAAAAGATTAAGATCAACGGCCGATTTCTTATTTCTTTTTCCATTTTCCTTGATATTGTATTTGCGTATTCACCATTATCACAATCGGGAGCCTGAAGGGATCTTCAATGAAATTATCACATTATTTTAAAGGATAATCTCATAAAATGTCGGCGCGTACTCTCAGGTGGCCAGAGAAAAAGACCGATACAGCTCCTAGGAGTGCGTCGGAGAATTGCAATTTTTCCTCAGATTAAGACGTTTTTAGGAAATCAAGCACAGCCATATACTTATTATCGGAGTCTTCGCTTACCTGCGAGCATTGATTTTCTAAAGACCAGCTGCGCGGGCGATCGTTTTTCTTGAAGTCGGTGTTTATGCCCGTACGGGTGCTTATCGCGACGCCATCAAAAAAAAGGAGTTATTGGTGTTTAAATCCAGCATCCCGAATGACAATGCCATAAGACATATATTCGAAATTCTCAGCACCCCCGTCCTCAAGCTGATAATCGGAGCCATCCTCATCAGCTTTTCCGGAGTATGGGTCAAAATCGCCGATGTCTCGCCCGATTCATCTGCATTCTATCGGGTGTTTCTCGGATTTCTCTTTCTCCTCATCTTTGCAGGGCGGGCCAGAGAAAAAATTCTCACCGACAAATCCCAATTTCTCCTGGGGGTGGTATGCGGAGTATTATTTGCCGCCGACCTGATCTGCTGGCACCGCTCGATCATCCTGATCGGC
This sequence comes from Desulfopila inferna, assembly GCF_016919005.1. NCBI lineage: Bacteria > Pseudomonadati > Thermodesulfobacteriota > Desulfobulbia > Desulfobulbales > Desulfocapsaceae > Desulfopila > Desulfopila inferna. The sequence continues at coordinate 106,484 of NZ_JAFFQE010000009.1, forward strand.
CCAGGTCTGGCAACCATTCTCGGAAATTTCCAGGTCTTCGTCCTCGCAGCAGTCGGTATTTTTTTTCTCAAAGAGAGATATAGTAAAATCTTGCTCCTTTCTATCCCTCTGGCTGTGACAGGACTCTTTCTGATCGTCGGTTTCGGCTGGACCGACATGACCGGCAGTTACCGGTTGGGCATCAATTTCGGACTGGCTACGGCCTTCTTCTATTCCGCATATATACTCACGCTCAAAAAATTCTCCGCCCGATGCTCCGGGACATTTCTGCCGATGCTGCTGGTTTCCCTCAGCACTGCAGTCGTGCTTTGCATATATATTCTTTCCATTGGTGATACCTTCGCCATTCCTGATCTGAAATCACTGTTTAGCCTTGTTGGCCTTGGCTTTTTCAGTCAATGTCTGGGGTGGCTGCTTATTGCAACTTCACTGCCTCACACCAATAGCTCCGGCGCAGGACTGATCCTGCTTCTCCAGCCTGCCCTGGCATTTTGCTGGGACGTTCTTATTTTTTCCAGGCCCACAGACCCGCTTAACTGGTTCGGCGTTTTCATCACACTGTTTGCCATTTATCTCGGTCTCTCCTCCAGAAGGGAGCAACTATAAGTCTTTACCATTGGCTGCGATTGCTATATATTAATGACGCTCATAAAAATTCCCCTGCCTGTTTTTGGCAGGCCTGAGAAAGGATTATCAAATCATCATCAATGAGGTTTGTAAAATGAAGGTCCTTCATTACAGCGAAGCATCAAGCCGATCTTTTGACAGCGAAATTGTCAAGAATGTTACCGGCCGCGTGGTAATAGGCAAGGATGACGGCGCCCCGAATTTCTGTATGCGCGCTTTCACCATCGGCGCCGACGGTTTTACACCGCGCCATGCCCACGAATGGGAACATGAAATATTTATCCATTCAGGGAAAGGGCAGGTTTTTCAAAAAGGCCAGTGGACCGATGTGGAGGCGGGAACAGCAGTTTTCATTCCCGGCCATGAGGAGCATCAGCTGCGCAACCGGGGAAATGAGGATTTTACTTTTATTTGTTTGATACCCAGAGATGTCCCGGAACTATAATCGGACAGGAATTTTCTTATGCTTAAACGTTTCTCCATTTCCCTTGAAGGCAATCTGCTGGATTCTTTTGACAGCTACATAAAAGCACAGAGTTATGATAATCGATCGGAAGCTATCCGCGACCTTATCCGCAAGGCTCTGATCAGACAGGAATGGTTGAGCGATAGTAATGTTATGGGGGTGATAACCCTTGTATACGATCATCATCAGCATCAATTGCAGGAGAAGGTGACTGAAGTGCAGCATGACCGTCATCACCTGATTGTCTCCACCACGCATGTACACATGGATCACCATAACTGTCTTGAAGTTATCGTCGTCCGCGGCAAGGCCCAGGAGGTCCAGGAGCTCTCGGACAGGCTTACCGCTCTCCGCGGCGTCCGGGACGGTAATCTGGCCATGAGCAGCACCGGAAAAGGTCTGCACTGATTTCGCCATCCATCTTGCTGAGAAATACCTCGGATTCGCCGGTGTTCAATCCGGCAGGGGTTTTTCACCCTGCCGACCCCGCCTCCATCTCCACAAAAAGAGAGAAGGTTTACTTCTTCAGCAGCGCCTTTTTAAGATCCGAGGTGACAGGCTCTTCCCCCAGCCAGATGGAGAGGAGCGCGTCATTAAACCCTTTTCCTTCTATGACCCCCTTGATATTCTCCTTTATCTTCACCTGGGTCCCACTGCCAGGAATATAATCGAAAACAATGACATCATCGGCGGTCATGTCCTCATCGAACATGGCATTGAATGCCTCAATTTCTGCCCGTAACGAATCAAGAGTAGCCGCATCGTTGTTGGCGGCAAAGCCTTCATTCCAACTTTCCACGATCTTATCCCTGCCCACCTCGTCATAGAGGAAATGCATTACTATGCGCTTTGCCCCATCATCAGCAATAACCCGTGAGGCATCTGCGGCAGGAGTCTCCAGATAGAGCTCGGCAATATACACTTTAACGAAGAATTTCTTCCGAATTCCAGCGCCATTGAGCTGCAGTGTCGTACCACCACTGTTGACCACACTTTCCTCAACCTCAACACCGGCAATATCCTTTGCCCATAGAGGGTTGACGAAAAACAGAAGGGTGAAAACAATTAACAGTGTACGCATCACTTTACCTCCTCAAAATTTTATGTTAACCACAGATGATGATCCTGAAAAAAAAATCATCGAAGTTGCCGAACATGGCCCCGGCGATAAGCGCAGATTCGAGAAAATATAATATTACCAAAAAGCAGCCATCCGAAATGCCACAGATGAGCTTTTACGAGTCCTCATACATAAGGTGGCCATAAGAACTGCAAGTATTATCGTACATTGGCCCGGACCTAAAGTTACCTTAACGTAAAGAGCAAGACAACACCATCTTTTTCTGATGAGACAATGACAGATACACTCGATAGAATAATAACCGCATCCGGCAATATCTTCGGTCTTGCCTGCGATACCACGATTCTTGTCAATGAAGCCCGGCGGAGGCATGATCTTGGTCCTACGGCAGCCGCCGCCCTCGGCCGGGCTCTCAGCGGTGCCGTCCTGCTTGCTGGCCTGCTCAAGGACGACCAGAACGTACAAGTGATTTTTGAGGGGAATGGTCCTCTGGGCAAGGTCAGCGCCCAGGCCGGAAGCTCCGGGTGGTGCAGGGGGTACGTCTCTTCCCCCAGAGCCGACGTTCCACTCAAAAACGGTCTGATAGATGTTGCGGGCGGTATCGGCCGGGCCGGTTTTTTACGGGTCATCAAAGACATCGGCCTCAAGGAAAAATATACCGGACTGGTCCGCCTCTACACCAGTGAAATCGGCGAGGATATTGCTTATTATCTGACCGAATCGGAGCAGACCCCTTCAGCTATCTCCGTGGGAGTCCATCTTCAGGCAGACGGAACAATTACTGCAGCCGGGGGTTATCTCATCCAGTCTCTTCCTCCTGCCGATGAAAAAATGCTCAGAGAACTTGACAACAAGATACAAACCCACAGTTCGGTTACCTCGCTTATCTCCTCCGGCCATAACCCTGCAGCCATTCTTTCCCTGTTATTTGAAGGAACTCCACACAAACACACAGGCAGCACCCCCCTGGCCTTCAGGTGTTACTGCTCGAAAGAGAAGATGGAGGATATTCTCGACACCCTGAGCAATGATGATATTGAATACCTTCTCGAGCAGAATGACGGCGTAGAGGTCAAGTGCGATTACTGCAACACCGCTTATAATTTTCCACGGGAGTATCTGCAGACGCTGGCCGCAAGAAAAAATCTCCACTAGAAGTAGATGACTGAACCGTCAACTGACTTTCCTTTAGGTAGTTTCTCAGCAACGAACTTCTCGAATTATTCTAGATTCACCGACAAAAGCCCCAGTCGCGAAGGTTTTAGTCAATATACACGAAAAAAGATATCTTTTAAAAGGGGTAGTCACTCTGTGATAACCCTGTACTGCTATACTCCGAAAAACAACAGAAGGAGGCGCAGTATGAAAATGGAAAGCAGTTCTGTAAAAAACCCCAGTATTTTTAAAACAGCTCCCCGAAATAACCGGAGAGAAGAAGCCGGCAGAAATACATTATTGCTCTTCAGGGATAAGTTTCCGGGACGTTATCAGACGGTAGTGCACACTATATTGAGCAACCTGTGTGTAGTGATCTTCACCGCCGCACTGTTCCTGAGCGGCTCCTATCTCTTTTTCACTCAGCTGGCGGAATACGGCTGGTAGGATGCGAATTTTACCAGAGCCGGCAGCCGCAAATGTGGCTGCCGGCTCTGGAATTACTCTTTTTCCTTCCAATCGGGACGAAGGTGCAGCTCGGTAAGCTGCTTCCTGGATACCGCTGCCGGAGCGTCGGTCAGCGGACAGGTTGCTTTTTGGGTCTTGGGAAAGGCAATGACATTACGGATCGAGCTGCTGCCGGTAATGATCATCAGCAGCCGGTCGAGTCCGAAGGCGATACCGCCATGAGGCGGGGCACCCAGCTCAAGGGATTTCAGGAGAAAGCCGAATTTCTGCTGCGCTTCTTCCTCGGAAATTCCCAAAGCGAGCAGCACCTTGGACTGCACATCCTTTTGATGGATACGAATGGAGCCGCCGCCTATTTCGGTACCGTTCAAGACAAGATCATAGGCCCGGCTATATACTTTCCCGGGGTCTGAATCGAGCAGCTCCAGCTGATCATGGCGCGGTGCGGTGAAGGGATGATGCAGTGCCTGAAAGCGCTTTTCCTTTTCGTCATACTCAACCAGCGGGAAGTCAGTCACCCAGACGAAATCAAAGGTGTTTTCCTTGACCAGACCCAACCTTCGGGCAAGCTCAACTCTGAGTTCGCCAAGAGATTGAAATACCACGGAGGATTTATCGGCTCCAAAGAAGAGAAGATCGCCCTCGACTGCCTCCAGGGCTGTATTGACTAAGCTCCGCTCCTCATCGGTAAAAAATTTGGCTATCGGCGACTGCCACTCGCCCCCCGCCTTCATTTTTACCCAGGCAAGACCCCTGGCGCCGAACTGGAGGACGTATTCGGTGAGGACGTCGAGGTCCTTTCGGGAAAATACCGCACACCCCCTGGCGTTAATCGCCCTGACCGTCCCCCCGCCGTCGGCCACATCACGAAATACCTTGAAACCGCATCCTGCGGCGATTCCGGTAAGATCGGTGAGTTCAAGGCCAAAGCGCATGTCGGGACGATCGGTGCCAAACCGATCCATGGACTCGTCATAGCTGATTCTCTTGAAGGGCGGGGCTACATCCAAACCGAGGGTCTTGTCGAAAAGAGCCTCGATCATGCCCTCAGTGGTCTTTATCACCTGCTCTTCGTCGACAAAGGACATTTCCATATCGATCTGGGTAAATTCCGGCTGCCTGTCCGCCCGGAGATCTTCATCCCTGAAGCACTTCACAATCTGATAATAACGATCCATTCCGGCCATCATCAACAACTGTTTGAACAGCTGAGGCGACTGCGGCAGGGCATAGAATCTGCCGGCATTCACCCGGCTCGGCACCAGATAGTCTCTTGCCCCCTCGGGGGTGGAGCGGGTCAGCATCGGCGTCTCGATATCGAGAAAATCATGATCGTTGAGATATGCCCGGATGGCCTGCACCGCCTTGTGACGCATTACCAGATTGGCACTCATTTCCGGTCTGCGCAGGTCAAGATAACGGTATTGCAGGCGCAGATTATCGGAGACATCGCTCTCCTCGTCCAGTGGAAACGGAGGTGTTTCGCTGGTATTGAGAATTCTCAGCTCACTGACCAGAACCTCAATTTCCCCGGTGGCAAGCTTGGGATTTGCCATATCACCCGGCCGCGCCTCGACCCTGCCCTTAACGGCAAGCACCCATTCACTGCGCAGTTGATGCGCCTTGGCATGTACCTCAGGGTTTACTTCAGGATTGAAGACCACCTGGGTTATGCCGCGACGATCGCGCAGATCGATAAAGATTACGCCACCATGATCCCGCCTGCGCAGCACCCAGCCCATCAGAATGACTTCTTCACCAACATTTTCCTTACCGAGCACATTACAATAATGTGTGCGGCGCAACGTTCCCATTGATTCCATAGTATTTGCTTTTTCAAAAAAATTAGTAGCTTCTTCAGTCGGACCTTAGCGGGCAGAGATACCCGGCTTCTGGTTTGAGCTGCTGAACAGCTACGAAAAATATCCACTAACCACTGCAGAGCACATCAGCGAAGCGGCAGCAGGCTTGAGACCACCGCCTCGATCTCTTCATCCCGCAATTCGACGCTCATCTGTTCCCGGGTCTTCATATTGCGCAGCAGAGCCGCACGATTATCCACCTCTTCATCACCAATCAGCAGAACAAAGGATGCCTTGGATCTGTCTGCCTGTTTCATTTGGCTTTTCAGGCTGCGACCTTCATGATCCATGGCAACGCTCAGTCCCCGCTTGCGCAACTGGTGAGTAAGGGTATAGGCAAATTCTCCCCCCTGTTCTCCCAGCCCCGCAACAAAAAGATCCAGAGGAACCTCCCCATCAAGCTCGCCCTTCTGCTGAAGGAGCAGGACAAGCCTCTCCAGGCCCATGGCAAAACCTATCCCCGGAGTCTTCGGACCACCCAGCTGCTCTACCAGACCATCATATCTGCCGCCGGCACAGACCGCAGCCTGGGCGCCGAGATCGGTGGTAAGAAACTCAAAGGTGGTCCTGCAATAGTAATCAAGACCGCGCACCATAAACTTATTAAGAGAATAACCGATTCCAAGTTGTTCCAAGGAATTTCGAACCACGCTGAAATGATCGGAGCATACCTCACAAAGATGTTCGAGAATGGACGGAGCATCCTCAACCAGCTCTCTGCAGTGTACATTTTTGCAGTCGAGCACCCGCAGCGGATTGGTATCTACCCTGCGCCGGCAGTCATCGCAGAGTTCATCGTGTTTCGATTGGAGAAAAGCAAGGAGCTCCCGACGAAAAGCGGGCCGGCATTCCGGACATCCCAGAGAGTTAAGCTCCAGGCTGACATTGACGCCTAATTCTTCGAAAAACAATGCCGCCAAAGCCATCATCTCGGCATCTATGCGGCCGTTCTCGGAGCCGAGAACCTCGACACTGATCTGGTGGAATTGTCTCAATCGTCCCTTCTGAGGCCGCTCATGCCGAAACATGGGACCTATGGTAAAAAGACGCTGCACCGGTTTTTTTACATAGAGGCCGTGCTGGATATAGGCACGCACCAAAGAAGCGGTAGCCTCTGGCCTCATAGTTATCTGCTTATCGACAAAGGTGTACATCTCTTTCTCGACGATATCCGTAGCCTCGCCGATGGACCTTGCGAACAATTCCGTCTTCTCCAAAACCGGCAGTCGTATCTCCGCAAAATTGAAAAGCTGCAGAATTGAGCGGGCCTGGCTCTCGACGGTTCTCCACAGGGCAACCTCTTCCGGCAGTATATCCTTGAAGCCATTGAGGGCTTTGATTTTCAAAATGTACCTCCACTACTCTAGCAAAATCATAAAAGACATTTGTCAAAGATTATAGAATAAAAAGCAAATACCGGAAAATGTCAAGCAATCCAGCGAAGGCACTGTAACAAATGATATTTTCATTGTTTTTTCTGTTACTTATCTTTTCCATATCACGCCCCCCTATTTACCGGAAAAGAGAAATTGTCGCCTCTGGTGGAGGTTGCGGATCATCCATTCTTTCGTCTCTGAAAACTTTTCTGCACTCTTTCCCCGATTATTCCATGTGAAAATGATTACTGTCATAGTATGAGTTAGCTTGACAAATTCTATCAAGAAAGGCAATATCGGGATCTATTATTAAGTACGTACAAAGGAGTTTTTACGAATATATGAAGTTACCTTCACTGAAAATTGCAAATCTGACAGCCCCAATTCCACTGATTCAGGGCGGTATGTCCATCCGCGTCTCCACTTCCGCGCTGGCCGTGCCTGTGGCCAACTGCGGCGGTATCGGCATTATCGGCGGATCGGGTATTCCCAAAGCCGAACTGCAGGAAGATATTCTCAAGGCAAAATCCCAGACCAACGGGGTTGTCGGCGTCAATATCATGTATGCCATGAAAAATTTTTACGAGCTGGTGATGACATCCATTGATGCCGGCGTGGACATGATCGTCACCGGAGCCGGCTTCTCCCGCGATATTTTCAAAATTGGCGAGAAAAATAATGTGCCTGTCATAATGATCGTCTCCTCCGCCAAACTGGCTAAACTGGCGGAGCGGTTGGGGGCTTCAGCCATTGTTGCAGAGGCCAAGGAAGCAGGCGGACATCTCGGCACCAGCCTCTCACTCCGGGAAATATTTCCCTCGATACGGGATGCGGTCAAAAATATCCCCCTGATCGCCGCCGGCGGAATAACCAACGGTTACGAGATGGCTGAGATGATGGATAAATATGGAGCCGATGGTGTACAGATCGCCTCCAGGTTTGTTCTCAGCAAAGAATGTGATGTCTCGGACAATTACAAACAGGCTTATCTCAACGCCCGGAAGGAAGACATTGTCCTGACCACATCACCCGTGGGATTGCCCGGGCGCGCCATCAACACTCCTTTCGTCAAATCGCTGGCGAATGGAGATGATCTCAGTACCAAAAAATGTGGCTCACTCTGTTTGAAAAAATGCGACCATCATTATTGCATCAACGAGCGGCTTAACATGTCCAAAGAGGGGAATATTGAGGAAGGCCTCGTCTTCTCAGGAGAAAACACCTATAAGATGAAATCAATATTGACGGTCTCCGAGATTTTTGAAAAATTTATCCGGGAAGCTGAATCCGTCTATAAGGAAGGAAGAGGCTTTTCTCCTGCCGTTTGATCATCAATTGCCTCCAGCCATCAATGACCGGCATGCCATCAGAACATCCTGACGCCTCACAGCCCCTGGTAATATCGGAACATAACCACCCCATCCGGCGAAACATGCTCGATGGGGATGCCATATTCGTGATGCGCAAGCTCAACAAGGAAGGCTTTTCCAGCTATCTTGTCGGCGGCGGCGTACGCGATCTTTATCTGGGCAAGAAGCCCAAGGACTTTGACATAAGCACCAATGCCAAGCCCGGACAGATTCGTAAGATCTTTCCCCACAGCTCGACAATCGGCAGGCGCTTCAGGCTGGTTCAGGTATTCTTCAAGTCGGGCAATCTCATTGAAATCTCGACTCTCAGGTCGCTGAGCGAGCATGATCTTGACGGCCCCGAAGCGGTCCTGGCACCCAACAACACCTACGGCAATCTACCCGAAGATGCCCAGCGTCGTGATCTCTCAATAAATTCGCTCTTCTATGAACTGGAGAGTCATACCATAATCGACTATGTCGGGGGAGTCCGTGATCTGGATAATTCCATAATACGCATGGTCGGCCAGCCGGATAAACGCATCAATCGCGATCCGGTGCGAATGATGCGCGCCATCCGCCACAGCGCCCGGACCGGTTTTTCCATTGAAGATGAAACCTGGCAGTCGATCTGTAGAAATCATCAAAAAATCACCCTTTGCCCAACCTCTCGAATTCGCGACGAGCTCTTCAAGGATCTTTATGGCGGCTCAGCCGCCGGCTGGTTCGAACTAGCCGCTGATTCCTCCATTTTTACTGCAATTTTTCCTTTCTACCGCAATATTCTGACCACCTCACCACCCTCTCAGCCATCTTGCAGACATCAACTCGGGGCTCTACTGGAAATCCTTGATTCCATTAATCTGAAAGCCTCCACAGGAGAGTGCAGACAACTGCCGAAATTTTTTATCCTTGCCCTGCTTCTACTGCCCTGGGCAGAAATAACCTTCGGTCTCTCCAGGCTGAAACTCAAAGGCCCGGCCGTTTTTCAGCTCTCCAAAAAATTACGAAGCGAGATCGATACCCTTCTCGGTACCCAGCTGAATTTACGGCGATCAATTCGTCAGGAAATGGTAATCCTGCTCAGCAATCTTCCACAGTTTGTGCGATTTGTGCAAAGCAACTCCTGGCCCAAGTGGCTCACCAAAAAAAGCTACTTCGCCAACTGCCTGCTTTTCGCACATATTCGCCAACAGGCGATTTCCGGCACAGAAAGAGAGGACAACCTCTCCAGTATGATCAACGGGGTATCGCACCACGAACCACCCCAACCCGAAAGAACACAGTTTAGCCGAAAAAAAACGCGACCCGCATTTTCTCCCAATAAGAAAGGCGGGGTTTTTGGCTTCCGAAAGTAGCCTCCTTGACAACTCTCATAGTGAGATCTACCTTATATCGTGTTTTTTTCCTCTTCGACACCTCCTCCCATGGGCTAGCTACTCACAAATCAAATCATCAGCATATATCCTACCGTAACAATTAGACATAATTGTACCATAAATATATTCTACTTTTTTTCGCAATATTATTTATACCACCAATCCGCGAATTCATTTGACTTTTTTTCTTTATTAGATCAAAAAACTAGGTTAATGACAGTATACGTAGAATAGCATTGCCGCTCGCATAACTTGCACAGGGAGAGTCAGGTTATTCATCACAGACAGCGGGAGTGATTTTCTGTTTGTTTCAACTCAATCGGCACAATGTCGATGCAATCGCGCAATGCGCAAAATTGTTGTTACAGCAATAGGAGGTTGGTATGGCAGACACGGTAAACAAGACTCTGGATCCGCAAATTAATCGACGCGGTTTCCTGAAGGGTTGCACAATGGCTGCGGCAGCTCTGGGACTTTCAGAAACCATGATCCCCAAGCTGGTCGAGGCAGCAACAACAGCCCAGCGCCCTCCGGTGGTCTGGCTGCACTTTCAGGAATGTACCGGATGCACCGAAACTTTGCTTCGGGGTTCTCACCCGGATCTTTCCCGCTTGATCCTGGACATCATTTCTCTGGACTATCATGAAACTGTCATGGCTGCCGCCGGCCATCAGGCAGAGCAGTTGCTGCACGAAACCATCAAGAATCATGAAGGAAAATTCGTCCTGATTGTTGAGGGCGCTATTCCTCTGGCAGAAGATGGGATCTACTGCAAAATCGCCGGCAAAACCGCCAAGGATATTCTGGCGGAAGTGGCTCCCAAAGCCGGCGCCGTTATTGCAATAGGTGCCTGTGCCGCCTTCGGCGGTGTTCAGGCCGCAGCTCCAAATCCAACCGGCGCGGTAGGCGTCAATAAGCTGGTGACGGATAAACCCGTCGTCAACATACCCGGTTGCCCGTTTAATCCGATTTCACTCCTCGGTACAGTACTCCACTATCTGACATTCAATCGACTTCCCGCTCTCGACAGTCTTGGCCGTCCGACCTTTGCCTACGGCAGGAGAATTCACGATCATTGCGAAAGACGTCCTCATTTTGACGAGGGTCGTTTTGTCGAACAGTTTGGAGATGAATTTCACAAGCAGGGATACTGCCTCTACAAGGTTGGCTGTAAAGGCCCCAGCACCTTCTCCAACTGCCCGTCAGTTCGCTTTAATGATGTAGGCGTATGGCCCGTAAGTGTTGGTCATGGCTGTATCGGCTGCACTGAGCCAAAATTCTGGGATACGATGACTCCCTTCTATGAAAGACTGCCCAATGTTTCGATTCCAGGCACAGGTATTGTAGGAGATGCCGACAGCGTCGGCCGCAAGGTTCTCGGCGTCACTGCCGCAGCTGTTGGTATCCATGCCGCCGTAGGTATCGGCAAAAAATTGGTCAAGGGCAAAGACAAAAGCGGAGAAGAGGCATAAATCCTCAATCCCACGAAGCAACGACATGAAGCAATACCGGATCGAAAGCCTATCTGACATTGACAACCGCTTTTGATTCTATCTTATTTTAGGAGGTTCGACACATGGCTCAACGAATCACCATTGATCCTCTCACCAGGATCGAGGGGCACTTGAGAGTAGACGTGGAAGTTGATGGGGGTGAGGTTAAAAAGGCATGGTCATCGGGTCAGATGTTCCGTGGCATTGAAACTATACTTCAGGGACGTGATCCCAGAGATGCCTGGCATTTTGTGCAGCGTATCTGCGGTGTCTGCACCACGGTGCACGCTCTGGCATCCGTACGCGCCGTAGAAGACGCGCTCGGCCTTGAGATTCCCAAAAACGCACAATATATCAGGAATCTGGTGCAGTCCATTCATGCACTGCAGGACCATATCGTTCATTTTTACGCACTTTCCGCTCTGGACTGGGTAGATGTTGTTTCCGCCCTTGATGCGGATCCGGTCGCTACTTCAAAGCTTGCCGAGACCCTTTCGGACTGGCCGGGCAATAGTTCAAAGAGGTTCCAGGCTGTGAAAGACAAGCTCAAGGGACTCGTGGCCAGTGGTCAGCTTGGTCCTTTTGCCAATGCTTACTGGGGACATCCGGCAATGAAGCTGCCGCCGGAAGCCAACCTAATGGCAGTTTCGCATTATCTCGAAGCCCTCGATTACCAGAGAAAAGCAACCCAGGCACTGGGAATTATTTCTGGTAAAAATCCTCATATTCAGAATCTTTCCGTTGGCGGGGTAACCGCAGCCATCAATCTCAACAATGATTCCACCCTGAATATGGAGAGGCTCTACTTTGTCAAACAACTGGTCGAGGAAGTGCGTGGATTCATCAACAACGTCTACCTCTCTGATGTAGTTGCCGTCGGCGCCCTTTATAAAGACTGGCTCCCCTACGGCGCAGGCGTCACTAACTACCTCGCCGCACCGGATATGTTCCTCGACTCCGCAGGTACTCAGTTTGATCTGCCCGGCGGCACCGTCATGGACGGCGACCTCGGCACCGTCAAACCTTTTACCAGTATCAGCGATGAATACTTCAAGTCCAACGTTGAGGAGTCCATCGCCCGAGCATGGTATGATGGTGACTGGTCCAAGAATCCGTTTGAAGAAGACACCGTTCCCAAGTATACCGATTTCCAGGATGAAGGCCGCTACACCTGGCTGAAAGCCCCGCGCTTCCAGGGCAGACCGATGCAGGTTGGTCCTTTGGCGCAGCTTGTTGTCGGTTACGCCCAGGGACATGAAATGACGGTTAAGGCCGTTGACGGTGCACTTTCCAAAATCAGTGCGGTAGCAGGCGTCAATGTCGGGCCCGAGATCCTTCATTCCACCATAGGACGTCATGCCGCGCGCGCTGTTCGTGCCTCGATGATGGCAGATCTCGCCCTCAAACACTGGGATCTCCTCGTGGATAATGTTGGCTCAGGCGACACTGAAATCTTCAATCCTCCCACCTTTCCTAAAGGTGAGCAAAGAGGCGTCGGCGTACATGAGGCTCCTCGTGGTTTATTATCTCACTGGATTATTATTCAGGATGGTAAAATCAAGAATTACCAATGTGTTGTGCCTTCTACCTGGAACGGCGGCCCGCGTGATGCGGAAGGTCAGCCCGGTCCATATGAAGCCTCTCTGGTGGGCAATCCTATTGCCGATGCGGAGAAGCCTCTTGAGGTTCTGAGAACCATCCATTCTTTCGACCCGTGTATTGCCTGTGCAGTTCATATGCTGGATCCGGAAGGTAAAGAGGTTGTCAAAGTTAAGGCCCTGTAAGGCTATATGAACCTTTTTTACCCGGATCAAACCGCAAGGAGGTAAATATGACGTACGAAAAGAAAAAATGCTGGAGCGTCTTGCTGCGGCTCTACCACTGGGCCTTTGCGCTGTCTATCGTCGCTCTGGTGACAACAGGCTTATTCATTAATACGCCGTGGACCAATACTCTGCAGTATGATACCTGGTCAGTGACCTGGATGCGCTATATCCACTTTGTCTCCGGATATGTGTTTACTGCAGCGGTACTTACTCGAATCTTTCTCTATATTTTTGGCAACGCTCAAGAAAGAATCACCGATGCTTTACCGATAACAGGCAGAAATATCAGGAACTTCGGCCGGACTCTGTTGCATTACAGCTATATCAGCAGCGAACACGATGACCGCTTAGGCCATAATGTCATTGCCGGACTTACCTATCTGGTTACCATAATCGCAGCTGTATTCATGATGATCAGCGGGTTCTATCTGCTTTTTCCTGAAACCGCCGCCTGGCAGGGCTGGGGTACCGCCATTTTTTCCAGCCAGCAGAATGCCAGATTCATCCACCACCTGCTGATGTGGTGGTTCATGATCTTTGCCTTAATCCATATCTATCTGGTTTTATGGAATGATCTGACTGAACCGGAGGGATTAGTTTCATCTATATTCACAGGTGATAAATTCAAGCACAAAAAAGTCTGAAAATAACGGGGTCGAGCTTCGCATCCAGGGCATCGTCCAGGGTGTAGGGTTCCGCCCCTTTATTTACAACTTGGCGACACAACTTAAAATCTCCGGTACTGTCAGCAATACCAGTGCCGGAGTTTTTATTCGGGCCGTAGCCGATAGTAGTACTTTGGAAATTTTTATCTCCAGAATTCATACTGAAGCGCCACCCCTTGCCCAAATCCTAGCTCTCGACGTTGTGCCGTTTGACCCGGCGCTACTTTCTTCTTCAGACTTCCATATACTTGCCAGTGAGGCCGGCAGCTCATCCTCTACCGCCATACCGCCTGATATTGCCGTTTGCAGCGACTGTCTGGATGAGCTTATCTCTCCGGATGACAAGAGATACGGCTATCCTTTTATCAACTGTACCAACTGTGGTCCGCGGTTCACCATCGTGGAAACCATTCCCTACGACAGGCCGAAAACCTCAATGAAGGTTTTTCCCATGTGCCCTGACTGCACCACAGAATATAATGATCCTGCCGACAGACGATTTCACGCCCAGCCCAATGCCTGCCCGCGCTGCGGCCCGCAGATCAGCTGGCATGATGCTGCCGGTAATCTTCTTTCCCGCGATAATCCCGTCTGGGAGGCCACTGCCGCTCTGCAGCAGGGAAAGATTATCGCTATGCGCGGACTCGGCGGCTTTCATCTCGTCGTCGACGGCTGCAGCGAAGAAGGCGTAGCCACGTTGCGCCGGCGCAAGAACAGACCGACCAAGCCTCTGGCCATAATGGTCAAGGACATGACGGCGGTTGAAAAATTATGTATTATCGGCGCCCACGAGAAAGAAGAACTCGATAGTCCACAGCATTCGATCGTTCTCCTGGAAAAAAGAGAAAACGATGCCACTCTGGCCCCCAATCTCAGTCCCGGAGTATGCGATCTCGGCATCATGCTGCCCTACACCCCGCTGCATCACCTGCTCTTTCAGGAGGAAGACTGCCCTGCCGCCCTGGTCATGACCAGCGGCAATGTAAGTGGCCGGCCCATCTGCATTTCCAACCAGAGCGCCCTGTCCGAACTCAACGAGATTGCCGATTTTTTTCTTCTCCACAACAGGGAGATACTCACTCGTGTTGATGACTCGGTCACCAAAAAACTGAACCACAAGATGCGTCTTTTTCGCAGAGCCCGCGGGTATAGTCCCTCGCCGCTGTTACTCGCTCATAGTCTCCCGCAGGTTCTGGGATGCGGTGGTGGCTTGAAATCTACATTTTCTCTGGGCCGTAATAATCTCGCATTTGTCAGTCAGCATATCGGCGATCTCTTCAACCTCGAATCCTTCGACTTTTATATTGAATCGATCAACCATTACAAAAGGGTATTTGAAATCGAGCCTGAACTGGTGGTACGTGATCTTCATCCCGATTATATGAGTTCACATTTTGCCGAAGAACAGGGTCTCCCGGTTTATACAGCTCAGCATCATCACGCCCACGCCGTTGCAGTCATGGCTGAACATCATATCTCCGAGGAAGTGCTTTCAGTCATCCTCGACGGTACAGGATATGGCACAGACGGCACTGTCTGGGGCGGTGAGATTCTGCTTAATGATTTAACCGGTTTTCAACGGCTCGGCCATCTGCAACCCCTTTCGCTTCCTGGTGGCGACAAGGCGGCTGAAGAACCCTGGAGAATGGCGCTCTCGGCGCTGTATCACACCTTTGGCAGGGAATGGCTTTCGGAGAAAAATCTACCCCCGCTGTTGCGCACCGTCAACCCCTCTCAGCGCCAAATTATCCTCGAGATGGTGGAAAACGGGTTTAATGCACCGCTGACATCGAGCTGCGGCAGGTTGTTTGATGCTGTCGCCGCCCTCCTTGATCTCCGCTTGAAAAGCGATTATGAGGGACATGCCGCCATGGAGCTTGAGGCCGCGGCCATGAAAGCCCTGCTACCCGGATGGAAGGAACAGTTGAATATGACTATGGCCCTTCCTTCAACATTTTCGACATTTGACGCGGGTAAATGGGAGATTATTTCCTCGGAATTTGTTAAGGTGATACTTGTCAAACGTAGACAAGGTTTTACAGCATCGCAGATCGCTCTTGATTTCCATTTTGAGCTGATATGTGCCATATCAAAGCTCGTCAAAACGCTTTCCATCCAGCATAATACCGATAAGATCGTTCTTTCCGGCGGCTGTATGCAGAACCGTCTGCTGATGGAGGGCTTATTTCATACTCTGGAAAGAGAAGAACTGCAGGTCTTCAGCGGTGAAAAAGTACCGGTGAACGACGGCGGCATTTCTTTCGGACAGATACTCATTGGAGGTTTACAACATGTGTCTCGCAATTCCCATGAGGGTGACCAAGGTGGCCGGCAATCCTGAAGATTTCACCACTGCTCAGATTGCAATGGTCGATGCCGACGGCATCGGCAAGGAGATTCGGCTGGACGTGGTCGACAGGTGGCCTGAGATCGGTGATTATGTGATCATTCATGCCGGCTTCGCCATCCATACCCTCGAAGAAAAGGAGGCCAAGGCCAATATCGAACTTATTCGGAAAATGGCGGAGTCAATGCCGGATGAACTTCTACGCTGAGAGGATAACTCGATGAAGTATGTTGATGAATTCCGCAACAGCGCTCTGGCTAAACCTCTGCTCAAAGAGCTTAAGAGATCCTGCACCAGACCTTTGCGGGTTATGGAGGTCTGTGGTTCACACACCATGGCCATTTTCCGTAACGGCATCCGCTCTGTTCTGCCGGAGGGATTCGAGCTTATTTCCGGACCGGGATGTCCGGTTTGTGTCACTTCCGCCCCCCATATGGACGCCTTTATCGCCATGGCGGATCTTCCTGGAGTGAGAGTAGCTATATTCGGCGATCTTTTCCGTGTTCCCGGCACAGAGGGATCGCTTGCCGAAGCCAGCAGCCGCGGTGCCAAGGTTGATATTGTATATTCTCCCATGGATGCTCTTGATCTGGCGGTTAACCATCCCGACGATTTCGTGGTTTTCCTGGGTGTCGGTTTCGAAACCACAACACCGGGCATCGCCGCAACCATACGGGCGGCTGCAGTACGAAATATTTCGAACTTCTCGGTTTTTTCGACACACAAGGTCATGCCGCCTCCACTCATCGCCCTGCTGGATGACCCGAACCTGAAAATAGACGGCCTGCTTTGCCCCGGCCACGTTTCCAGCATCATCGGTGCCAAAGCCTACCAGCCGCTGGTCGATAAATACAATCTTGCCTGCGTGGTCGCCGGTTTTGAAACCAACGACCTGCTCAACAGCTTGATCCTGCTGGCCCGGCAGATCGGCAGCGGTAAGGTTTCCGTAGAAAACACCTATTCCAGAGCGGTAAGCTGGGAGGGCAATCCCCGGGCCCTGAATATGGTGGCTGAGGTCTTTGAACCGATTGATATGGAATGGCGCGGACTTGGCGTCATCCCGGGCAGCGGCCTCGGCATCCGCGAAAAATACCGCGCCTTCGATGCGGAAAAACGGCTTGATATCACGCTGCCCAAGGCGGAAGAGCCCAAAGGCTGCCGTTGTGGCGAGATTCTCAAGGGCATAAATGTGCCGCCGGAGTGCCCTCTTTTCAACAGCCGGTGCACACCTTCGACTCCCATTGGGCCCTGCATGGTTTCCAGTGAGGGAACCTGCGCGGCGTATCATAAATATGGCAGGTAATGATGGTTGATCACAGGAATTCAGCGAAATCGGCACTCTAACAGTAATCAACGAGCGGAACTAAAGACATGTCTCAAAAAACAATATTGCTGGACCATGGCAGCGGCGGTATGGCCAGCCAGGATCTGATCGGAAACCTCTTCCTTAAATATCTTGACAGCCCCATTCTCCACGGTCTTGAGGACAGCGCGATTTTGGAAAATCAACCGGGAAAATTGGCATTTTCCACCGACAGCTACGTGGTCGACCCCATCTTCTTCCCGGGCGGAGACATCGGCAAGCTCGCCGTGCACGGCACCATCAACGACCTGGCAATGCGGGGGGCCAAGCCTCTGTGTCTCAGCCTGGCCCTGATCCTGGAAGAGGGCATGGATATGGGTGATCTTGAAAAAATCATCGCCTCCATCGCCGCCGCCTGCAAGGAGAGCAATGTTCCCGTGGTCACCGGCGATACCAAGGTTGTCCCCAAGGGCAAGGGGGATAAAATTTTCATCAACACCTCCGGCATCGGCATAGTAGCCGAAGGAGTCAATATCTCTTCACTCAATGCCCGAGCCGGCGATAATATTATTCTCTCCGGTACCATGGGAGACCACGGGATCACCATCATGACCCGGCGTGCCGGTATTTCCATGGAAGGCAAACTCGAAAGTGACACCATGGCCCTCCATACCATGGTGCAGAGGCTGCTTGGCGAAATTCCTCTGGGTATCCACACCATGCGTGACCCGACCCGTGGAGGCGTCGCCACCTCGCTCAACGAGATAGCCGCCAACAGCGGGCTGAGTATTGAGTTGAAGGAGGAAGATCTTCCGGTTACCCCTGAGGTGCGCGCAGCTTGCGAAATCCTCGGTCTGGAACCGCTCTACCTCGCCAATGAGGGAAAATGCCTGGTCGTGGTCAGTGCGGAGAAAACGGAGCAGGCTCTTGCAGTGATGCGCAGCTGCAGGGAAGGCAAAGATGCCGTAGTGATAGGAAAAATGAGCGAAGGCAAGTCGGGAAGGGTGGTCATCAATACCCCCATCGGCGGTTCACGAGTGGTTGCACCGCTGCATGGCGAGCCTCTCCCGAGGATATGTTAACCCCCGTAATCTTTTATTGTGTACATATATGAATACAACCCCAAAAAAAATAGGGATAGTAGGTATCGGCAACCTGATCTGCGGAGATGAAGGATTTGGTGTTCACACAATTCGCTATCTTGAGGAACATTATATCTTTCCCGACAACGTTATCGTTCAGGATGCCGGAACTGCAGGAATCTATCTTTCACCCTTTCTTGAAGAATGCGATCCTGTTTTAGTCATCGATGTCGTCGATATCGATGCCGAACCGGGATCCATACATTTTTACAGCACGGAAGATGTCAAGATGGGCAACATCCAGACAAAGATGTCTCCTCACCAGCTGGGTCTTTTGGAAATCCTCGAGATCTGCAAGCTCCGCGACGCCGCCCCGGAATGTGTCGAATTCTACTGCGTGGTACCCAGGGATCTGGAGACCAGCATGGAACTCTCCGACGTCGTCGCCCCCAGGGTTGCGGAGATCGCTGCAAAGCTGCTGGCACGCCTCGAAAAGATGGGGGTTAAGGTAGAGAAACGACACGAGGATGGTTGATGCGATGCATGAAATTTCTTTAGTTCAAGGTCTTCTCCAACAGCTGGCCGAGCTGGCCCGGGAAAACAGAACGACCAAGGTCGTTTCGGTCACCATGGATATCGGCCCGCTTTCCGGCGTGGTCGAGGACTCTTTCAGGTTCGGCTTCGACATCCTTTCCAAGGAGGACGATCTGGTGAGCGGAGCCACACTGATAATAAGCACAACACCGGTAACCTACAGGTGCTGTCAATGTAATTATAGCCATCAAACCAGCGGCACACGACCAGACTGCTGCCCGGAATGCGGAGAACGCTTTCTCCTAGCCGAGGGCGGCGACGAGCTGATACTGCAGAAGGTGGAAATGGAATGATTTTCCTCATACAACAAACAGAAGGATATGATTATGTGTGATACATGCGGATGTCCCTCCCCAACGGACCACTCTCATACCAAAACCGTTGATGTTCATGAAAGCCTGTTTGCCGCCAATGAGGCACTGGCAAAAAGCAACAGAGAGCATTTTGAAAAGGCCGGTGCGCTTGCCATCAACCTTATCAGCAGCCCCGGTTCCGGAAAGACCACCCTGCTTGAGCATACCATCGAAGCACTGACCGGAGAATTGAAGATCGGCGTCATCGAAGGGGACATCGAAACCGAACGGGATGCAGAAAGGATTCGGGCAAAAAACGTACCCGTCGTCCAGCTGACCACGGGCGGAGCGTGTCACCTCGACGCCGCTATGACCCATAAGGGGTTTCATCAGCTGCAGCAGGAGTCGGGGGGGGATTCGCTGGATCTTCTCTTCATCGAGAATGTCGGCAATCTTGTCTGTCCCACCAGCTTTGATCTTGGCGAGCATCACCGTATCGTGCTGGTTTCGGTGCCGGAGGGTCCAGACAAACCTTCAAAATATCCGAAGGCATTTACCAGTTCCGACACTTTTCTGATCACCAAAACGGACCTGCTGCCCTATTTTGATTTTAAAGTGGAAGATGCCAGCGGAGATGCCCTGCTGCTTAACCCCAAACTAAAAATTCTGGCCTTTTCGGCAACCTCCGGAGAAGGATTTGAGGCATGGCTCGACTACCTTCGCAATCTGGTCGCCGAATTCAGTAAATAGTCTTCGCTTCTCTCACAGGTGCCTGTGCCTTGCTTGTGCATGGGCCCTGTGATCCCTGCAGATCCTTCAGGCACTGCGCATACTTATCCCTCCTGCATTCTCCGTATCCGGGCAAGCAGCTCCCGGCCACCGTTTTCCAGAATGTATTCTCCCACTTTTTCACCTATATCAAATGCCTTGTCACGGGGCCCCCGCAGTCTATGCTTGATTATTTCCTGCCCGTCAAGACTGACAAGACCTCCCTGCAAGGTTAACTGACTACCCTTAAGAGTTGCCAAACCAAAGGAGGGTATGGAGCAGCCACCTTCCATTTTATGCAGGAAGGCACGCTCGGCCAGAAGACAGGCCTCGCTTTCTTCATCGTTGACACACCTTCGCACCTGCTCTCTTTTTTCAGAGGAGAGAGAGGAAGCAGCCTCAACGGCGATACAGCCCTGGCCCACTGGCGGGATAAAGATGGATTCGGGAAAGACATGGACGATCATATCCTCATATCCCATTCTTTTGACTCCGGCATAGGCCAGCAGGAGAGCATCGCAATCACCGGCACGCATCTTGGCAATTCTGGTCTGCAGGTTTCCCCGCATATCGACGGTCCGTAGGTGCGGATAAAAATGCTTCAGCAAAGCCACTCTTCTTACCGAAGACGTCCCTATGGTCAAGGGACGGCTGCTCTGGGTAATATCGATATCCTGCAGATCGCTGACCAATACGTCGTTTACCTGTTCCCTGGTGGTGAAGGCAATCAGCTCAAACCCTCGGGGCAGATTGGACTGCATATCCTTGGCACTGTGCACGGCAATATCGGTAATTCCGGTGGCCAACTGCTCTTCAAGCTCTTCGGTAAATACTCCCTTGCTGCCGATTTTGGCAATCGAGGTGTCGAGAATCTTATCACCTTTCGTTTCCATTCCGCTGATTTCAGTGTCTATTCCTTCCTTATGCAAAGCTTCGGCAACGGTTTCGGTCTGCCACATGGCCAGTTTACTCTTTCGTGTACCTATCCTTATCGTGGTCATTGATTGCACCTTCTCCAATAAATGAGTATAGTATGATCCGGTTCAAAGCTGAGCAGTATTTTAAGAGTCTTGTTCAACCCGGATTGAAAAAACAGTAAAACAGATGTTCCATACCATATTCCTGCCGTTTATGGAATTCCAAGATATTACCAGCCCGGAAATCAAACTCTTTAAATATATCCTCCTCGCAACTTGTAGTTCGTCCGGGGAGTATAGATATCACCCAAAAGTAATAACCTGCAGCAACTATATATGCGCTTTCTAGTTTATAATATTCGATATGCCACCGGTCACAACAACGGTTATCACCTGCCGTTCCCCTATTCCGGTTTTTTCCGATCAACACGCCGCAAGCTTGATGAAATTATTGATTTCATCGGTTCTTACGCCCCCGATGTCATAGGACTGATAGAGGTCGATTCAGGATCATACCGCAGCGGTAGAAGCTGTCAGGCTGAAGCGATAGCCCAGGCTCTGGGTTATTCGCATCTGGTCGAGACCAAGTACGGCGACAAATCACTTACCAGAAGGGTGCCGGTCCTCAACAAACAATCCAATGCCCTTCTAACCCGTCAGGATGTTGTAAAACACCGGTATCACTATTTCGACGAGGGCATCAAGCGTCTGGTGATAGAGGCGGAGTTCGATTCAGTCGTCTTTTTTATCGTCCATCTCTCCCTCAAATTCCGTCACCGCCAGAACCAGCTGCAGCGACTCCATCAATTGGTTAAATCCACCAACAAACCGGTAGTCATAGGTGGTGATTTCAACACATTCTGGGGCAGCAATGAGCTGGAGCTTTTTCTTGCGGCCACAGGTCTGTGCAGCGCCAATCCGGATGGACTTCCCTCGCATCCCAGCCATGCGCCCCACCGACAGATCGACTTCATCCTGCACAGCAGCGAGCTTGAAGTCAGTAAATTTGCCATTCCCGACGTTCAGCTCTCCGATCACTCCCCCCTGATCTGCGATCTTGACTTCACGGAGTCCTTCTGCAGTATAGCCTGAGCTCCTCAAGAAAGAGGAAGCAGTATTTCAAAGGAGGTACCCACCTCCAATGTGCTGGTTACGGCAACCCGGCCTCCATGCGCCTCAACCACCGCCCGTACATAATTCAGGCCCAGCCCCAGCCCGGGTCGGCTCCGACTCCTATCTCCGCGAAACAGCCTCTCCCAGATGCGTTCCTGTTCGTTCTCTGAAATGCCCATGCCGTTATCTTCGAAAATGACGGTTACGCCACCCTCTCCAGTTCGCATCGAGATTCTGACGTATCCCCCTTTTCTGCCGTATTTTATGGCATTGTCGACTATATTGGCCCAAACCTGAGTTATTCGCATCCTATCGACTTGTATGATAATCTGCGGATCAATATTCATCTGCAGTTCGATATTCTTTTCATCCGCCACATATTCGTAAAGGCTGAATACATCGGAAATTGTCGAGTAGAGCTGCACTGGTTCCCTGCTGAGTCGCATTGTTCCGGATTCAGCTTCGGCAACACTCATCATGATGCCGAGCATCGACAGCACCCGTTCCGACTCTTCCAGGCAGTCGGAGAGGGCTTCGGCAAGCTTTTCCGGAGAATTCTGCTGCAGGCCGTACTCGGCGACGGAACGCAGTCTGGTCATGGGAGTCCTCAAGTCATGGGCCACATTATCGAGCGATTCCTGCATTTCCTGGATCAGCCGCCTGTTTCTGCTAGTCAGGCCATCAAACAGCTGATACAGCCCGGCAGCTGCATCATCGTCATAGTCTTGCCGCGGTTCTTCATTCTTCTCGGTGATTTTTCTCAAGTAGTCCTCCGCCCTGCGCAGAGGCACGAGACTTTTCCTGCGGCTGATGGCGGTCAGAACACCTGCCATCACCAGAGACAAGACGGCCATGATGAAAACTGTTCTCAGCAAATCGGAATAAAGATCAACGATGTCTGGGTGTTTTCTTCCGGCCTGGACCATAAAACCGTTGCCGAGACTGATGGACTGCACCGTCCACTGCCCCTTTCGGGAGGTATCTCGTAAGGATATCCACTGTGCCGAGCGCAGGGGATCAAGGTTGACGAGGCCTTCAAAATCCACCTTTAAATCCGGGCTGTCGGAATAAAAAAACTGCTGGTTTTCACTGATCAATCTGACGAAATTCAGACCGTGAAGGACTGTGCCCCCTTCACCCCTCGCGGTAAGAATCAAAGGATCAATTGAGCGCTGCTGCAGATATTTTTCCAGCCGGCCGCTTACATCATCACGGCAATATTCCTGTAGTTCTTTTCTGACCAGAAGCAGCACGACCGCAAGAGAAAGCAGAAAGACCAGGGAAAGAAAACAGAAAAGAGAAAGATAGCCGGCGGCAAAATGACGGCCGGACCTATTGTGGTCTGAGGACATACCCCATTCCCCTGACAGTATGGATCATCTTGCGTGGAAAGTCCTTGTCCACCTTGTTGCGCAGGCGACACACCAGAACATCGACAACGTTGGTTTGTGGATCAAAGGCATAGTCATACACCTTCTCCAGTATGGATGTTTTAGAAAGAACCACATCCGGATTTCGCATCATATACTGCAAAAGAGCATATTCCTTTGCCGGCAGTTCGATTTTTTTATCGCCCCGGTATATCTCATGTCTGAGAAGATCCATACGCAGTTGTCCCACCTCCAGCAGAGTGGAGTTGCTGTTGGATCTGTCGCGCCTGATCAGCGCCTGAAGACGGGCCAGCAGCTCACTGAAGGAAAAGGGCTTGATCATGTAGTCGTCGCCTCCTCTCTGCAGTCCCTGAACCCTGTCGTCAACAGATTGCCTGGCACTGAGTATCAACACCGGAGTCTCTACTTGCCGCCGCCGCATCTCCTCTATTATGCTCAGGCCATCCAGACCGGGCAGCATGATGTCCACCACAGCGGCATCATAAGGATTGGTCAGCGCCAGCGAAAGTCCAGTATTGCCTTCGCCGGCTGAATCAACAAGAAAACCCGATTCTTTCAGTCCCTTCTCGATAAACGAGGCGATTTTCTCATCATCTTCGATTAACAACACCCGCATTGACACTCCCTTTCATTCTTCTTCCACCATGGCGATAACGGTGCCGTTTCTTCCGGTAATTCCGTAATCCAGACGGACAGCCCTTCGATAGGAAAAATAATCGACGGAACATGAAGTGCAGATACCGGCGATGGCGATGGATTCGCTGCGAATGCCGCAGCGCATAAGCTGCCGACGGGTAATCTGCCAGAAATCAAAATGGTTTTCCTTCACCAGGTACTTCCAGAAATCATGAGGCAGCTCTTCGCGGTAATTCACAAATTCACTGCAGCATGGCCCCAGAGACGGACTAACCCCAATCTCGAGATCCTGCGGCAGTGAACCATATTCGCTGTTCATGGCTGCCACTGTTTTTCCAAGAATATTTGCCACACTGCCGCGCCAGCCGTTATGAACAGCAGCAACCACACCGCGCACCGTATCGTAGATCAACACAGCCTGGCAATCTGCATGTGAGATCATCAAGCCGACATCAGCGAGATCTGTCGTAAGTGCGTCATATCCGTCAAGCCTACCTTCAGACAGCAGTGACCGAACATGATAGATTTTATCGCCATGAACCTGGCGGGAGGAGATTAAGTGCCGGATTCCGAATCCGGTTCTGAGCCGTTCTCTGTTGCGTTCGACCTTGTCGGCATCATCACCGATGTCGAAACCGATGTTATTTCCGGCAAAGAGTCCCTTGCTCACTCCGCCATGGCGTGATACCGTTCCATGAACAATGCCTGCAAAAGATTTTCTCAACAACGGCAGCACGTTTCCCCCGGTATTATCATTCAGCATATACGCCATCACACTCCGACTGAATGATTCCCAAATCCTTCAGGTGGACGTCCTGTTGAGGCTCCCGAAAGATGAAAACCAATCTTAAACAACAAAAACCCTTATTCAAATCCAGGGATGGCGGAACCAGAGAATTTCCGGACGCTTGAAGCAAGCATGTTTTTCCTGTCCCCGATGCCTTGGTCTTTTGCAGATCAAGGCACCTCCATATATTATGTGAGTTGTACCAGTGCGGCAATCACTTTTTTAACCGATCCCGGAAATTGCTCTTCACGGAGTGCGGGGCAGAGAAGAATGCGCGCTGCGGCTTTGCTCAAAAAGCGCTTATTTTAACACTGCCAGTGCGGCATCGAAATCAGGATCCTGTGCTATTTCGGGAACCTGTTCGGTATATTTGACAACTCCCTCGGCATCGGTCACCACAACTGCCCTGGAAAGAAGACCTGCCAGGGGGCCTGTGGTGATTTTTACACCATAATCCTCACCGAACCGAGGCGAACGAAAGGTGGAGAGGGCTGTTACCTTATCAAGCCCTTCCGCCTCGCAAAACCGATTATGGGCAAAGGGCAGATCTGCAGATATGCACAGAACAGCGGTATTATCCAGAGCAGAAGCCTCACTGTTGAATTTTCTTACAGAGGCGGCACATACCGGAGTATCCAGACTTGGAAAGATATTGAAAATTATCCTTTTGCCGGTAAAATCTGCAAGGCTGCGGTCCGATAAATCAGTTGCAGCCAGGGTGAAATCGGGAACTTTTCCACCGATTGTCGGAAGTTCCCCGATTGTTTCTATGGCGTTGCCTTTCAGTGTAATAGTGGTCATCGTATCTTCCTTGGTTTGTGTTTTTCATTGATGGTGAATTACAAGTCTCTTTGTCTCGAGAAGAAACTCGCCAGATTGTTGTCAATGACATATATGCAGATTTCTTTTGCCCCCTGGTGGGAATATTGGAATTTTTTTTGCAGATTCTCAATCATATAGGTAACATCATAGCGGATTTTTTTATCGTAAGTCTTAAATGACTCGCTGCCGAAATCCTTGACGGCCATACGGAAATTTTCATTTTTCAAAAAAGGCTCAAGGACCTTTTCCTTTAGATTATGAATATATTTGCTGTGCAGTTGCTTGAAAAGACTGGTCTTGGTAATATCAAGATTATCCCTGAGAATTTCCTGGGGGAGAGTCACCGAGGTATATTTTTTCTGAACATCGGCCCTAAACGCTTTGGCATTACTTCTTTGACTAAGCAGTTTTGATTCGATGCGCTGAAAAAACTCATCAGTGACTTCAATTTTATCACCGGTAAACCTGCAGGTTTCGATAGTGCCGGGTTCGAAATTCACGGCAAACATATAATTCTGTATACTGCGGGAGATCTGCGCCTCGTTATAATAATACAAAGACTCCTTAACTTCCTGCAATATTCCGTAGTTATACATCTTCTGCACTGAGTCGAGAAAACCCGGAGGCAGGATGTTCTTGTCCTGCTTGCAGTATTTCTTAAAAAACTTCACGAGCATGGACATATCAATAAGCTTGTCTTCTGAAAAATAGTCCGCATAAAATTCATTAAACATCTTCAGGGAATCCCGGCCGGACAAACCTTTCCAACCGTCTCTTTCGGATTCGGCAATTATCTTCTGCCGTCTCTTGGCGGTAAAGCTCTTTAAATCCTCCTCCGACAGCCATTTGGGAATATGGCCGGTATAGATTTCCATTTTAAGGAGTTGCAGATTCTGATCGCAATAGGTGTCGTATTTCCCCGGATCACCAATCCAGTCAAGCATTGCTTCGGACTTTGTGTGGAGACGGGTGGCAATAATAACCCTGGCGAAATTATGTAGAACTCTGGGCAGAAAACTCTCATCTATATGTTTGCCGAAAGTATTACGGTATATCTCCACTTCCGTTTTCAGATCAAGAATGTAGGGAACATTAATATATTCGATCCTGTCCGAGAAGGCCTGCAGATCCTTGAGCATCATCTTATCCTCGGGATTCATCAGCGCCAACAGGAGTGAGTTAACGTATTCTTCTGTATTCTCGACCTTGTGCACCCCGTCGCTGATTATGTTGTGCAGTTCCATGAGCCGCTCGGTATTATGGGATTTAATATCCATCAAGGCATAGATTCCATCGTTGGTTTTGGCATAGCTCGAATAAATATAATCAACCCGGTCAGAATCACTGAGAAGGATATCCAGACTGCGCTGCACCATCTCGTTGCGAAGTACGGCTTCGCTCAACGGCTTGTCACCCGGGTTGTAAACCGAAATGCCCTCTCCCACCCGTCTGTTTTTTATATATGGCCGGGCATACACCATATCCAGCACCTTGCGTGGATCATTATGTAAACGCATCAGGGATTGATAGAGCGACATACAGACGGTGCAGGGAGTATCGAGAAAAACCCATTCATACTTTTTTTCGGTGAAGAGCTTCCATTTAAACTCTTCATTTTCAAGCAGATCGTCAAAGAACCGGCGACGGGCGTTTTTCGGTATATGGAGGATCGGATTATCATGGCTGGGGCAGGCAATCTCGATATGATCGCCGAGCAGTTCATCCCCGTTCTTACAGGCTTTGCGCATTTCCTCTGCAAGATCCTCCTTGCCCTCATTTTCAAGATACCAGGCCAATCTGTCGGTCAGATTATTGAAAGAGTGCATGCCGCCAAAAAGATGATCGCGCTTGAGCCGCCATACCGTCTCATAACGCTTACCTTCACTGGTCCGCGAATATTCTTCAAATTTTCGCAGAAGATTATTGAGAAAAGTCGATTTGCCGCTGCCATGAGGACCTTCGAAAATGTAAATCTTATTCTGCTGGGCGCCCACCGAGAGGGATTCCACATGCCTGGCCAAACGGTTGGCAAAAAGCCTGTCGGCAAAAAAAGGACGGTCTGAATTCTCGACAAAGAGCCGGCTGCTGTCATAATTGACATAGTTTATCGACTCGGGATCATCATGGTATTCGTCCTGATCCGCGGTGACATAGGTATGGAACATGTCGGCATAGTATTGATAGATATTGCGGATGACCCTTTCCGGATGAAGACTCAACTCTTCGAGGAATTCGCTGAAGGAAAGTGTCGGGTGCTGTTTCCATTCGCTTTCACTCTGTTGTATATTTTTAAGCGCTTGTGATACATTCGGCATAGTTACATTCCTGAAATGATACTGACAAGGTTCTATTTCTGCAGAAAATCAGCCCAGGTCTTTTCTGCTCAGCATCCGGTCCTTCATCCTATAGCGCACCCGTCTCCAGGAGACTTCCTGCGGCGGTTTTTCCGTCCTCTGCGGACGCCCTGCGGGACCAGTGGTATTGCGCAGTGTCGCCTCCGAGGTATCGAGATAAACCTGATTTCCCCAGAGATACTCGAGACCAAGCAATGTTCCCTTGATATATTCCTTCACCAGTGGTTTTTCCTCGAAAACATGGTTGAGATGGAGACTGTTGTCTTCTGTAACGCTGATTTCGATGGAGGGAGGGTGATAGAGAGAATCAAGCACCATCTTTTTATATTGTTGGGCATCCCTGCTCTTGACATAATACTGCCAGGTCATGCGCTCCTTGTTAAGTCTTTTGCCGCTGACAAAAAGCCGATGCCGGTCGACAAAATCCTGATCTACAAAGGAGTTGATGAACATGGAGTCTGAACAGTTTTCCCGCACCTGGAAAATATAGTCACGGCCGCTCATGGTTTTTTCGTCAAATTCAGCACGTTCCGCCCTATCCCTGAGATGACTGAAATTCCACGATATCCTTCCTTTATTACCGAGATCCTCCAGATAGGAAAAGAGGCGCATTCCCAGGGCATAGGGGTTAAGCCCCACCCTGGGCATCGAGGTTACCTTGGCATTGACAATAGCGAAGTCGACCTCGTGTCCGCTTATCCGGTCATCGCTGAGAAAGAGCTCCTCATGCCAGTAACTGGCCCAGCCTTCATTGAGAATCTTGGTCCTGATCTGCGGCTGAAAATAGAGAGAGGTGCCACGTACCGCCTCCAGGATCATCAGCATCCAGCGGTTCTTGTCTTTGTTGAGAAACTCTGAATTTTCCATGAGAAACCGGAAAATGTCCTGGTGACCTCCTGTTTTTTTATCTTTACGGTACTGGGAGTAGAGCGATTCGAATTCGGCAAATTTAGTCTGCACCGATTCGATGAACTGGTTTTCCGCCTCTTGGGGATTTTCCTTTACCAGGGAGTTGTACCGTTCAATCTCCTTGACGTAGGAGGTAACGGAAACCTTTTTTTGGCGCTGCAGGAATATATCGAAATAGAAGTCGAGCCTCTTCAGCTTGGTCCCCTTCTTCGGTCCGGAAAACCTGGCCAGTTCCTTATGAAATCCGACGAGATTATCAAGGGCCCTGGCGAACTCGATGATGTAATCAACCCAACGCCCTTTCTCGGAACGCAGCTTGGCTATCATCCGTTTATCGGAGAGAGCGCGGGAGACGAAATCATAATCCCAGGTATGGCGGAAATACAGATTATTCTGAAAGAAATCAATATGTCCGATAACATGATAAAAAATCATCACGTTGAGCCAGTCGGGATTATTATCATTATAAAAAGAGATGGCGGGCCTGGTGTTGATCACGGTCTCGTAGGGATTGCCGGGATAGAGCTCATAACGGCCCTTCCCCTTGAGTACTTCAACATCCTGCACCCAGTAGTCATAGAGGGTGGGAATCATATTTTTTGGTGAAAGTTCAAGAAGATCACGGTTGGTGACGATGTATTCGAGGCTCTCATCCTGAAAACTCAGTCCCTTTCCCCGAGCCCTCTCCTTGCATCCTTCCATTATTTTCTTGGCATGCTGGCTGATCAGTTCCATCTTGATCGTCCTGTATTACTTTTCATTTTGTTTCCTGTAGCGATCCAAGGCCTTAGGATATCAGTTTCTTGATACCCTCGATCAGTCTCGGCTCATCGCTCTCTTTCTTCATCACATCGAGGCGCAGCAACTCCTTTTTTTCTTCGAGAAGTCCCGATTTTTTTAGATATTTTTCCACTTCGGTGCCACCGCTGATGCCGTAGCCGTTTTCGGCAACCGTTATGCCGATACGATTGGCATAGGTCAGCATTTTTTCCAATTCCGGCAGGGTTTCCCTGCCCGTGGTATCCCAGTCATCTCCGTCGGTGCCATGAAAGATATAAATATTGTAATCACGCTCCAGGCTCTCTTGGGCAACAATCTCATTGACCAGCCTGTAGGCAGAGGCCACCTGGGTACCGCCTGCCACCCGAAGGTTGTAGTAGGTATGAAAATCTTTCACTTCCTTTGCTTCGGTATCATGCAGGATAAAGCGGGTTTCCACATGATTCTCATACTGATAGATTAGCCAGGAATAGATGAGAACATGCTGGGTAACCACCATTTCGGTGGGATTGCCATGCATCGAGCCGGAATAATCGCGCAGAAAAAAGACCACGGCCTGTGACTCATAATCCTTCTCACGGGAGAGAATTCTATAGATGCGGTCTGCAGGAGAGATCAGCAGGTCCCGGGGCTCGATAATCTGTCCGGTTTTAATGCGGCCCAGGCCGATATTTGTTTCTATGATCTTTTTCAGGGTCGCCTTTTTATCTATGATCTGACCAAAGCCCCTGTTCTTGTCGGTAAGATCATAGACGTAACGCGACAGGGAACGCTTTTTTCCTTTCTCCTTGAGATTCGGTAATTGAAACTGCTCGGTAAGAATCCGTCCCATATCATAGGCATTGGTGTCAGTCTCATGACTGCCGCCCTCTCCCTGGCCCGCACCCCCCTCGCCGCCTTCCTGCTCTTCGCGCACCGGCTGTTCACCGATCACTTCTCCTTCTTCACCTTCGCCGCTGCCGCCTTCGTTCTCGCTCTCTTCTTCGTTTTCACGTATCTGGTCGTGGAGCAGCTTCTCCTCCACGGTGGTAGGGACGACAACCACCTTTTCGGCGCCGTCCTGACTCGGCTTTATCATTTTCCCAATGCGGATTTTGCGGGGGAAGCCGTCTTTTTCCCGCTGGGTGTCCCGGGCAATCAGATCATCAATGGACTGAGAAAATGTCATGGGCATTCTCATCACGACATTATCCTGAAGGGTATCGAGATCATTATATTCCCAGATTCTTTTGATAAACGGCGCAGCACATTTGAGTCTTTCCTGATTTTCCCTGATCAGGCGGAGCTCAAGCTCAATAATGCGTTTCTGCTTCGGGGTCAGTTTTTTATCATTCAACCGCCGGTTGAGCATTTCCATTTTTTCTTTCATTCTTCCATCCGCTTTGCTGTTTCATTGCCATAGTGGCTGGAGCAGGATCAGTTTTCATCCTCCTGCGTACAGAAATATTCGATAGTTTTCTGAGCACAGGTCTGGCAGTAGTTGAGCTTGTTGAGCATGGTGTCGACCATCCTGTCGTACAGCTTCTGGTTCTCTTCATTGGTTCGATTGGCCAGGGCGCCGATAAGGCTGCCGGCTCCGGCGATATCCGATTTGAGGCGAACATCGGTCACCGCCTTCACCAGTTCAAGGTTGTCCATGAAATCGTAATTCGGATCAACGGAGATTTTCTGTCCGTAAATCTTACGGATCGAGGTCCTGAAGGTCTCTTTCTGCTCCTTGGTCTTCAAACCAAGCCTGTCCTCCACCGAGTCGATATACCTCTCATCGATTTTCAATGCCTGCAGCTCACCGGTCTGAGGATTTTTGTATTTCCACATTTTGTCGGGTCCGAGATTCTCGGCATCAATACCTATGATCATATTGACATAATGCATCACATCCTTGCGGATTGCCAGCGGCTCATCCATATAGGCGTTGAACATCTCGGTCATGATCCGTTCCCGGTACAACCCCTTGGCAATTTTCAGATCATCGAGAAATTTGGCTCTGTCATGTGACTCGGAAACATAATCGAGAACCACCCTCTCCAGGCAACGGAAGATATCATAGGCAAACATGCAGCTGCCCTCATTGGTTTCCGAGCTTTCAAGAAGCAGCTGGATGGACCGGCCAAGATTTCTCTGCCCCAGCCCTTTCTGGCCGAAGCGCTTGGTAATATCCGGATCCTGATTAAGGGTGTCGATTACCTCTGACAGCGTCTTGATGCTCTTTTCTCCGGCAACCTCGCCGGAGGCGAGTTTCATGGTCTCGATGGTGGTCAGCTTTTCACTGCGCGGCAGACGGCTCAGTACCACGGCAATGGATGCGGCATAATTCAGATTCGGATCCTGGTGCATCGCATCCCCGGTAAGTGTGGATTTGGCCTCGTTGCCAATTGCATAGGCGGTCAAATCATGCTGCAGCTTGTAGTTGGTATTATGGGCCACATAGCAGATGCGGCAGCGGTCAACGATAGGCGCCTCCTCCTTCTCGGCGAGAAAGCGGTTGAATTCCGAGTTATTGCTGGTTGCGATGATCAGGGTGTCGATCGGCCATTTGTATCCGTCGATTTCGATAGACCTGTTCTGGATAATGCCCAGATATACCTGGACCAGATCCTTTTTGTTCTTGTAGATCTCGTCGCTGAAATGGATGCCGCCCCCGGCCACCCGGGCCAGAGCCCCGCGACGCAGGTCGAAACGATAGGGGTTGTTGGTATCGGTTATATGCAGCAGCCTCTGGATTGATTCCTCACCGAGAAGATCAACAGCCGAGGAAGTGATCTTATCCTTGGCCGGATATTTTCCGGTCACCGTCCCCAGGCTCTCGGTAAGCGGGACCGGAATAATCTCGATATGCTTGAGCATGTCATCGAGGTTGCCGTCGTTATGATTACGGATGTCATTCCAGATATAGGATGAACATGCCCCCAGGGGCCGATAGTTACCAAACCAGCTTTCCAGCTGATGGTCGGTCAAGCGATAGCGCCTGGCCAGATAATTCTGAGATTCCTCGACGGTTTCGTGGAGATTCATTGCCAGAACCATCGGGTCTTCATAGGTCTGGGAATCGATATATTTTATATGGCCATAACTGCCTATTTCATCCACCCCATTGTATCTG
The DNA here is from genome assembly GCF_016919005.1 of Desulfopila inferna. NCBI lineage: Bacteria > Pseudomonadati > Thermodesulfobacteriota > Desulfobulbia > Desulfobulbales > Desulfocapsaceae > Desulfopila > Desulfopila inferna. Next base: position 139,430 of record NZ_JAFFQE010000009.1, read on the forward strand.
AAAGTATATTTTCTGTTTTGCGGATGAGTGAGGAATTTCCTATACAGCCAGCAGATATATTCCACCAGAAAGGTCTTGCCATTGCCAGGTTCACCGACCAGCACGAATGCCATTTCTTTTGATGATCCGCCTTCCGCGGCATCTTTTACGAAGGAGACAAAGGAATTGATTTCATCATACATGCCGATGATATGCTTTTTTCCCTCTCTGAAAACTGTAAAATCGAAGGTGGTCTTACCGTTGACCAGCACCTTGTCTATCTTGCCCTGAAGAATCATCCGGGAAACACTCTGAAAAGCATTTTCAAAAACTCTTTCCCCTTTTTTAACAGCGGTTATATGCTGATGAAGCGTTATATTTTTTGGTGATGGCATCTTGCCCTCCTTAAGCAAATCAGATTAACACAGGTATCCTGTATGTATTATCCGCATATGTTTCCCGTTATTTCAAGGTAATTATTAAGGTTGAATTATGCTATCATGACTCTCACCGGCGATATCGGCTGCTTAAACCAGCGAATCTCTTTCGCGCAAAATCTTGTGGAGACAGGGAGAAGCCGGCAGCTATGACTCCCAGGGAAAAAATCAGCGATCGCCGAAACTTTACGGGGTATCCAAATACACCATTTATAATTATACTAAGACTATCCGTAAAACCTGCGGTACAACTCAACATGGAGATACAGATGAACAAACCTGTACAAACTGACAAGGCACCATCGGCTATCGGTCCCTATTCCCAAGGTATTATCAGTGGAGACTTTCTCTTCGTCTCCGGCCAGCTCGCCATCGATCCGGCACACGGCACGATCATCGAGGGGAACATGGGCGCCCAAACCGAACAAATACTACACAATCTCGCGGCAGTTACCGAAGCCGCCGGGACAGGGTTGGCAAATGTCGTCAAGACTACAATATTCTTGAAAGACCTCGGTGATTTTGCCGAAGTCAACGAGGCCTATGGCCGGTTTTTTAAAGACAATCCACCGGCCCGTTCAACTGTGCAGGTGGCTGCACTGCCGCTCAATGCCCGCATTGAAATCGAGGCCGTCGTTTCCATGGCGTAAAAATCCCTTCAGGAAAAAATGTTATGTCGTTCAGCGCAAAAGATATTCTGCAGATGCAGGTGGCGCCTGCCCTAGGATGTACCGAACCCGTCGCCGTTGCCCTTGGTGCCGCTGCGGCAGCCTCGCTCCTTCCGGACCGCACCATTGACTCCATCGACTCCATAGAGATCCTGCTCGATCCCAACATCTACAAAAACGGCCTTGCCGTCATCATTCCCGGAACTCACGGCATGATCGGGCTGGACACTGCTTCAATTCTTGGAGCACTCGGCGGTGATCCTGCGCTCGGGCTCGAAGTGCTGGCCGATATCGATGACGACACCGTGGCTGGGGCAAAGACTTTTCTCGAGCACAAAGGAGTTACCGTCAATCTGCGCGAAGAGTCCGGTCTCTATGTGCATACCACGATCAAAAGCGCAGAAGTTATCGCCGAATCAGTCATCGTCCGGCGGCACAATAATATTGTCGAACTAAGACTCAATGGCATAATCCAGAAAGGATCGCCTCTGCTGAAGGAGCTCAACGATGGCACAACCGTCAGCCGGCATCAGCAGCTCGAGGACTGGCTGAAACAAAGACGCCTGGAAGATCTGGTGGCCTTGATAGAGGGTCTGGACGCCGAAGATCTGCAGTTCATCGAAGAAGGGATTCAATGTAATCTTAAACTGGCCGCCTATGGCCTCAAGTACGGTACCGGACTCGGCATTGGCAAGGCACTGGAGAGGATGCTCAAACAAAAACTGCTGACAAGGGATATGTCCATGACCGCTAAAATCCTCACCTCCGCGGCGGCCGACGCCCGCATGGGCGGGGCAAGACTGCCCGCGATGAGCTCCGCCGGCAGCGGCAACCATGGCCTGACCGCCACCCTGCCGATCTGGGCGATAAAGGATTTCATCGATCATGATCACGAAACTGTCCTGCGGGCCGTGGGCCTGAGCCATATCGTTACCGCCTATGTCAAGGCGCACATCGGCACTCTTTCGGCGGTCTGCGGATGCTCTGTCGCCGCCGGAGCGGGTGCCGCCGCCGGAATCACCTACCTGATCGGCGGCGACGCCGGACATATGGCCGGGGCGATCAAAAACATCTCTGAGGATCTCACCGGAATAATCTGCGACGGCGCCAAGGCTGGCTGTGCCATCAAGCTCAACACCGCCGCCGGGGCAGCGGTTCAGGCCGCTCTTTTTTCGCTGCAGGGTATCAGCGTGCAGGACACCGACGGCATCATCGGCGACGGCCCGGAATCGACTGTCCGCAATATGGGAATTATAAGTACCGAGGGAATGGTAGCAACGGATAAAACCATCATCAAAATAATGAGGGAAAAGCAGCAGCTCAAAGCCGGGAAGAGCTAAAGACTCCTATGGACGAAAAGGAAAATATAACGTTTCAGCCCGGAAAGGTTCTTGACGGCAAGTGGATAATCATCGAGCTCATCGGCAAAGGTGCCATGGGGGAGGTATATAGAGCCCATCAAACCAATCTAAAGCGCGATGTTGCCATAAAGATTATCTCGGAAACCATCCTTTCCGAGATAGAGGAAGATCCTGTTGAACTGGAAATTGCCTTTGCCAGATTTCAGCGAGAAGTGCAGACCATGGCACAGGTCCGTCATCCCAACGTTCTCACCATATACGACTATGGAGAAGTAGCCGACAGCGAATCCGGAGGTTTCCGGACGGCCTATATCGTCATGGAATATATTCCAGGCAATTCCCTGCGCTTCACCCTCTCCGACGACGGTCTCGATGATGCCCCGGAGCTGTTTGCTCAGTGGATTCGCAACTACTTCCTACCTGTACTTGACGGAGTAGAGGTATTGCATACCCACAAAATCGTACACCGCGACCTCAAGCCGGAAAATATCTTCATGGACGGGAATATACCCAAGATCGCCGACTTCGGGCTGGCCCGATCCTACCAAATGAAGGCAGTGACCAGTTCAGTCGAGATGCTTGGTACTTTGGCCTATATGTCCCCCGAACAGTGTTCCGATTTTAAAACTGCCGATTATCCCACCGATATATATGCCTTGGGTAAAATTCTTTTTGAAGCGGTTCATGGAAAACTCACCCAGAAAATCGTCCCCTTCACCTCCGTTGGTATCGATGATTCCGAAGGTGAGTTCATGGCGGCGATCGATGGTGTAATCAGAAAGGCAACCGCGGAAAGACCCGAACAACGTTATCAAAATGTGCAGGGGCTGAGGAATGAAGTGCAGGAAGCTCTTTCCCTTTTCGAAAAAAGCGGCCGCGGTGAAGCAGGGGAAAGTGGAGCGACAGCTATGGGGCGGCACCATAAATGGCTTGCGGCGGGCGTTATTGCGGCAATTCTTTCAGTTTCGGCAATGACCGTATACCACATGCTGGAGCAAGACGACAGTCCTGTCAGCCTGGAGGAGCAGGCTCATCTTGGCAGTGGTGGCACTTCAGCAGACAATCAAATGATCGTTTCGGCAGATGATGCTCAGAGTCTGGAAGCTTTCCTGACGGGCAGAGACGGCAGCCGGATGATATTGACCGGTCAACGGGACATGTCCGGTGCAAATCCTCCGTTTTACATGGACTGGCAGAAGGTCACCAACTTTTTGTTTGTGGAATTTCTTAATGCGGTCAAAGAGAAGGTCTTTGTTGAAAACGGCGTTGTTCGCCACGGGGATACCATCGTCAACTATATCGGCCGAGACTCAACAGCCGAACAGCAGATAATTTTCGAACATGACACCTTTCACCTCCTCAATCAGGAGAACGGCGACACACCGGTGCTGCGTGTGACCTATCACGGGGCAATGATGTATGCAGGACATTACGGCAAAGAGCTTCTCACTGAGGATGAGTGGCGTTTCGCCTACCTCTATCACCTGGAAAACCCTGCAGATGAAACTCCGCAGGAACAACCCGGGGAACCAGCTGGTCACCAGATGATGATGCACGAGCCCTCTCCTCCTCAGGAAGAAGTGGTTGAAAGGGAGGTCCTGGACAAAATGGGGGTTGAAATCAAGGAGTGGGTCCGTGTACCTAAAGATGCTGCACCTGATGAATCACAGCAGGAACAGCTCTTCAGCGGTGTCATCGATGCCGCGATGATCAATAGAAACCAGGAAGCCTCCCCGCGTTATCCGTGGGAAGGTTTTTTCGACGTTGGCTTCAGGACCAAAGTCCCGGTCGAACTCAACTAATGGGATAGGATTCTGTCTCTTCAGGCTGCTCCATATCCGATGTTCTGCGGGAAAGGCTGCCTGACCGGCCTGCCCCTTCTTTGTTACTTTCCTGATTCCTCTTAATCCTCAGCACAATGCCTGAAAATCCTGAGTTTCAGGGGTAATCAGATTTACTTTTTCCCTTGCCTGCACCACTCATAGGCATTTTGAAACATGCGCATCCAGGGTGAGACTTTAAGATGCCGCATTTCCACAGGCAGATAGTGCGCCTGCCAGGGCAAAAACACCCTTTCCGGATGAGGCATCAGGGCCAGATGACGGCCATCTTCCGAGCAAAGTCCTGCAATTCCTTTGGTGGAACCGCTGGGATTGAAGGGATACGCTTCCGTGGTATTGCCCTGATCATTGACATAGAAGAGAGGGGCCATGCCCTGGTTCTGCACCTTGTTCTGCACATCAGCGTCTGGAAAAATCAGCCTGCCTTCACCATGATCGACATGGATGCCGAAGACCAGGTCCTCCATGCCGGCAAGCATCATTGCCTTCGACTTTTTCACCTTGACCGTCGACCATCTCGACTCGAAGCGCCCGGATACATTAGCGACAAATCGTGGCTGCTCGGCTGCGGAAAGGCCGCGCCAGGGCACCCAGCCCAGCAGTCCGAAAAGCTGACAACCGTTGCATACTCCGAGGCTGAAGGTATCTTGGCGGTTGTAAAACTCATCGAACAGCGCTTTGAGCCGCTCGTTAAAAAGAATGGTTGCCGCCCATCCTTTGGCCGACTCAGGCACATCGGCGTAGGAAAAACCACCCACCGCGGCAAGCCCCTGGAAGCTCTCCAGTGTGACCCGACCTTCCAGCAGATCCGTCATGCAGATATCCCAGGGCTCGAAGCCGGCGCTGTAAAAAGCCGAAGTCATCTCACGATCCGAGTTGGAGCCTTCGTCGCGCAGGATGGCAACCTTGGGCTTATCGTTACGCACCAGCAAATCAGCCGGCGTCGGCAGCGGATCGAAACTTAATTTATATTCCGGCCCGGTACGCTGAAAGATGTTCTTTTTCTCCTCATCCGCACAATCGGGGTTCATTTGCAGGTGCTCGATCTGGTAGCTGGTCTCTTCCCAGATCTGACGGAGAACGTACATATTTTCCTGGAGGACGATCTCCTGATTATAGGAGAGGATAATCTGGGGTTCCACCAGAGTTCGGCCGATTTCCTCATAGGATATACCGGCTACATCGAAGGAGTATTTGACTTCCTCGAGGGTATCCTCGCGAATCTCGAGAACGATCCCAAGTTCCTCGGAAAACAGCGAGGCAATCGCCGATTCCCATCCCTGAACATCCACTTCAAAACCGCAATTGCCACCGAAGGCCATCTCCAGCAAGGTGACGATCAGGCCGCCGTCGCTCCGGTCATGGCCGGCAAGAATTAAGTTTTTATCAATAAGGTCCTGCACCGTCTGAAAGCATCTTCTCAGCAGGCCGGTATCCCGGAGATCGGGGACAAGATAACCGATCTGCTCCTGGGTCTGGGCAAAGGAGGAACCTCCCAGCCTGTTGTAATCCTTGCTCAGATTGATGAACAGCAGGATTGAACCCGGCTCCTTGATATCGGGAGTAACCACCTTGGTAATATCGGGTACCGCGCCATAGAGAGAGACCACAAGCTGCCGCGGTGATTTTACGGTTCTGCCCTCCACCATGGTCGCCATGGAAAGACTGTCCTTGCCTCCATCCACCGCAATGCCGAGGCTGATCATCACATTTCTCATGGCCTTGGCGGCATCATACAGGGCAGCTCCTTCGCCTTCGAGTTTGGGAGCCCACATCCAGTTGGCTGAGCACTTTACCTGGTCGAGTTCTTCAACCCTGGCCCACATCAGGTTGGTCAGGGCCTCACCGACCGCCATCCGTGCTCCGGCCGCGGGGTCAACCAGTATTTTAATGGGCTGCTCACCTATAGCCGTGGCGCCTCCGGTTTTGCCGAAATGGCTCTGAGCCACGACGGCAACATTGCTCAGCGGCAGCTGCAGCGGGCCACAGCATTGCTGCTGGGCGATGAGTCCGGTGACGGCACGGTCGACCTTGTTGGTGAGAAAGCGTTTAGAACCGACAGAAACCAGACGCAGTACATCATCAAGGGCATCCCTTACCGTTAAATCGCCGGAAAAGGTCAGAGGGACATGCTTGGGATCGGCCCGTCGATCTTCGAAAACCTTGCGGGGAATATTGCCCAGCAGTTCATCGAGCTCAATATCAACGGGAGTGGAGCCATCCCATGAATCATGGACGACGAAGCGCAGATCCCCCGTGACCTCACCCAGCACCTCGCAAGCCACCTTTTCTCTGGCACAGATCCGTTTGAATTTTTCGATATTATCCGGATGAATGAGGAAACCGGTGCGTTCCTGGTATTCGGCAACATAAATCTCCAGGACAGACATGGTGGGATCGCCGACCCTGATATTGCGGATGTCGACCCATCCTCCGGAATCTTCAACCAGTTCTTTAAGCACATTTGCAGGTCCACCGGCACCCTGATCATGAATCACGTCAATGAGAGTTTTGTCGCCCATTTCGTTGCAGGCGCGAATGACGCGGTTCATTTTCTGTTCCATCTCCGCATCACCGCGCTGGACGGCATCAAAATCAAGCTCCGAGACATTCTCGCCCTGGAGCATGCTGGAAGCCGCGCCTCCCCCGAAGCCGACACGGTAGGCCGGTCCGCCGACCTGCACAATGAGCAGCCCTTTCTCCTGCGGACCCTTCTCTATGTGTCTGTGGTCGATCTGGCCGATACCGGCGGTAAACATGATGGGTTTCAGGAAGGCCCACCTTTCTCCATTGGGCAGTTCCATGTCGAAGGATCTGGTAAATCCCTGGATCAGGGGTTCACCGAATTTATTGCCGTAATCTGAAGCTCCGTTACTGGCCTCTATCTCGATTTCCAGCGGAGATGCCAGATTCTCGGAACGACTGTAGGAATGCTCCCAGGACAACGGATAACCGGGAATATTAAGATCACCGACACAGTATCCCGCAGTACCGGCAATCACAAAGCCGCCCTGTCCGGTCCCCTGAACGTCGCGAATCCTGCCACCGGTTCCTGTTTCCGCTCCCGGAAAAGGCGCCACGCCTGTTGGAAAATTATGGGTTTCTGCGGTCAGCAGCACATCGTAACATACTTCACTTTCGACAAATTGCGATGGCGCTCCGGGATTTTCAGGCAACAGCGTTTTGATATCGTAGCCGGCAATGACGCTGGAGTTGTCCTTGAAGGCAATGACGGATCCTTTGGGATTGGCTTTCAAGGTATCGGTAACCATCTCGAAGAGAGTGGCTTCACAGGTTTTGCCGTCAATCACCTGCTTGCCCTTGAAGTAGCCGTGCCTTGAATGTTCGGAGTTGGCGTTATTGAGATCCATGATCTCGACGATGGTGGGATTGCGGCCGATCTTTTTGACGAAATAACTATGATAAAAATTCCGATCCCACTCATCCATTGAAATACCGGGAATTTCCTCGAGAGCCGCCGGGCCTTTGCTCATCAAATCGATTTCGTATACCGGCTCCGGCTCGACCCCGGTCTCAAAAGTAGTCAGTGCCCGGCTGTATCGGCATTCCGTCATCCGGTCATGGTGACTTTCTAAAAATTCTTCAATGGAAGTTCCCTCAGGCACAATATAGCGTCTTGATCGTTCGACGCGGGTTACCGTATCAAGGCCGATGGCCCTGCAGATTGACACCATATTGGATGACCAGGCGGTGGCAAAATTGAGGCGCGGTCCCACCTCGACCACACGATCACCATGAAGAACAGGCGCTGTAGATACTGTCTCCACCAGGAATCCATCTGCCAGGACCAGCCGCAGAGACTCTATCTCCTTTTCGTTCAAAGGCCTGGTTGATTCGATGTTAAAACAATATGCCCTTGTTTCATCAATGGCTCGGTAGAGCTGCACGACGACAGTTGAACCCATTCTATAATCCTTTTCCTCTGGTATCCATCCGGCCAAGGGCCGGTATAAAGTCTTTTTTAGTTGATTATTAACGAAGCTCAGCAGGTTTTATGCTTGCCGGGGCTGAAGATCTTGAAAACCTTTTTTACTGTCATTCCAAATTCTTCTTTGGCGCCTTACCGGAAAAGACAAATGTCATTGGCTGAGTTAATTTGGTAATCCTTTTTTTTACATATTACTATCTGGAAATTTAGTACGTTACTCCCCAAAACTGTCATAAAAAAAACAAGAAAAAGGAAACTATATTAAAAAATAGCAGGTTGAGTCTACCGGCAAGGTACTTATCTTGGCCGGTTAACCGGCTTTCCGGGGTTAGGTGACTTACGCCCAGACATTTAACCACAAACTCACGGCTTCGTAAAGGAGACTTCGACCCCGGCTGCAGTTTACCCAGGCAGCTGAAAATTCGATATCCGACGCTCTCCTGATACAGGATTACGGCTTCCCCTGAAGCTAGTGGCCTAAGGGCTATCCATGAGACAGGCACATGCGCTCAAGTTCCGGCCCCACCTCACTCCAATCTACACAGGGACGGTTGAATCCCTTGGGAAAAATGAGAGGGCAGCCGAAGGCGGAATCATCTACATACACATGAGCATGAACCTTGGGGCTGACGGTCCAGCTTTTCTGCGTTGGATTTTCATTCACCGCATAGAACTCAATCCCCTGCTCCTGCAAATAGCGCCTGGCATCGCTTAACGCCGTTTTGAAAAGAATACTGTCCGAGCGCATGGTGAACAGAATCAATTTTGCTCCGTATTTATTTAACCTTTTCAGCCACTTTATTGCGCCTGGTACTGGTTTTCCAATTTCCGGAAAACAATGATCCACTATGGTGCCGTCAAAATCCACACAAATTATCATACACACTCCCAACCCGGCCGAGCCGAAAAGATACCTTCACAGACAGTTCACCGAAGGTACTACTAGAAGCTCAGCAGGTTTCTTCTTCGATTTTCACAGGGGATACAGAGCTGAATGGCTCGCTTGGAGAGTCAAAATAGTCCTTTCGCCATTTAAAGTCAGCGGGTATATAGGACGATCGAGACATCTTGAAAAGCGCCGGCATCACAGCCGGACCCGATACAATCAAAAGCCAGATGATACCACTATGCAGTCAGCGAAATTAACCCCTGAATCTATGCTACATATCTATTACCTCCAAGGTAGAATAGCAAAAGACAAGAAAATTGTTAATAAAAACTATTTGGGAACCTGGGAAGAAGATGAATTCTCTTTTGTTTTTTTTCTCCAGGAGGCTCCTGATGCCATAGAGGCTCTGATAGAGGAACAGAAAGATCTGGTCCTGCTCGATACCTACCAGATGACCTATGAACAATGGCAGGGGGGCAAGATCGAGCCCCGCCAAATCGGCGGATTCCTTGTCGTTCCGCCGTGGTTTACTCCTCCTGCCGAAGAACCCTCCACGGTAATAACTCTTGACCCCGGCGTGGTTTTCGGCAACGGCCTGCATCCGACCACCAGAGACTGCCTCCAGGCAATAGAAATCACATGCGCCGGCGGCAAAGTCGAAACCATGCTCGATCTCGGCACTGGTACAGGCATTCTCGCTTTGGCCGCAATTAAACGGGGCTGTATAAAGGCAGTGGCGGTCGACTATAATTTTCTGGCATGCCGGACGGCCAGAGACAATGTTGTCCTGAATGAAATGGAAAACAACATTGTGGTTATAAATAGTCAGGCCGAAATATTCTCGGAGATCCCCACGGATTTGCTGGTGGCCAACATCCATTATGATATTATGAAAGACATTATCCGCTCTGAAGGATTTCTCAAACAGAAATGGTTTGTACTCTCCGGCCTTCTGACCAGCGAAGCGGCGAAGGTAGAGGAATATCTCGCCGGACTGCCGGTGCTTATTCTGCAAAGATGGAGCCAGGACGGCACCTGGCACACTATTTTAGGCATAACCGCAACAGCTTGAGGGCGCTTCAGAGGTTGCCGGAGCTGGCAAGCGGTCTCAATAGAAACCATCACCATTATCACCGAGGTCGACTCTATGGATTCATCATTCGCAGAACTGAAAAAACATATCAGATCTATTCCCGACTGGCCCAAAAAGGGTGTGGTTTTTCGTGATATCAGCACCCTGATGGCCGACAAGCTGATTTTCAGAAAGGTCATCGATGTCTTTGTGTATCGATATCTTCAGGCGGAAATCGATGCAGTGGTGGCCATAGACGCCCGAGGTTTTATTATCGGGGCCCCGCTTGCCTATCTCTTAAATACCTCCTTCGTCCCTGTGCGCAAGAAAGACAAACTCCCGGGAGACACCATAGGCCGGGCCTATTCTCTTGAATATGGAGAAGCGGAAGTAGAAATACATACAGATGCCCTGCAAAAGGGAGAGAGAGTATTGCTGGTTGATGATCTGATCGCTACCGGGGGTACCATGCTCGCCGCAGCCCAGCTTATCGAGCAGTTAGGAGCGAAAATTTTCGAGGCAACGGCCATCATAGACCTGCCCGATATCGGCGGTAGCGCCAAACTCCGCTCCGCAGGAGTATCGGTTCACACCTTCTGTGAATTCGAAGGGGATTGAACAGGGCAAACTGCCGAGTTTTGGGATTCCCCGCTTTGCACCGAAATTGAAATCTCTAAAGCCCTTACCAGTTGGAAGCAAACGGCACAAAAGCGCCGTCTTTTACCGACACCATGGTGAAGGCATCTATTTTCAGACCGCTGTGGTCATGAACAGCGAATACCCTGCCCAACGTACACCCTCAGTGCAATTCTTACCCTGTATATGTGCAACCTTTGTAACACCATGAGAAATTATTTCAGCAAAACTGTGGGCCGTGAGTATATGTTACGCTATTTATTGATTATTTTTATATGGAAACGGATGGCACAATCTATGCAAAATGAAATGGGTCTTGTCTCAAAAAACTCTTTCCGTCAGCTCAACAAAAGGAGAAACCAATGAAACTGAAGAGATTGTCCGCCGTTGCCGTCTTATTTCTTGTCCTTGTCTTTACCCTTGCCACTAATACAATGGCTATTTCCTCTGCCAAACCATCTCCACAGTCTCCGATAATCCCTGTGCAATTGGGGACGGATGTCAACAATCTGGTTTTTACCGGAACAGTCAAAAAGATTCCCACCGGCACCGCCCTGGTCACTCCCAATGCCACCTATCACCTGGCCGGCGGGAACTTTGAAGGCATTGTCGGAAAGGTTGTCAACATTATCGGTACCGTTGTCAAGGAAGGCACTGTTGAGAAGATCCAGGTGGCACGCGCCCAACTGGCTTCTCGTGAGTAGCACCTGAAATATACCGCCAACCTATCCTTTCTCCGCATAATATCGGCCAAGATAGTGGAGGGGTTTGGTTTTCCAGGAACTCCCCTGCCTGGTTAATTACAATTACCCTCCACTGTTTTTCGACTCCTGCCCATTCCTGCAGATTCTACCGTCATCCATCCGACAACTATTTGTAATCGGCTACCTGAATATTATATTTCTTGATCTTGTAATGGATTGATCTTCTACTGATATCGAGAAGTTCGGCAGCACGTTTCTGGACACCGTTTGTCTGCTTGAGAGCACGGATTATGGCCTCTTTCTCGCTTCGCTCAATGGAAAACGACTTGGTTGTCTCTGCTTCTATTTCGGTCGATTCTTCCGCCACTGCCAGCTGCAGATCATCAGGCAGCAGTTTATTGTTGCGGCACAATACGACACCGGCCTCCAGCGCGTTCTTCAGTTCTCTGACGTTACCGGGCCATTGATGATTTTCCATCCAGGCGATGGTCTCTTCCGGAATCTCAACCGGCGGCAGGCCCTGCTCGTCGCACTGCTTTTTCACTAAAAACCGGGCCAGGGCGGCAATATCCTCTTTCCTTTCCCGTAGCGGCGGCACGTTGATAGTGATCACCCGAAGCCGGTAGTAGAGGTCCTGCCGGAAATTGCCTTCCTTTATCTCCAGGGGTAAATCTGCATTGGTGGCCGAAACCACACGACAATCAACAGATATCTCCTTAATTGCCCCGACTCTTCGTATTTTTCTTTCTTCAAGGAAGCGCAGTAATCTGCTTTGCATTTCCGAGGAAATATTTCCTATTTCGTCAAGAAAGAGAGTGCCTCCATCGGCAGCTTCTATCAAACCAGGCTTATCTTGTACCGCATTGGTGAAAGCACCCCGCATATGACCGAACAGCTCACTCTCCAGGATTCCCGGGGGTGTGGAACCGCAATCCACCACCATATATGCAGCTCCCCGCCTTGAGGAATGGTTGTGAACCGCTTTGGCGATGCATTCCTTGCCGACCCCGCTCTCACCAAGGATCAGAACATTCACATTGCTGGCGCCGACCTTCTTGGTCATTGTATGGAGCTCCTGCATTACCGGATTAGTACCCCAATAGAAACCATCTTCAAATAACGGCGTTTCCGAGGTATCCGGAGGACCTGCATTCTGTTGGAGAGTACTGTTGACCTTAGCTACCAGCTCTTTTCCATCAAAGGGCTTGGAGATGTAGTCGACAGCACCGGCTTTCACAGCCATCACTGCATCCGGGATAGTTCCGTAGGCGGTGAGAAAAATAATGGGCAGGAACTGGCTTTGTTTGCGAACTTCCCAGAAAAGGTCCATACCGCTCATCTCCGGCATTTTCATGTCGGAAATCATCAAATCGACATTTGTCTCTTTGAGAGTTTTCAGAGCGGAAAGGCCGTCGCTGGCTTGAATTACTGAGAATCCGGCTGCCGATAGTCTTGCTTCCAAAACTACAAGAATATTGGGATCATCATCGACAACCAGAATTGTTGTCGGAGTGGTCATGGTTTCCTTTTTTCCTGTATCTCTTGATCAATGGCTTCCAGAACTGATATCTGGTGCTCAAGCTTTTTGATTGTTTTTTGCAACTCCTCGATTTCCTCCTGATGTTTCTTTATCAATTCGCCTTCCTTCTTGGTGGTTACATATCGAATTTCAGGCCTGCATTCAAGCAGATCTACCTGCGCGCTGATGGCGGTGGCCAACATCTTCGGATTTTCTCCATAGCCGTCTACTTCAACCCCCGGCTCCTGCCATTGTTCCATCATCGCCAGCGCCAGTTCCAATTCATTAGTGTTTTCTGCGGTTATGATGGCAAGACTGGCCAGACCATAAACAGCCTGGTTGACATAGAATGGTTTTTCGCTGTTGTTCCGGACCTTAGAGTAAAGTTCTTCAGCCAGCGTGTAATTTCCTGCGAAAAAGGCATATTCCGCATGGAACAGTGATCCTATTTCAGGATCAGGAACACCTAATCCCTCAAGGGTCTGGATGACACTGCAGCCGGAGAGCCCCAAAGCGAGCAAAGCTGCCGATAAAAAACAACACAGTGAAACACGAATATTTTTTTTCAACATACAGCACCACATAATTTGAGCATCAAACAAGTTATTTAGGGAAGGGTAAGTTGACTCGAAGTTCCCGGATGGCTAAAAACCTATGATACGGGGAATCAGGTTTATTTAGTCGCCGTCAAAGTTCAGGCGGCCTTCTTCTTTTCATTTATTTCACACGGGAGAGAGCAATAGAACGAGCATCCTTTTTTATTATTATTCTTAACGTATATTTCACCGCCATGGAACTGAATAATTCTCTTGGAAATGCTTAAGCCGAGACCTACGCCGTCCATATGATTTCTGGCGTTTTTAGCACGGTAATATTTGCTGAATATTAAAGACTGTTCTTGATCTGTGATTCCGGGGCCTTGATCTGTAATCTGGTAGACAAGCATATCATTTTTACTCTCCAGAGAAAGCGCTATATCGATCTTTCCGCCTTTTGGAGAAAACTTGATCGCATTCTCAAGAAGATTAAAAAGAACCTGCTGCAACTCCTTTTTCACACCGATGAGAACGGGTGGATCTGACATTTTATAGAACTTCATTGCCACGCTTTTCGCTTTGGCAGTCGGTATCAGCCCTCGGGAAACCTCTAAAACGAGATTATTGGGATCGATCAATACAGGAGTGACCTTTCTGGTTTCAGCGTCAAGACGGGAAACCTGAAGAAGATGATTCAATAGATCGCTTATACGATAAATTTCCGACTGGGCTATCTCCAGAAATTGAGTTTGCCTCTCATTTACTCCACCCAATACACCTTCCAGTATCATATTGACGGACTCCCTGATGGAAGACAAGGGCGTGCGGATTTCATGACTGAGAGTGGCTATAAATTCCGAACGCAGCTCTTCCTCTTCCTTCAGTTGCCGGCTCATATCATTGAAGGCCACGGCGAGTTCACCAAACTCATCTTTACGATCGATATTGATCTCCTCGGTGTCCTTTTCGGAGGAAATGTTTCTGAGCGCGTGTTTCAGTTCCTTGAGCGGTTGCAATATCGATTTTGAGAGAAAAAGTACGGCAATCAGACCGACGATAATGGTAATTCCCATGCCGATGAGACCGTTTCGAACACTTAACTTTCCCCGATTGTTGATATCGAACAGCGATTTTTCTATCTCCCGATCGTTAGCCAACCTGGCCGCAGATATGGTTTCAAGCCAGGTATTAATCTTCCTTTCCGGGGCCCATTTATGATTTCCCGGCGACACACCTTCATCACCATTGCGAATGCTCTGCACATGATCGTTATATTCGGCGGCTAAGTCCTGCCAGATCGAAGCAACTTTAAATTCAGGAGATTCCAGTGACAATAGTTTTTCCAGGCTCGATTCGAAACTCTCCTGTTCCTCGTAAAAATAGTCCAGGTAAATATCTTTATTGAGCAATCGATATTTTTTATCGTTGGCTTCCATACTCAGGAGGCTCTCGTACAACACCTTGGAAATTGCCGATATTTCATTGTTCTTGCTCACTATACGCTCGGTCACCGCGACAATTTTCTGAGTATTAGTGAACAATATCAAAAGTGTACCATAAAATATCAGCACGAAGACCAAAAATGCTCCCAGTACCTTCTTGGTAATGCCGAGTTTAAAGTTACCTAATCTTCTCAAATTTTTATGTCCCACTCTGTTGATTAAACTATTCAGGTAATAGGTCATAATCGTCAAGCCGGCCGAACGACCTGCCACTATGCGGCATGTTTTTTCCACGGCAATACAGAATGCGGCAGAGATTTGAACACAGCGCGTTCAGCTCTATCTTTGCTCTTCCGGACGATTCGAGGACAGGTAATGCTGACCGGATGGCTACTGAATAATTACTCTTTTTCTCTTATAATTCCAACAACTTCATATGATTAAATATACACCGTATTACAACGGCTTATGACATTCTCCGCCCTATTCATAACAAACCGTTGTTGAAATCACAAGTTCTGATATATTCATTTTTTGTTGGACCCGTCCATCTCGTCAACTTTTATAAGTTTTTAGGTGATATCATTTTTTCAGTATGCTGAATAAGACCGCCTTCACCTTGCCTCTTATACAGCTCTAATATTGATGGACTCCTAAATCGTCACCATTAACGCTCTCGAATGACCGGATAAAATGGCACGACCACTGCGTATTCAATATCCAGGTGCATTTTATTACATCACCCAATACGGCAATGAAAGGAAAGCCTTTTTTAAGTCGGCGGATGACTATGCAAATTTCCTTGAGATCTTAAAAACATCCATGGCAACGCACAGCACAGCCCTCCATGGTTTTGTACTCCTGAAAAACCACTTTCACCTTCTGATCGAAACGCCTCTCGGTAATCTCAGCGAGTTTATGCGCCACCTGAATATAACCTATACTGCATATTTTAACAGGATATACCAGCGCAGAGGACATATTTACGCGGGAAGATACAAGAGCATAGTTCTGGAAAAGGACCTTTACCTCCTGCCTCTGTCGCAGTATCTGCACCTCAATCCCATTATGGTCGGGATGCAAAAGAGGTGCAGCAGATCAAGAAGGAACGCCTTTCTGCCCACCTGGAAATGGAGCAGCCTTCCCGGTTTCATGGGCACTTATCCCAGGTACCACTTTATCAATCATCAATTGGTCCTGGATTCTTTCGGGGGAGATACTCCGCAGGGTCGACGGAAATATACGGAGGCGCTGCTTCAGTTGCCGGGCCACGGTCTTTCGCTGAAAGCGAAAATCATCGACCAATCCATTCTGGGTTCCAGCGCATTTGTAAGGGAGATGAAAAAAAGAAGCGGCACAACCTTGCCTCATAAACAGCCCGGAGTTAAAAAGATCGGCCGTTTTCTGGAACAGGAAAAAATTCTCACGGAACTTGAACGGGGACTGCACTGCGAGCGTGATCAGCTGCTAAAAATTCCCGGAGACCGACGCAGTATTGCCATGGATATGCTCTATCGCTACGGGGGCCTTACCAATCCGGCCATCGCCGTTTTAATGAATCTCGACTATACCTCGATCAGCCTTACCCGAAAAAAAATACGGCAGAAACGTCTTCACGACCCTGCCCTCAATGCAGGAATGACTCTTCTGGAAACACGCCTGGAACGCTTGAGAAGTCTTTAAATCCTGCTTCATCAATGCTCTGCACTCTGCAGGATCTCTTTCAGGGCGGTCTGACGATTGCCGGTGTCCTGGCGGCGAACTGCCATTGCCAAGGCCTTGCGGGTGCCGACCAGGACCGCAAGTTTTCGAGCCCGGGTCAGACCGGTGTAGATCAGATTGCGGTAAAGCATCTTGAAGTGCTGCGTCAGCACCGGAATAATCACCGCAGCAAACTCACTCCCCTGGGATTTGTGGATGGTGATGGCATAGGCCAGATCGAGTTCGACAATATCGTCCTTCTGATATTCCACCTCCCGGCCGTCGGGGAAAAAGGAGATCATCATAGTCAGATTCCGGCTGTCAATCGACTGAATAATGCCGATATCACCGTTGAAAACCTGGAGGTCGTAATTGTTCCTCCGATGAATGACCCTGTCGCCACTGCGATAGATGCGCTCACCCACCTGGATCTGGGCCTTTTCCTGCCCGGCGGGGTTGACGGCCTGCTGAATAACCGTATTCAGATTGGCGGTGCCGAGGGTCCCGCGGGTCATGGGAGAGAGGATCTGAATTTCAGCATCCCTGCCGTAATACCTGGGTATCCACTCCCGATAGAGCTGCACCACCGACTGCACCGCGGTCAGACCATAATGCAGAGTCGACCATGGATGCACCTTTTTCAGCAACGCCTTCAGCTCCTCCACCGCATCGCCGGCCCGGCAGAGTCGCTCCAGATCGACATGTCTGAATTTGGCGGGCACTTCAAATTCACTTTCATAGGCCGAGGATATCACTTCCGATGTACGGAATTCATAGGGCGTCTCACCGCTATTTAACCCCTCCAGCCGGCTGATACCGAGGTTGACGCCGCGTTTCATCCGGCCGACAAAGCTCAGCTGCTCGTTGGTGGCCTGCTCGGAATCGAGAAAAAGACAGTCGGTGTTGTCTTTCCAGATCTGCGGATACTTGAAAGGGGATTCGATTCTGGGAATCTCGCCGCGGTTAATCTGGTGGGCGTATTCAACGATGAACGATTCCTTGGCCTGTCGGAACACCTCGGTCAGATGGAAACAGGGGATTTTTCCGGAATCGATGATATCACGCAGAACATTGCCCGCTCCGACCGAGGGCAACTGGTCGGCATCGCCGATAAAAAGCACGTTGCAGTCCTCGGGGACAGCCTTCAGCAGCGAAGCCGTCAGGGAGATATCGAGCATGGAACACTCATCGACAATCAGAAAATCACTCTCCAGAGGCTGTTCTTCATTGCGCAGGAAGCTGCCCTGCTGCCACTCGAGCAGCCGGTGCAGGGTCTTGGCCTGACGACCGATGACCTCGCCCATACGCTGCGCGGCCCTGCCGGTCGGAGCAGCAAGCAGGACCTTCTTTTTCATGGACTCGAGCAGCCGTACAATCACCAGGGTGGTAGTGGTTTTGCCGCAGCCCGGACCTCCGGTAAGAACGGAAAAGGGACAGCCGACGATGGCGGCAACGGCGGCCGCCTGTTCGCCGCTGAGTTGCAGGTCGTACTTTGTGCAATAGCGTTCAATCCACTGTTTCATCCGGACGTCTTCTTCAGGGGGGCGCCCGGTGAGCCGGTGCAGGCGGGCAGCCACCGTCAACTCGTCGTAGTAGAGGGTCTTGGAATAGTAGCAGATTAACTCCCCTCCCTCACCACTGCCCAGCATTCGCAAGCGAAGCTGGTTGTCATCCTCCATGAGCTTGAGCACCGTATCAAGGCGCTCCGCCAGTTTTATTTCCAGCAGTTTTTCCACCTCTTCACCGATCTGCTCGCGGGTAAGATAGCAATGCCCCTGCTCTCTGCTCGATGCCAGCACGTGCCGGATCGCAGCCATAATCCTCTCTTCACTGTCTTTGGCCAGGCCTATGCTGAGCGCCACCTCATCCGCTGAAAAGAAGCCGATGCCGTAAAAATCCCGGGCCAGCCGGTAGGGATCTTCGCTGACCATGGTAATAGCCCGATCTCCATATCTTTTATAGATGCGCACCGCAAAGAGTGTTGAAATGCCATGGCCCTGCAGAAAGATCATCACCTCACGGATCATGCGGTGTTCATACCAGGCCTCCTTGATCATCGTCAGCTTTCCGGAGGCTATACCCGGAACTTCAGTGAGCCTCTCTATCTGCTCTTCAAAAACCGTAAGAGTGTCATGACCAAAATGTCGAACTATTCTCCCTGCTGTTTTCGGACCGACGCCCTTGATAAGCCCGGAACCCAGATATTTTTCCAGGGCGCCGACGGAGGCCGGCTTTTTTTCAAGGGCATTGATTGCCTTGAACTGCCTGCCAAACTGAGGATGGACGGTCCAGGAGCCATGAAATTCCATGGTAGCCCCGGCAAAAACCGTGGTCTGATGAACCGTCACCGTCACCGGATCCCCCGGATTGGCATAAGACTGCACCTTGAGCACCGACCAGCCGTTCTCCGGATTATGATAGGTGACGCGCTGGACGATGCCCTTCAATGTTTCAGTGATAAATGTCATCAGGTCTGCGTGGAAATTCTTTGCTGCCGCCTGAATATCAGAAAACAGATGGCGAATCAGGTCGGGTATGGGAATTATTGGTAATTGCCGGTCTGGTACTCTTCTCCCTTCAGCGATTTATATATTTCCTCTATTGTTTGCCGGCCATAGATTTTCTCCAGACGCAGGATAATAAAATGCCCACGGGCCATATTCTGGAAATGATCAATGAACAGACTGTTAATCACCGCTCCGCCTACTGCTCCGAGAAGCGGCAGTGACTGGGCCGCCATCTTTTCGGTGACCTGCAGGCCGAAGCGTGAAGAAATCTGCGAGATGACCCTGACCAGAGCGGGTGCGGATTTCTCGGACAGCCCCTTTGCCGCAATATACTGTACGGCATCATTGATGGTTTTGGCAAGCCCCGCTCTGACGGCAAAATACCCGGTTTCAGCGCCATCGTCTGCCTCGCTCGGCCCACCCAGAGCAAACACCTCGAGACAGGCGACTTTTACCGCCGCATCCTCCAGATCGTGCAGTTCACTGCGGGCAATGTCGGCAATAGACCGCAGCATTACCGTAGTTGAAGCGGGCAGCTCGACGCTTAACGCGGGTAGTCCCCAGAAACCGCCGGCGGCACCCAGCCCGGCGGCCATAAATTTATGCAGGGTGTTGGCGGCCTGCCTGGTATTTTTTCTCCTCAAGGTCAGCAGGGCCGAGTTTACCGCGATTTCAAGAGCCCTCTGCGTGCTTCGATGAACAACATCGGTCCAGTTCCGTGGCAGCAGGTCGAAGGCCTTTTCTATCGGAGTGCCTACAGCATTGGTAATCTTCACGGCAAGGCCCGGATTCTCCAACAGTGTCCGTGCATATAACAGATCGTCAAGATCCTGAGGTGATAATTCCGTCATCACTTTCCTCCTTGTAATTTCCGCCGGGGAATCCATATTTTTCTGAAAAGAGACAGTATCATCACTGTACTTTAATCCATAACGGCACTAACGCCAAAAGGAAGAACCGCCACACTAGATAATAAAAACCTGCTGATCCGGGATAAACATCCACAAGTTGGCCAATCTTTTCCTTTAAATACAAACCATAACCGGCTATGTTTTGCCGGAAGATCCTACCGTCTCTATTTAAACCATAAACGATTATCTCGAAAAAGAGATACCACGAACTCGGGAGAAAGATGAAGGGAAACAAACGATTTGCGGATAATCTTGATGTTTTAAAAGACATTTATGAAAAGAGAATGCCCTTCAACAGGCTTTTGGACATTGAAATAATCCGTCTTGAGTTGGAGGAAGTCCAGGTTCGTATCGACATGCGGCAGGAGCTGATCGGTAACTTTGTCCGTGAAATCCTCCACGGCGGCGCTATTTCCTCAGTGCTCGACCTCACCGGCGGGCTTATCGTTTCCGTCAAGCTTCTCAAGCAACTTGAAAATGAAAACGACGAGGAGATAGCACGTTGTATGGCACGACTCGGTACCATTGATCTTCGCGTTGACTACCTCAGAGCCGGTAAGGGTGAATATTTTATTGCCTCCGGTTCCCTCCTGCGCCAGGGCAACAGGGTGGCGGTCACCCGCACCGAACTTCACAACGACAAGAAGTTGCTGATTGCTGCGGGTACCTCGACATACCAGATCGGTTGAGATAACCGCAACTGCTGGGTTCCGGATCGTGGTCCGGAATGACGGGTATGTGGCAGCACCCATCTCCATTCCACGGACGTCATTCCATGCCTGATGCGGAATGCATACAATGTTTCAAAGACAAGGCCTCCGCCTACACCTTAAACAGCGGTATCGGAGAGGGACAAATCTCATTCATCTCCGCCAGATCTTTTGCAGCGCAATACCCCTTGGAAGCGTAGCCCAACTTCAGTCCCTTCAAGGTGATGACCTGAAGATGGGTATGGTAAAACCAGTTGCCGTTTTCATGAAAATCACCAATTTCCGCAAAAGCCTGCCCCGCAGGGAGAATTTTCCCTGCCGGCGGCAGACTCTCTCGCCGCAGATGACCGTAAAAACTGTAGAAGGGCTCGAAATAGGGGCTTTCATGGCGGAGAAGGACGAAGCTACCGTAGTTACCCTCTCCGCTCTCATAACCGCTTTCGGCGACAACACCATCAAGCGGGGTATGAAGGGGGGTCCCCAAACCGACGATAATGTCCAAACCG
Source organism: Desulfopila inferna (assembly GCF_016919005.1). NCBI lineage: Bacteria > Pseudomonadati > Thermodesulfobacteriota > Desulfobulbia > Desulfobulbales > Desulfocapsaceae > Desulfopila > Desulfopila inferna. Next base: position 160,798 of record NZ_JAFFQE010000009.1, read on the forward strand.
AGATGGATGAAGCGTCCCTCTTCCACCATCTGGGGACAATCCGCCAGCAGGGTATCCCTGTTTTCCAGATAGGCTGCCACCCCCCAACTGTACTCCGCCCCCATCTTTTCCTCAAGAATCTGTTGAAAACTCCGCTGATCGCGCATATCGACGCCTGAGAGAAGGCTGCTTCGAGGGGAAAGATCGGCAATAAATGGATCACCCCGTAGATTATGAAAGATCGGCTGATACTCGACCCTGCGGCTATACAACATAAATGGATAATGCATAGGCCCTCCCGGCGCCAAAGTTATCTTAATAAATCAAGGTGCTACGAAAGAGCAAAATCCGTAGTTTTCAAGAGTCCCGTAATCGGCACCACAGGTTTGCCGTCATTGTCTTCCCTGACACCTTCCGGCCATTCAAAATCGGCCGACATTCCTTTGAAGTAGTCAAGATCGTAGGGCAGCAGCTTCAGGGAGAGGTCTTCGCCATCCCCGATGATCGTAGAGGCCATACCGAAGTCGACTTCGCCCAGCAAGGTGTGAACGATATAGCGGGGTACTTCACGGCCGCTGCCGTCCCTGCGCACCCGTGTGGCAATGTCGATAACATCATAGAGTGCCACCGGATTTTCACTGTTCCAGCGGTTCTGCACATCCAGCCCGGCGACATAGAGATGATGAAATTCAATGCCCGCCTGGCGACAGTGGTAGGCGAGAAGATGTATGGTTTCCGGGGTATCGTTGATCCGTCCCAGCAGCGGGGTGTTGTTGTATACCGTGATACCTTTGTTTCTAAGGAGTCGGGCCAGACGGCCATGCTCTTCGGTGAATTCCTCCGCCACCAGAAAATGAGTTTCGATTTCCAGCCGTTTGGGGTTGACCAGGGTGAGCTTGTTCAGACCGGCGAGCCTGTCGATCACCTCAGCTGTATACAACTGCGGCTCATAATTAAATTTAAGGCTGCGCAGACGAATGGCGTTCACATGAGGTATGTCATCGAGAACTTTAACGATTCTGTCAATCTGATAGAGAGAATCGACCGCATCGGTTTCCGAGATGATCACTACATCGGTGATGCGCTCATCGCCACGGATATAATAGAGATCCTCCTCCGTGCACTCGGTATCGACTTCGACCCTGGTCTCATGGACGCGTGACAGGTTAAAGGATCTGGTATCGACCAGCGAAGGCGAGAGCTTCCTCTCCTCCCTCATCATTTCCAGAACCGCCTCGGTGCTCTCCGGCTGAGTCATGCCGCCGCCGAAACGCAGCGGGCGTGAACCGAGAAAGAGCGAGTCGTCACCGATCTTGGCCATATACTGGATATCGATGGTGCCCTCCTCATTGACCCGTATATTTTCAAGCTCATTGGCTATCGGAGCGAACTCCTTGAAATAGTCGGGATTGTAGGGACTGCGGATCCAGATGAAATTGTCGTTTTCCTCCACCGGCTCTACTGCCCAACCGCTGATATTCCAGTCCATCTTGCCGATCGGCGTGGCCGTACAGATCCTGGGGATGACCCGGTCGGAGAGATGAGCCCGAAGGTAGCTACCCATCTCCAGTCCTTTCGAAATGGGTGACCAATAAATGCTGTTGCCGTGGATCGGACTGCAGGGGATATAGATATAATGGAGTTCAGCGCCGGCACCGCGCAGCAGACTGAAAAGCCGGACCAGTTCGGGCCCCTGGTCGTTGCAGTCTTTGAGGAAGGGTGTCTGCACATAAACGACTATGCCGCTTTTCACCAGCTCCGAGATGATCATCAGGCATTGCGGCGAAATTTCATCGGGATGGATGAAGTGGGTGGCGATCTCCATGCGCTTGCCGCGTTCCTGCAGCTCCAGGTTTTTGCGCTTCAGATAGTTGAGCATCGAGGCATCATCGGCGAGAAACAAATGGGGGTAATAAGCGATGGAGCGGGTGGCCAGGCGCAGCGTCTGCACATGTTCGACCTCCATCAGCCCGTCGATTGCGCTCGCTATATTTTCCCGGTTCATGAAAGGATCGCCGCCGGTGATGACTATCTCTTTTATAGCCGGTGAGTTGGCCACATGTTCGATGGCCGTACGGACATCCTCGGCGCTCGGATTTTGCTGGTTTCTCTCCTCCTTATGCTTGCGGAAACAGAACCTGCAGTAGACGGGGCAGGCCATATTGAGCAGGAAAATGACCCGATTCAGATACATCTGCTCAAGTAGTCCCTGGTGAAATTGACCGATCCAGGTATTGGTATGGCCAATGGTATCAAGCTCTTCTACAAAAGGGAGATATTGATACGCTACACTGCCGGAGACCCGCATCTGACGAATAGTATGCATCGACAACCGCACCGGATAGGTATCGATCACCTTCTGCATGTCGGCATGATCGGACTTTTTGATCCTGATATTGGCAACCTTCTCCAGCTGCTCGGTGTTCTTGATGGATATAAATCTGTTTCCGGGCAGAACCACCTCAAGAATGGCCATCAACAGCAGGTGGGGCATTTCAATATCACCGACAACGATCTTCTTGGTACCGTCGGCTTTGCCCAGCTGCGCCAGGAGATCAGTGAAAAATCCCTGAGGATCGTCCGCGTATCCGCAAGCTTCAAGCAGCCTCTCCCGTTTAGTCAGACCATCGCCGATCTGAATTACTTCGAAAAAGGAACGGTCAATGAGGGGCCTTACCCCCAGTTGTTCCAAGAAACCGGTAAGAGCGGCGGTAAGGTCCGTAAGGGAAGCTTCGTTTTTTTCCCCGGAATTTGCATAATCAATTTCCAACATCGTCTCATTTTCAGACATCCTCGTTCTCCCAATATAAGAGGATAATAAAACATAGAGCCGTCAAAACACACTTCTGCTGATTATGACCGATCAGGGAGGTATTCAACAGCTACCAAAATATACATATTTCAGAGCCAGGTAAAAAAAACTCTCCTCTCCTCTCATTCCGCTTCACCTGGAGAAACAAACAACTGAAATTAATAAACAAAAACAAATTCCCCAAATTATAAAAACGGGAAGCATCCGGAATTTCACCAGATTATTATTTGACATTCTCCTCAAAATCTGCAATTTTAACTATTATAGTAATAACTTTCCCATTATAGTATGACAGATAATAATTCATCCCAAAACGGAATGTCAAAAGGAAAATACTATTTTTCCAAATCATTGGAAAAGGGCTTGAGAATACTGTCTCTTTTCAAGAATGACACCCCTGTGTTAACCCAGAGCGAAATCGCCAAGACTCTGGATCTCAATATGACATCCACCTACCGTTACATCAACACCCTGGTAGAGATGGGATATTTGGAAAAAGATCGAAAAACCAAGGAGATTCGGCCGTCGACCCAGTGTCTGCTGCTGTGCATCAACCTGATGCAGGCCACCGATAACCTCAAAATGATCAAGGATGTCGTCGACCGGCTCCACCGGGAAAACAATATCAGCATCGATGTCGCCTATGCGGTAGATGATACCCTGGTACGTCTCTACCACAGGGAGGCGGAGGAGGCCCTGACTTTCAGCCTGCCGGAATTTTCAACAAACTGTCTGCACAACACGGCCCTGGGCAAGGCCTATCTTTCCAGCCTGCCGGACCACATCATCGCTGAAAAAATTGAGCGGATGGATCTGGTTGCCAAAACGGCAAACACCATCCGCGATAAAGATACACTGCTCAAAGAAATAGAAATTACCAGAAAGCGCGGATTCGCCATGCAGGTGGAAGAGTATCTGCCCGGCGTGCTGGCTATTGCCGCACCGCTGTATGACCCCATAAACGCAACGTCGGTGGGTGCGGTATCTTTTGATTTTTCAGTACTGCAGCACACCGCGGAGAGCATCATGGCTCAATACGGAGATATGGTCAGGGAAACAGCCGCCCAACTCTCTCAGCTGCTTCCCTCTGCAAAAATTTAGTGCCGGGCCTGCGGGACATTATTTCCAATGGTCAGGACTGATTTGCTGCACATTTTACATGCATATGGGACACGGTTTAAATACGGGACACGGTTTAAATACTTAAAAACGCACTTCAACCTCTGATCGACAGCTATGAAAACCAAAAGTTGGAAACCCTGGGCACTCCTGGCCCCTTCCATGAGCGCAGTCTTTTTTCTTCTCGTCATCCCCGTCTGTTTCGTTGTGGTATACAGCTTCTGGCTGCGCGCCCCGAGCGGCGCCGACATCCCGGCTTTCCAGTTTGGCAATTACGCTAAATTCTTCGAAGATTTTTTTTATCCCAAAATACTGTTCCGCACCATCAGAATTGCCTTTGAAACCGTTTTTCTCTGCGTGATCATGGGCTACATCCCGGCCTATTTTTTCTACCGGAGCACCAGTCGGTACAAACAGATTTATCTTCTGCTGATCATGCTGCCCTTCTGGATAAGCTTCATTATCCGGACCATGAGCTGGATTAACATTATGGGCGATTCCGGTCTTATCAACCATTTCCTCATAAAGATCGGGCTGCTGGAAACTCCTATCTCCATGCTCTATAATGAGTTTACCGTGCTGATGGGGTTGATCATGTACCTGCTGCCCTTTATGGTGCTCAACATCTACGTCAGCCTCGAAGGCATCGACAAGAGCCTGCTCGAGGCCGCCCGTTCCATGGGCTGTACCGAATGGCAGGCCTTCCGCGAAGTCACTCTGCCTCTGAGCCTGCCCGGCCTCAGCGCCGGCTGTCTCCTGGTCTTTGTGCTGACGGCGGGGACTTATCTACCGCCCATGATCCTTGGCGGGCCCGGCAACGACATGATCGCCAACCTTATTTTCAAACGGGTCGTGGGCACTCTGGACTGGCCCTTCGGCTCCGCCATCAGTGTGATCCTGCTGTCACTGCTGTTTGTGATTGTCTGGACCTACAATCGTTACCTGGGTATCAACCAGATTTTCAAAAGCTTTCAGGGAAAATAACCCATGCGACATTCAATTGGATGGTCACTCATCAGGTTCTACACCATACTGGTCTACATCTTCATGTTCACGCCCATCGTGGTTGTCATTGTTTTGTCATTCAACCCCAAGCAGTTCGGAATCTTCCCGATGGATGGGGTCAGCCTGCGCTGGTTCATTAAACTCGCCCAGAACGACTCGATCATCGACGCCTTTAAAAATTCACTGATCCTGGGATCACTCACCGCCATTATCTCAACCGCCATCGGCATACTTGCGGCACTGGCTTTTATCCGTTTTGACTTCCCCGGCAAAAACACCATCAATACCCTGCTGCTCTCTCCTATCATGATTCCCGAGGTGGTGCTGGGCGTGGCTCTGCTCCTTTTTTTGCGCTATCTGCAGCAACCAAAAAGCTTCGCCCTGCTGCTCATGGGTCATGTGGTTCTGACCCTGCCTTATGTACTGCTCATTGTTCAGGCACGTCTGGTCGGCATCAAAAAAGAATATGAGGAGGCTGCACGGTCACTGGGGGCCAACGGCTTTCAGACCTTCAGGGAAGTCACTTTCCCCTTGCTGCTGCCCGCCATTCTGGCCGGAGCCCTCTTTGCCTTTACGATTTCATTCGACGATATCACCGCCACGCTTTTCTGGGCGACGGCGGAGAACCAGACCGTACCGGTCAAGATATTCAGTATGCTGAGAAATTCGATCAGCCCCGAAATCAACGCCCTTGGTACGGTAATGATCGTGCTGACAGTCTCCACGCCGCTGCTGGCTGGATATCTGTCACGCAGATTTTCCAAGTTTAAGGAGTGAACAGGTTGCAATAGCGCCGGAATAATCAGGGATTGACGGTTTCCGGACCACTCCGGAACAACTCGGTTTCGGCAATCACAGAGGATGGATTCAAAGTCACATTGTAACTATTCAGGTTGATCCGCATTATTTGGCCAACCACCGGTCTGTAACTGTTTAGCAGTACGCCATATGTCCATAAGCAGGGCGGTTAGCCATACATCGGGTATGCTGCTGAAGAGTTACGTCACATTAAACACAACAGGGAGGAGAACACATGTCAATCGTTACCAAGGAAAAATTGGATCGTGTCTATGATGCCTACAAAAGCGGTAATCTCAGCCGCCGAGACTTTCTCAAATACCTTACCATGGCAGGCGCCACCATCGGCCTGATGGGAAGTCCTTTCGGCAAGATGCTCGGCAATGCCCAGGCAGCGGAATCCATCAGATTCGACGGCTGGGGTGGAAGTACCTCAGAGGCATTCCGCAAATACGCCTTTGAGCCCTTCACCGAAGCTACCGGCATCAAGGTAATCGACGGCGAGTTCGGTGACATGGACTCGTATCTCACCAGGGTCAAGGCCTCTTATCCACCGGGCGGTGAATTTAATATCGCCCACCTCAGTGCCGTCTTCGATTACGCCCGTTATGTCGATCTGGGATTCTCCACGGAACTGGACGAGGCGAAAATCCCCAACCTGGATCTGGTGATGAAAGCCATGATCAAGCCGCTACGCGATATTACCGGCGGCACTCTGTCTGCTGTCCCCTATGATCTCGGTCAGACAGGCATCGCCTACAACACCACCAAGATAAGCAAGGAAAAGGCTGAAAAAATGGGCGCCTCCCTGCTCTGGGACAAGGAACTCAAAGGCAAGCTGGGCAGCTGGGGCGGCGACTTCAGGACCAATATGTGGTATGCCGCGCTGCACACCGGTCAAAGTCCAAACAACATGACCGATATCGATGCCATCTGGGCAGCCCTGCGTGAACAGCGCGATCTGATGAAAAAATACTGGAGCTCAGGAGCCGAACTCATGAGTCTGCTGGCCAACGAGGAAATCTACGCCACCTCCGCCTGGTCCGGCAGGATCGCCGCTCTGCAGCAGGAAGGACATCCCATCGGCTACCTCTCTCCGAAAGGCACCTACTCCTGGATGGAATATCTTTTTGTGCTCAAGGGGACAGACCTTGAAGTTGCTCAGCAGCTGCTTAACTTCATGCTCGAGCCGGAAGCCGCCATCGCCGTGGCCGAGGGACAGAACTATCCGCCGAGCCTCGATCCCACCAAGGTTGAATTGCCGGAGAGTATCAAGAAACTTCCGGCCTTTGATCCAACCGGTACACTGGAAGGGTATCTTTTCGCCGAACCTGAATACTGGAATGCGCACCAGTTGGAATGGACGGAAAAATGGGACCGCATCAAGGCAGGCAGCTGATTAACCACAACCCGGGCGTATTGATTTTTTCCATCACCCAAAAAATCAATACGCCGCAGCACAGCAGCACGGGCCGGGCATGGGAGCCCGGCCAGGTTATCGTATAATTTGGAACATGGAGAAAAGGACAGTGGCAACCGGCAAGAAACAGCCTATTGTGGAATTCAGAGGCATAATGAAACGGTTCGACAATATCGTCGCCGTTGAAAAGATGGATTTTGATATCGAGGAAGGCAGCCTGGTAACCCTGCTAGGACCTTCCGGCTGCGGCAAGACTACACTGCTGCGCATGGTGGCTGGTCTTGAGGATCCCACCGAGGGCGATATCTTCATCAAGGGAAAACGGATCAACGATACTCCGATCCATAAGCGCAATCTCGGCATGATCTTTCAGAACTATGCTCTTTTTCCCCATAAGAACATCTTTGACAATGTGGCCTTCGGCCTGAAATACCGCAATGTATCAAAGGATGAGATCCGGGAAAAGGTGGCCAGAGCTTTGGAAATGGTCCGCCTTCCCAACGTGGAAAATCGTATGCCCAGCCAACTCTCCGGCGGCCAGCAGCAGCGTATTGCCATGGCGCGCGCCATTGTCATCGAACCGGATGTCCTGCTCATGGACGAGCCGCTCTCAGCTCTTGACGAAAATCTGCGCGAAGAGATGCGCCGAGAGGTCGACAACCTCCAGGAACTGCTGGGCGTGACCACCATATTCGTCACCCACGATCAGCGCGAAGCCCTGTCCATGTCCGACAAAATCCTGGTGATGAAAGAGGGGCGCAAACAGCAGGAAGGCGATCCGCAGACGGTGTACAACGAACCGATCAATCATTTTGTCGCCGATTTCCTGGGGCACTCCAACTTTATCAAAGGCGAGATTGTCGAGGTTGAAAAAGAGCATGTCCGGGTCAAGATTGAAACAGGCGACCTGCTTATCGCCGACAACAAAAATATGTTCAGCCAGGGAGATCGGGTTGAGTTGGTGGTCCGGGCGCAGCGCTTCGATCTTTACCCCATGGAGGAGTTTGACGCTACTGAAGGAATGAATGCCTTCGAGGGCAAGATCAAGGATCGCAGCTATATGGGCGGTGAGGTCAGCTATTTTATCGAACTCGGCGGCGGTCGGGAGATCCATATCATCAGTATGATGAGAACCAGAATCTATAATGTCGGGGAGAAGGTCAGTGTCGAGGTAGCACCGCACCATTGCCATCTCATTCCCATTGAATGAAGCGGATCTTTACTGTAGAATTGCATTAAACCTGAAAACAGACATTATCGTTTTCAGGTTTTTCGTTTTTAAGTATTCTCCACTTTCTTTCTCCACCATAAGGGGACAACGATGCTCAACCTGGAGCAGGCCGTGCAGGGATTTACCGGCCGTTATTCAAATTTTCTGCGGACCATCGACTCGCACACCCAGGGCGAGCCGACCCGGCTACTGCTCGGCGGCGTCGATCTGCCGGGAAAAACCATCGCCGAAAAACGGGATATTTTCGCTGCCCGCCACAACAATATACGTATGCTGCTGACCTGCGAACCCCGTGGCCACCGCGACATGTTTGCTGCCATGGTCACCGAGCCGGTCAGCCCGGAAGCGCTGTTCGGGCTGATCTATATGGACGCCAGGCGCTTTCCCTATCTCTGCGGTCATGCCACTATCGGTGCGGTCACAACGCTGGTGGAAACGGGAGCCATCGAGGTGGATAACGGCGACACGGTTATCACTATCGATACTCCCTCCGGTCCCTTGCAGGCCCATGCCCATATCCGCGACGGCCGGGTCGAGTCCGTCGGCCTGGAGATGGTGCCCTCCTTTGTCTCCCAGACCGGCAGCCTCCTGTACATCCCCGAGTTCGGTGAGATCAGCATCGATCTTGTCTATGTCGGCGGCTTCTTTGCCATGGTGTCGGCGGCCGACATCGGCATCGATCTTATTCCCGCCAACAGCAACAAACTCATCTCCCTGGGCATGGAGATAATCGAGGCGGCCAACCGCACGCTTGAAGTCCGCCATCCTCAGCGGCCCGAGGTCAAGACCGTTGACGTTGTCGAATTCTATGCCGAGGACGGCAAAGGCGGCGAAGGACGCGGCACCAGCGTGGTCATCTACGGGCAGTCGCATATGGACCGCTCGCCCTGCGGCACCGGTACCACCGCCAAAATGACCTTGCTCCACCATAAGGGCAAACTGAAACCCGGGCAGGTTTACCGAAACAGCAGCCCGCTGGGCACGGTTTTCGAAGGTGAGATAATCCGGCTGGAGAAGATCGGCAATTTCGAGGGCATCGTGGCCCTGGTCAGGGGAAGCGCGGTGATGACCGGATCCCATCAGTTTGTCATCGATCCGCAGGATCCTTTTCCGGAGGGTTTCCTGCTGTGAGCGACATGAAGAGGACATATCCTGCTCCTGAAATCATTCTCTACAACGGTTTCTTTGCCGACAGGGACACCGCCGCGCCCATCATCGCCGGAGCACAGGCATTGGCCATTGGCCGCGGCCGCATCATGGCCATTGGCTCTAACGACGACATTCTGCCTCTGGCTTCAGCGGACACCGAAAAAATCGATCTTGGCGGCAGGCTGACGGTGCCGGGCTTCATCGATACCCATATCCACTTCTACGAATGGTCTTTCAAGCGCCGCGACCTCCAACTCGAAGGTCTTGGCTGTCTGGACAACCTGCTTGACATGGTGCGGCGGAAAGGAGAGCAACTCCCCTCAGATCAATGGATCATGGGCCAGGGCTGGAACGAGACCGACTGGAGCGAGCCGGTGATGCCCAGCCGCACCACACTGGATAAAGCCGCCCCCAATCATCCGGTGTTGTTATGGCGCTGCGATCTTCACCTGGCGGTGGCCAACTCCAGAGCCCTCCAGCTTGCCGGTATTGACGCCTCCACGGCCGATCCCCCCGAGGGCAGGATCGAGCGGGATGGGGCTGGTGAGCCCACCGGAGTATTGCGCGAGCTTGCCATCAACCTGCTGCGCAAATCCGTAGAACCTCCAGGTTCAGCCCAAGTGCTGGATGCATTCAGAGAAGGTGCAAGAGCTTTGCACAAAGTGGGCATCACCGGAATCCACGATGTCCGGTTGATGGAGGACAGCGACGGCGCCAGGGCTTTGCAGGGTTTTCAGAAACTCGACGAGCAGGGGGGGCTCGAGCTGCGCAGTTGGGTCACTCTACCCGGACACCAGCTCGATAATATTATCGGACTCGGCCTGCGCAGCGGCTTCGGAGGCGACAAGCTGCGCCTCGGCCATGTCAAGTTTTTCTCGGATGGCGGCATGGGTGCCCGCACCGCCTGGATGATCGATCCTTTCCTCGATGCCGGATGCGGCATGCCGATGCTGGACATGGACGAACTGTCCAGGGACATCGCCAAAGCCGAGGCTGCCGGCCTGGCGGTAATGGTACATGCCGTGGGCGACCGCGCCAACCGGGAACTGATCGATATTTTTGAGAAACTGCAGGCAAACCGCGGAAATGGAGACAGGCCTGTATACCCGCACCGCATCGAACATGTGCAGATGATCCGGCCCGAGGATGCCCGGCGGCTTGAAAACCTCGATCTGGCCCTGTGCGTCACTCCCTGCAACATGGTCCTCGACTTCAACCTTATCGACCAGGCGGTCGGCGAAAAGGGCAAATGGACCTATGCCTTCCGCCGCCTCATGGACACCGGTGCGCCGGTGATGTTCAGCTCCGACTGTCCGGTGTGCCTTCCGGCACCGCTGCCGGCCATTCATGCCGCGGTCACCCGGCAGCGGCTCGACGGAACCCCTGCCGAGGGCTGGCATGCCGGGGAAAGGGTTAATGTCGCCGAAGCACTGAATGGTTTTACTGCGGTGCCTGCGATGGTGCATAAGGCTGACGATCTGGGTGTTATCGCTCCAGGCATGAAGGCCGATCTGGCCGTTCTCAGCAACAATATCTTAGCTGAACCGCCGGAGCATATTGCTGAGACTTCTGTGGATATGACCATCTTTGAAGGCCGGGTTGTACATCGGCTGTTTTAGTACTCGGAATACTGCAGTTTTATGTCAGCACGCTCCATACAGTAACTATTATGGATTCCGGATCGGGGTCCGGAATGACGGTAGAAAAGTAGTGCCGGGGGATAGGGAAAGGATAGTTTTTCATAAGTGCGTCTAAGTACAGGATTGTCAGGCTGACATCACCTCACAAAAGCCTCTAAATACATGCAGACTACCGTCCTTCCAGCCTGCCGCCCTTACCAACTCCCCTTATTCTCCATAGACGCCCAGGGTTCCTGCACCGGCAGTCTTTCTCCCTCCTGCAGAAATTCAATAGAGATCTGGTCCGGAGTACGGATAAAAGCCATATGGCCGTCACGCGGCGGACGGAGAATGGTAACGCCTTTATCCATCAGCATCTGACAGTAATCATAGATATTTTCCACACTGAATGCCAAGTGGCCGAAGTTGTCCCCCACGCTGTACGGTGTTTCCTGGTCCCAGTTGTAGGTCAATTCGACCTCAGGTTCACCGGGAGCGGTTGCCAGATAGACCAGGGTAAAGCGGCCTTTTTCATACTCATTCCTTCGTGTTTCGGTCAATCCGAGGATATCGGTGAAAAAGGCAACCGACTGCTCAAGATCCTTTACCCGGACCATGGTGTGTAAAAATTTCATGTTTTCTCCTTTTTTTGCTGTTAGTTAATATTCATAGGCGTTCCGGAATGCGGAACGGTATACGGAATCACGGTAGTGGAGATTTACGGTGTCGGCAGTGACCGGTACGACAACTCCACCACAGGAACCTCCCACATATCTCCGTGGCATCTGTTTTTAAATTTTTCATCATCGACATCGTCACGGTAGCGCCTGATCATTGCCACAATAGTTATCTCTTCAATGAATTCAAGCCTTGAATCCCAGATATGTTTGGCTTTTTTTGACAAACGAGCCACGGAAACGCCCTCGTTATTAACCAGTTCAAGATGATCGCCGCGCCCCGCAAGGCTTAGCACATCTCCGCAATTCAGCACCGTCAAAGCCCTCCGGATCGCGCTGTTTTCCAGCCTTCTGCCGGCATAATCGATGAATAGATCTTCCATGCCGAGCAGCGCATAGCGGTATGAAGTCCGCTCCTTATTCCCAGAGGGGAGCAGTCTTCTCTCCTGCAGGAATTTACCGGAAAATACCTCCGCATGGGGATTGGTAACCCCATCGATCTTTAAAAGGTGCAGGGTTTCCCGGGCACGGGACATGCCGACATGGACGGCCCCGATCGAATAAATGACATTGCGCTTATTTACCTCAATATCGAAGAGCAGACATTTTTTCAGAAAATTGTGACAATCATCGCTCATCGATTTCTTTTTCACTCTTTTTCCACACGGACCCGCTTCATACTGCGTACCTCATTCCGATCAAGGGAGACAACCAGGCCGCGCCTTCCTGTATAGATAATTGTCTTATCGCTAATCTCGGCATTATCGACGGAGATCCAGCCACCGCTATGCAGCTCTATCTCGTAGCGGTAGAGGACCGGCTCGGCAGCCCCTTCACCGTCCCTGTTTTCTGCCTGCCGGCTGTTGTTGCGCAGCACTTCTTCCATAGCCTGCCGGACCTGCCCGACGCTGAAAACTCGGTCATTCTCCTGCGGCTGCCAGGCAGATCCGCTTTCATGGCTTTGTGCCGGATCCTGATTCCGTGTCGAAAAAGAGGAATACACCATCCTCCCTGGTTCCGTAAACAGCAGCACTGCTCCACCGACTAAGGGCGGTAAAAGTGCCGCACAGGCCCATTTCAGCTTCGGGTGATCACAGCCTTTTTTACTGTCCGGCCCATCTTCCGTCCCCGCCCGCGAGCGTATATTGCCGTGCAACTCCTTACCGTCAATCAGCATAATCCTATTGGCCCTGGCGAAGGCGAGTGCGTCTTTGCTGAATTTACCTGAAGTAACCACTATTCCACCGCTGGCCTGCTCTGCCGTCACTACACCAAACAGCTCCCGGATAATCTTTACCCCGATTGTATCGACTCTCCACTGTTTGCACTGGATAAGAAATTTTTCCCTGTCCTTGACGGCAATCAGACCATAACCGCCGTCTGCTCCTTTTCCCGTTTCTTCAACTCTGAAGCCCAGACGCTGGAAATACTGGCCCACCAGAAATTCAAAATCCCGCCAGGGCATGTCATTCAAACTCTCCGCCGAGCTGCGGCGCGAAGCTGCCTTAAAGAGGTTTTTGCGTTTCCGTTTCTGCAGCACGGATAGTAACGCCCCCAGCAGAAACAGCAGCGGCAGGATGTATTGGCCAAAGGCGGCAAGTGCACGGAAAGCCCCGAGATAAACGCCGTTAATGAGATCATCAAGGCCTGATGCAGGAGACAACGGCTGCAGAGAATAGTGGTGCAGCAGCAGGTAGGACAGCAGGGCGCAACCCACTCCCAGCCACCACGGCAGTTTGGCAGCAAGAAAAAGCATATCATCAAGGATATTTTTACGGGACATCGGCTATCTCCTGGCAGCTTCAAAATCGGCTTTCCAAACCATTACCACTGCTCCTCGATAATATCAATATATCAGTCAGGTTATGGTGATGGATTCGTAAAAATGCTTATCGCAGAATCGATCTCAATTTGAGCACACCGATTTTTATTGCACCAACACGGAGAGTGATGCTAACAATGATGAGAACGCAAAAAGCCTGCCGCTGCCCCGTTTCCGGCATCCCAGGATCAAGATTTCTGCGGCAAATGACTGGGGAAGAATATTTACAGCACAGTCAAAATAACAGTGAGGTTGAATAGATGGATATACTACTCAGCGATACGGAAGTTAGGGTGCTTGGCTGTTTGATGGAAAAGGAAAGAGCGACTCCCGACTACTATCCCCTCTCCCTGAACGGTTTAATCAACGCCTGCAACCAGAAATCGAACCGCGACCCGGTGGTCTCCTATGATGAAGAAACCGTTGTTTCCGCACTGGATAGCCTGATTGCGCAGAAGCTCGTCCGGCAGAGCAATGTCAGCCGGGTTGCAAAATACGAACATATATTTACAAAAGGTCTGAATCTGGTTGGTCGCGAGGAGGCGATCCTGGCTATTCTTCTGCTGCGTGGACCACAAACTGTAGGAGAGATTCGCGGCCGCACCGAGCGCCTCTATAGTTTCACCGACCTCGGGGAAGTCCAGGCAACCATAAGCAGCCTCGAAGAGAGCGGGCTGGTGACAAAACTGCCCAGGCAACCGGGCCGCAAAGAATCTCGATACGATCATCTTTTAAGCGGAGAGCGAAAGGAAGCAGCGCTGGATCTCGAGTTTCAAACAGCCACTCCAACGCCTTCCAGGGAAAACGACAGAATAACGGAACTGGAAGAGCAGGTTGCAAGGCTGGATCGGGAACTAGTGGATCTGCGCCGGGAATTTATGGAATTTAAATCCCAGTTTGAATGATTTGTGAGGAGGATGTATAGAGCTTCTTCTCCAGCACTTTATTCCCCAAATTCTTTTCCTAATTCAGGACTTGCCGATGTCTTATTTCCACTTTTCTCAGAAATTTCATCTTGATCTCGCGGAACCCTGGTAAAAAAAATTGAGAGCATAACAAATATCCGTAAGGTACTAAAGGGAACAATCAAAATTATACGATGCTGTAAATCCGGATCGTCAAATTTTTTTCATTCATAAACGCCCTTCCTGAAGCTAACTCTTCATTTTATAGACAACATTTCGGATATTCGACATTCCGGATGTCAGGCTGATGGTCTTTTAACGCATTTCGTAAATATTTCTACACGTGATATTTTCCCACAATATAGGTTCTTAGCACAATATTATTGTACTATATAATATTGTTCAAAATCTTTCCCATTGAAATGCACACCAATAATTGCTATAATCACATCTTGGAACTGCACTAAATTATAACGAAAATACTCAAAGGTGCTGCATACACTTCCGGTTCCCCCGGCCGATCCATATACCCGGCTGAACCTGGAGCCCCACAATACCCTTTCCATGGTTTTATTGGCGCTCTGCATTGCGTTTGGGTCCCGGAACATTGTTCCCCGGCGAATACACCCTTCTGAGGGCTATAACCGTTGAAATGGAAAAAGAAAAAAGAATAAAGGAGATTTAATGATGATGATGAAAAAATTGCTCATGGGTGCTGTTTTATCAACACTCGTTTGTACAGGAGCGACAACTGCATTTGCTTCACCGGACAAGCCCGGTGAAGGCGTTACCGTAAAGCCTGCACGAGCTACCTGGAACACCGGTTTTTTCCAGGAAGCCCTGGTGCGCCGGGGACTGGAAGAACTTGGCTATGATGTTAAAAAGCCAAAAGATCTGCAGAATCCTATTTTCTATAAATCCGTCGCGCTTGGCGATGTCGATTACTGGACAAACGGCTGGTTCCCCATGCATGATGCCCAGCTACCCAAAAATTTCTATGAAGATGCCGACACCTACGGATATGTAGCCAAAACCGGTGGACTTGGCGGCTACCTGGTTTCCAAAGAGCATGTGGAGAAATACAACATCAAGTCATTGGATGATTTCAAACGCGATGAAGTCAAAAAGGCATTTGACAACGACGGTGACGGTAAAGCCGATCTGACAGCCTGTCCTCCTGGCTGGGGCTGTGAAACAGTGATCAGTCATCATATGGACGTCTATGACCTTAAAGATCACATCACCCCCGGAACAGCATCCTATGAGGCCGGAATGGCATCGGCCCTGGCCAATTACAAGACAGGAAAACCGATCTTTTTCTACACCTGGGCGCCAAACTGGACCATATTTAAATTACAGCCTGGTAAAGATGTGATGTGGATTAATGTACCTAAAATTATTCCTAAAGATTCACAGAAAAATGCTGTTGACCGGATGACATTGAGCGGCGTCGAGGGTGCTGTTTCAGATCCGATTGATCTGGGCTTTGTCGTCTCCGATATCCAGATTGTTGCCAACAAAGACTTCGCGGAAGCCAACCCTGCTGCCCGGAAGTTCTTTGAGGTCTTCACTCTGCCGCTTATTGATATCAATAGGCAGAACACCCGTATGAACGACGGTGAGAAAAGCCAGAAGGCCATCGAAGGTCATGCTGATGAGTGGATCACTGAAAACCAATCTACCTGGAATGGCTGGTTGGAAGATGCTCGTAAAGCTGCTATGTAAGCTATATTTTAGCTTTAATTTAGTCCGGTCCCGGGAATCATTTATGGTTTCCGGGATTTTTTTTTGAGCTTTTGATGAGGATGCTTGGAAGACAGCACTGCTGGTAAAAAATTGTTTAATGATTATTCAAGTATTTATGATGCTTCCAAACGGTATTTTTGCAAAATTTCCGTGAACAGAATCCCCCATTAGCAGGTAAAAAGATGAACGGCTTGATTTGTTATTGCTTTGGCTACACCGCTTCCGATATCGAGGAAGACGTGATGGAAAATGGCAGATCCGTGATCATGGAGAGGATCCTGTCTGAAAAAAAAGCAGGTGGGTGTCAGTGTCACGTGAAGAACCCGAAAGGGCGCTGATGCCTTGCTGATGTTCGCCAGTTGGTGGACAAGGCAGCAAGATTTAAAGGGGTCGTGCCAAATCCCTTCGAGAACTTCAATAAAGAAGGAGATTAAATTAGACAAAAACAATTCTTATTACCCTGAAACACAGCATTTTCTGACCTTTATTTGTGGCTCAGGGGCAATCCCTGATAGACCCTGTTGCAATTCTTAAAAACAAGACTTTTAAAAACAAGAGCAGACAAAGCCAGGGAAACAAGGCTCGAGCCATGGGGAGAGAGGATATTCTTCGACACTTCCAGCTGGATCTTCTTTCAGAATAAGCGGGATGTATAGCCATGAGCCAACAGATTTCGGCGCTGACATACTCGATACGCTTTAACACGGTGGGGAAGTATTTAGGCGAACTCTTTCTCGCTCTGGCAATGCTGACAGCCGTCCCCCTGGCTGTATCCTTGATATCCGGGGAGCACGCCATAAGCCTGCGCTATATGATTGTTCTTGCCGCCTTGTCCGGCGTCGGACTGCTTTTGTCACAGTTGCGACCCTCTCGGCGCATTCAGACCAATGAAGCGATGGTGATCGCTGCACTTGTTTTCCTGTTTATACCGCTGCTGATGACCTATCCTCTGATGTCGGCGGAACTTGATTTTCTCGATGCTTTCTTTGAAGCCGTCTCTGCGGGAACCACCACCGGATTGAGTACAATCGCAAACATTGAGGGGAAAACGTATCCGTTTCTTTTTTCCCGCGCCTGGATGCAATGGTACGGAGGGCTGGGCATCATCATTCTTGTTTTGGCGATTCTGATCAAGCCGGGTCTTGCCGCAAAGAATCTGGCCGTCGGCGGAGAGCATCAGGAGGATGACATAGCCGGCAACACCAAGGTGAACGCCAGGTGGATTATTTATGTATACGCCTCTCTTACCTCAGCCGGCATCGCCGTGCTGTGGCTGTTGGGAGGAGATTTTTCCGAAAGCATCCTCTATACCCTTTCGGCTGTCTCCACCGGTGGTTTTTCGCCCCATAATACAAGCCTGAAGGGGTTTGACGGCAGGCACCTGCAGTGGATCGTCGTCCTGCTGTGCTTCGCCTCCGCCTTGCCGCCTGCCCTTTATCATAAAGCCATCTACAAAAATCGGCGGATCTTCCATGACGATCCGCAGCTGCGCGCCCTGCTTGTCCTGTGCCTTATTTTCACGGTGGTGCTGGCCGCGCTTATGTTGACAGAAGGACAGGATTGGTCTCTGGCATTCTATCACGCTCCGCTACTGGCCATTTCGGCCCAGACGACAGCGGGTTTCTCCACAGTCGACGTCGCCGGACTCGATGCCGCTTCCAAAGGTGCGCTTATCTGTTCCATGGCCATTGGCGGCGGAATCGGATCAACCGCCGGCGGAATTAAACTTCTCCGTTTGCTCATTCTAATGAGGGTCCTGCAGGTCGTTATCATAAAAACATGTCTGCCGCCGCATGCAATCCTCAATCCCCGCCTCGGCAGAAGACGTCTGGAAGATGAGGAGATAAAGGATGCGCTTTGCATCATACTGCTGTTTCTGGTGATCGTGTTCATTTCCTGGCTGCCTTTTCTGACAATGGGATATGATCCTCTTGACAGCCTTTTCGAAGTGGTCTCCGCTATGGGGACGGTGGGACTTTCCACAGGCGTAACAACCGCAAACCTGGAATGGTTCCTGAAGATGATTCTCTGCTTCGACATGCTCCTGGGGCGACTGGAAATGGTGGTCTGGATCGTGCTTTTTTACCCCAAAACATGGATAGGAAAACGAGCGGAGGCCTAAATGAGAGTTGTCTTCATCGGTGCCGGGGAACTTAGTCTGTCAACGGCGCGAATACTTATAAAGCGAGGATACGAGGTCGTTATTATCGAGCAGGAACGAGAGAAAATAGATGAACTGGCCGATGAAATGGACTGCGGATTCATCCATGGCGACGGCTCTAAACCAGCCATCCTGCGCGAGGTCGGGCCGAAGCAGACGGATGTGTTGTTTTGCCTGACCAAAAACGATCAGGACAACATCATCGCCGGCCTCGTAGGGAGATCGCAAGGCTTTCACCGGGTAGTCCCCAGTATCCGGGATGAGGAATTCCAGACAATCTGCAACGAACTCGGCCTGAAAGACACCATCAGTCCGACAGGTACCATAAGCCGCTATCTTGCCGACATGCTCACCGGCATCGATTTTCTTGAGCTGTCCACCATAATCAAGGACGAGGCCCGCTTCTTTTCTTTCACGGTGGACAAGCAGAAGGAAGGATCCATAGAAGACCTTGATCTGCCGGAGGAGGCTAAAGCCGTATGTTATTACCGCGAAGGCAACTTCAATATTATTGAAGGGGAGTATACTCTCAAGGCGGACGACGAAGTCGTCATCCTGACGCACAGCAGAAATCTTTCCACACTGCAGAAAAGATTTTTTCCCAAGGACGAGCAGAACGAGCAAGGCTCTTAATTTATCTTAATTTATCATTGTGCTGCAGCCCGGGCCGGTTATGGTACTGCGGCCGCCTGACAGCGGCAGGATGTTGATCTGAGTGCTGATGCGCTCCCGCAGGGCCGGAACATGAGAGATAATGCCGATCAGCTTGCCGTCCTGCTGCAGGCCCGCCAATGTTTCAAGGGCGGTCTCCAGTGCTTCTTCGTCCAGTGTACCGAAACCTTCATCGAGGAAAAGAGAGTCTACCCGTACTTTGCGGCTGGCCATCTTGGAAAGCCCCAGGGCAAGCGAGAGGCTGACGATAAAGCTTTCTCCGCCGGAGAGATTTCTGGTGGAACGGATTTCACCGGCCTGATAGTTGTCGATGACATTGAGTTCGAGCGGCTGGTTGTCGTCGCGTATCAGCAGATAACGGTCGGTCATCTTATAAAGTTGCCTGTTGGCATGCGCCACCATCAGTTCGAAGGTCAATCCCTGGGCAAAGTTGCGGTACTTTTTACCGTCGGCCGAGCCAATGAGACTGTGCAGATTTTCCCAGCGCCTGCATTCTTTTTTCTGAGCGTCGATCAGGCCCTGCTTTTCCTTTATTCTTTCTTTTGCCCTGGTGTTTTCGGCCGCTGTGTATTTCAGACCGGCAATGTCGTCTCCGAGCAGCCTCGCCTTTTCTTTTAGTTCATTATAGATGGGTTCCAGTTGCTCCAACGAAGATTCACTGATCTTTTTTTCCGTTTCCGCGGCCAACCGTCTTTCGCGATCCCGGCGGCGCGCTTCTATATCGGCTTTGCCGGCATCGAGTTCCCCGGCCCTGGCCGTCAGCCGCTCCCGTTCCTCTACGGGCAGGCGGTTGGCGATAAATATCTGTTCGTCCGCAAACCCCGCTGCGTTCATGTTGTCGACAAAGGCGGCCTGCAGCGCCTCCAGTTCGGGGATTCGTGCAGCAATGCGTTCTCTCAATGAGGCAATGTGGACTTTAACCTCATGCAACCGCCTTCCGGCTTCATCCCTTTCCCGCCGAGTTGCCTTCTCGGCAAGCTCCGCTTCGGAAACTCTTTTTTCCAGGCGCTCTTCCACCACATCCGGCTTATCGCTGCCGAAGACTCCGCGACGTTCGGCAATCTGGTCGGCATATTCCTTATTGAGGGTTTGCAGCGACTTTTCCCGGTCGATCAAGATCTGACCCTGGGTAGAAATAACTGCCTCTAACCTATCGATTTCTGCGGCGAGGATGTCGCGCTGTTTCTCAATTTTTTCCTGATCCTGCTGCTGCTTCTGCCAATTCATGAGGCGGCCCTGCAGCGATGCCAGCAGCGCTGGTATTTGATCTTCCGGTATCTCTTTAATACCCAAGGGCTGCAGCTTAATGAGGGCTTGGGATTTGAGCAGGGCGAAACGTTCATCGGCCCTGGTAATCTCGGCACTGATGTCGTTCAGGCTTTTTTGAGCATTTTGGCTGTTGTTCACCGCTTCCGCTTCCTGTTTCTCTACGGAAACAACAAGTTCAGCAGCCTTTTTCTCTGCAGCTTCGAGTTCTTTGATGCGGGTTTCAATATGCTCCGCTTTCGATATCAATTGGGTCAGAACAGTGATCCTCTGTTCGGTCTCATCCGTTGTCGGGATATTGCCCTCGGCAAAGGGGTGCTGCTCGGCACCGCATAACGGGCAGGGCTTGCCGTCCTCGAGTTTGTCTCGTTCCATTTCGAGCCCGGCGATTTTTCGCAGAAAGGCCAGCTCCCGCCACAATGATTCCAGTTCGGTGCGATATTCCCGCAGCAGGCGGTCGCCGAGAAGAGTCTGCAACTCACCTTTTTTTAGTTCCAGCTGCTTCCGGGCATCTTGCAGCTCCCGCGTGCGGTCAGCCAACTCGCCGGTACGCCGGACAAGGTTCTTTGCGGCGGACTGCCGCTGCTTTTCGGCATTTTCCTGGGATTGCCGCAGAACGGAGACATCCCGCAGCAGAGCCTGCAGGTTGTTGAGCTGTTCCTCGATACCCCCGAGACCGCCAACAAGCAATTCATCACCACTGTTGGCCAGCAGTTGCTCCCGCACGCGCCGCAGTTCTTTTTCGGCCTTTTCATGATTGGCCTGTGACTGCTTCAGGGTTTTGCCATGTTCGGCAATCTGGTCGGCAATATGCTTCTCCTCGGCCGCACCGGCATCTATCAACTTCTTCTTATCGAGGATCTGCTGATCCAGCGTCCGTACTTTCTGAATCAGCGGGGCCTGGGTCTTGCACTCTTCCCTGGCCGTGCAGGTCAGTTGTTCGGCCTTTTGCAGCAGCACATCTTTGGCCGAAGCCGCCTTTTCCATCCCGGGAAGTTGGGCTTCATCGGCAGCCAGGGCTTTTTTGTCCGTCTCCTGCTGGTTACGCATGGAAATCAGGGTAGCGTATTCACCCTCCAGTTCAGCGGCCTTCCGGGCCCGCTGCAGCTTTTGCCGCTCCGGGACGAATGTTTCCAGCTCTCCGGCAAGCTTATCGGCCTCTGTGGCAAGCCCTGCAAGTTCCGTATGCAGGGTTTGGATGGTGTTGAGCCAGACGATG
Organism: Desulfopila inferna; assembly: GCF_016919005.1. Lineage (NCBI taxonomy): Bacteria > Pseudomonadati > Thermodesulfobacteriota > Desulfobulbia > Desulfobulbales > Desulfocapsaceae > Desulfopila > Desulfopila inferna. The sequence continues at coordinate 182,398 of NZ_JAFFQE010000009.1, forward strand.
GTCTTGTTGGTCTGCTCAATTTCGGCCGCCAGTCCGGATTCCAGTTTCTGCTTGCCGACCAGTTCCAGGCGCAGCTCGGTTTCCTGCTCCCCGCTGAGAACGGTAATTCCATTGGTTTCGGCCTGCAGCAGATTAAGGGCTTCGTGTTCGGCACGCTGCCGTTCATGCACCCGCCGGGATATCTCCGTATAAATTCCGGTACCGGTGATCTGCTCCAGGATCTTCGATTTTTGCTCTACATCCGCCTTGAGAAAGGTATCAAAGCCGCCCTGGGCCAGAAGGATGGACCGGGTGAAACGCTCGAAATCCATGCCGGTCTTCTCTTCGATGACCGCGGCAACGTTGCGTTTTTTGGTTTCAAGAATCCTGCCGCTGCTGGCATCGACTATTTCATGTTTTGATTCGGCGAGCTTAGCTCCAGCCTTTTTACGCGCCCGATGCTGGCTCCAGTGGCACCTGAAGGTACCTGCCTGCGACTCGAAGGTTACTTCGGCAAAACATTCGCCGGTTTGCCGGGACATGATTTCATTACTGCTTTTGGTAATCTTCCCAAGACGCGGGGTGGTGCCGTACAGGGCCAGGCAGATTGCATCGAGAATGGTCGATTTACCTGCGCCGGTGGGGCCGGTGAGAGCGAAAATACCGTTTGCGCTGAATTGCGATGAGGTGAAATCGATGACCCAGTCGCCATAGAGCGAATTGAGGTTCTTAAATCTGAGTTCGAGAATCTTCATGCTCCGCCCCTCTATTCCGCATTGACGTCTTCTTCATGAAGAGACTTGATAATTTCATCATATGATTGGATCATTGCCGCGCGTTCTTCAGGCGGTACGTCAAAGGTATCGAGACAGCGCTCGAAGACCTGGTGAACATCGAGATCATCGAGGGTTTCATGTTGGTGAAGGCTGTTGATGACCCGATCGCTTACCCGTTTATTCTTGATGCGCCGGATCTCCATGGAGGTATTCTGCAGGGCCTCCTCGAGCAGCTCGCGCAGATTGCCTTGCCCGGCGGCGCCGGTGTATTCAATTTCCAGCCAGGCGGTGCTCTGCTCTTCCTTGAGCTGCCCTATGCCGTTGACAATATCTTCCAGTGAACCGACGATGCGCCGCAGAGGCTGAAAACATGGTACCGTGATCTCCTCGATGGCCGCTACCCCCCTGTCCCACTCAACCACGACCACTCTCTTTTTTTGGAGTGCCTCGCCAAAGCCCATGGGAATCGGCGAACCGCAATAGCGGAAATGTTCCGCTCCCCCGACCATTTGCGGCACATGCAGATGACCAAGGGCCAGGTAATCGATGGAGGCGGGGAAGACTTCCCGTCCGACATGGGCCAGTGAGCCGACGTAGAGTTCTCTGACGCCGTCGCCGGCTGCCGTTCTGCCGCCCGCGGTGAAGAGATGTCCCATGGCGATGATCGGCACATTGGGGATATTCTCGTTTTCGGCAAGCTCCTTTTGTCGCGACTCCGCTATAGCGCAGACGGCGGCATAGTGAGCGCGGAGCCCTTCTATGAGTTTGGAGTTTTTATCCTCGATCGTCTCCCCCGGCATGACGGTGCGAATATCCCTGTCCCGCAAATAGGGTATGGCACAAATGATGGCCTGCGGGTCACCCTGTTCGTTGCGCAGCACGATGACTTCGTCCCCGGGTTCGTCGGTTATGGATCCGACCACATAGACATTCAAGGCCCGCAGAAGCTCCCGGGGTGCGTTCAAAAAAGAAGGCGAGTCATGATTTCCGGCGATAACCACAATATGACGGCAGCAGGAATCGGCGACCCTGCAGAGGAAGCGATAATACAATCCCTGAGCCCTGTTGCCGGGGGTGCCGGTATCGAAGATATCCCCCGCCACCAGCAGCGCATCGATTCCCTGCGCCTCTATTGTCTCACCGAGCCAGTCGAGGAACGCGGAAAATTCATCATAACGCTTGCGGCCATAGAGAGAACGGCCCAGATGCCAGTCTGATGTATGGAGAATTTTCATCGGTATTTATCAACACAACGTGTTTTGTTTTCGGCTGGTTTATCTCCGATAGAGAACGTACAAAAATCAACCCGCGACATTCTATCAACAATAGATTTTTTGCACATTAATATAACAGATCGAATTGTGCAAAAGTTGATGGCATTTTTCTGAGCCGTGAACTTTTTATGGATCCAAAAAAGCAGGGAAAAGATCAGCGAGGTGAGAGAGGGGAAATGGTGGCGGGGATGATGATCGCCTTCGGTTGGAGGTTGGTCCGGCCTTCAGGACTGCCGCCGGCGAAAAAAGAGGAGAAAATAGCAGTAAGTCATTCGAGGCGGAGCTGGAAAGAAAGGACGGCTTGGGAGCAACGGCGACAGTCCAGCCTGAAACAGAAAGCCGGACTGTCGCGATTGCGCGAGGTGGCAGTTAACGCATTGCCGGAATCTGATAGGTGTGAATGAACTCGATGACACTAAGATTGTCATCGGCCTGCTGCACAAAGCCGAGAATATTCTCGCTGGCGCTTAAGTTGGTGGGAGAACCTTCAGGTGTCTGGCCGTAGGTGTCGAAAATCGACTGGCCGTCCATTTGCGCGCCAATGATGCTGACTAATTGTTCCGTCCAAGTCGGCGAACCGCCTTGCAGCACCCATACGGATCCCCCATCCCCCCGGGCATTAAAGGTATCTACGGGGAGATAACCGCTGACCCGGCGGAAGTTGTAATACAGAGGGTCCAGGCTGTAATCGATGGCGTTGCTGGCAGGATTGCCTACGGCGTCATATTCGCTGTAGCCTATAACTTTGTTGAGACCCAGGATGGAATTGAGATAGACAACCATATCCATGTTGATGTCGCCCGTTTTATCGGCCGCAGCAGCGAGAAAGGCGGCCGTGAAGTTCATATCTGTAGAGTCGGCTTCATAATTGCCATCACTCAATATCCCGGTGAAAGGGCCCTCGCAGATGATCGGGTTATCGACATCTGCGGAAAGCGGACATGACCCGGTAACAGAGGTAAGAGCCCTGCTGACCACGGCGTCGCAGACCTCGAGGACTTCATACTGCTCCGGTTGCACAGGGTCGGGATTCCAGCAGAAGCAGTCGGTAGGCATGCCGCTGCCGTTAAGGCACTGGTAGTAGCTGTAATAGTCAACCGGGGTGACATCAACCAATGCACCCAACCCATTATCAATCATCTTGTCAATATCAATGGTGGGGCGGAGCGCAGCCTCGGCCGGTCCATCCTCGAGTTCAAGCATCTTCCATAGGGGAATTCCACCCTGAACCGACCTGTCGATGGGTAGACGCTCGTCTGCAGGAGTGACCAGATGGCCATCCTGCATCAGTTTGACATAGAGAGAAAGATTTTCGAGCGGCGAGTCTATGGCCTTTTCGATGGTACCGATGAGCAGCGGCATACCTGTATTTGGATCGACCTCGATCTCATCATAGACATTTTTGGTGAGCAGCAGCCGTCCTGCCGCATCGATATTAATGGCAACGGTGTCAACACTGTTTATGGTGCTGATGGCCTCGTCGAAAGCAGATTGCAGCACCGCTTCCGGTGAACGGCCCATGTTAAGTCGTCCGAAATGGACTTCTTCGACCAGCTCGGACCAGGTTACGCCGTAGGGATAGGTGACCAGTCCGTTGTTTGGATCCGCCCACTGGCATTTTTCGCTTGGTATCGGTCCGGCGGCGTCAACGTCACACGGCTCGATGAAATAAGAATTTATGGGAATCTGCAGCTCCCCGGTGGCAGCATCGACCGTCACCTCTCCGTTCAACTGGCCGACTTCACACTCGCTCCGATCCCAGGTGGCATCGTAGGTGATGACCAGGGGCAGACGGTTTCTGGTCAGGCCGGTCTTCGGACTGATGTCGCCCCAACGCTGAAAACTCGCTACCGGCTGAACGCATTGCGCCGGATAGGGCGATTGCCTGGCCTCATAGATCGTGGTTCCATCCGTATTTATCCCTGTTTCCACGGCATACCAGCCATAATCCCTGAGATCATTTTCGGCCCCGGGATCAATCACCGTGAGTACCGGCTCGCCGCCTATTACTTCATCGGGGAAATCGGTACTGTTCTCTAATACATTAAAAAGTTGCACTCCTTCGGGAAAATATGGGTAATGAGGATCTGTTATCTCTAACTCAGTCAAAACCGGTCCTGCGGCGTCCACCTGCGGCACCAGTTTTTGGTCTCCCTCAACCCCCTGCTGGCGAAGAATCCTGTAGAGGTCACCAAATAATTTACCGGTATCCGATTTTTGGGAGCCATCCGAGCCACCGGTATCTGATCCGGCACCGCCGTCACCTTCATCCACCTTTATCTTGCCTGCTCCTCCCATATAACCATTCTTTCCGGCAATGGACATTTGCGGCAATGATAACAGCAGGCCACCTGCAATGATCAACGCAAGCAGGAAACTCAATTGAAACTTTTGCTTTCTCATAATCATATCCTCCCCTGTGGATAAATTAAATAAAAGCCATTCCCCCTTGTTTAGCCTTCTATCACTCTTTTCTATCCCCGCGCCTCGTTGCTATATCAGCCGCAACAGGCACAAAATGACTTGCTTCTAAAAAACCGTATAATAAAGAATACGGAAGGTATTTCAAAAGCGGCCACAACCTGCGACCTACCTTCTCCAGCTCAGCTGAGTCAGGTTTCCAAATAGGCCGGAGTTTAAATAGATTTTGTTGATAAATACGGAACTGAGAAACGATGTGCAGGAAAAAGCTTTACCAGTTGTGATGGACTTCTAAAAAATTGCCGCTGACAACACGGCCCCTCTCTATCTTCTTCATCACAAATATGAAAAGTGCTGACGTTCAACTAACCCTGAAAGGCTATATTCGAACTCGATGACGTCTACTGTAGCGACAAAGGAAAAGGTGGTAAACGCGGCCGAGAGGCTATGGGCAAGACGTATTTCTGTGCTGCAGTATCTGATAATGAGGAAGGTCATCCGATACACATGCGGCTGAGTTAAGCTTTTACATGTGTTGAATGACTGGAACCCTTATTAAACATGCAGCAGCACCAAAAAACATTTCCTCCGCACCGATTGAGACTTGCTGAGGAGCAAGGGTCCAGAATATTAAAAGCCGCAGCTTCTGAGAATCTCTTCTCTGAATATATCAGATTAGAGTCAGATTTGAAAGGAAGTCAGTCAAAAAAATGATATCATGAATGGGTTAGGCGAGAGCCGGTCGATGCAATTGGAGAAGAGGTTTTTTTACAAAACGACGAGAATTTGCTATACACGAAATTGAGACACCGGAAAGAGACTCTCCTGATTTTCCTTCAGACAGTGGGCCAGGATATGATATTTCAGATAAATGAGGCAAAGAAGCTTGATACCGACAGGGATTTCTCGCCTGCCGAAAGGCATGTTCTGCAAAAATTGTTGTGCTACAAAATGTATGTCGGCTCCATCGAAGAGTTCCGCCAGAAAAAAAAGCTGGCCCTGAAAAAGGGATGGAACGACACCGGTCCAGTTGCCGAAACGCCGAACCTGGCACTGGTCGCCGAACAAATGGAACGGGAAATACTCCTTCGCCTGAAAGAAGACAAGTAGGCAATAAACCCTTCACAATTTTCTGTGACCTCCCAGGAATGGAGATGAAAGTAGTGCGATTTTGGCCTTTTGGCTGAAAAGACGGCATTCCTGCTGCTGTGGTTTTAGAAATAACGCTTTTCGGTTTCAAAAAATCGCCGGAGACATGCTATGAAAGTACACGTACTGGTGGACAATAACAGCATAATCGACAGGTACTTCCTGGCCGAGCCTGGATTTTCCGTACTAATCGAAGAAGGCGAATGCCGCATTCTGTTCGATACCGGATATTCTAATATTTTTATCAGCAACAGTCAGAAAATGGGCTTGGACCTGAGCCATCTCGATTTTCTTGTGCTTTCGCACAGCCATATGGACCATACCTGGGGCCTGGATCCTCTTATCAGGCATTTTTCCGAGTTGAGAGCAGTTGGAATGCCCTGTGCCAAGCCGGTTATCGTCACCCACACTGAGACTTTCACCAGCGTGGTCGAGGAAACCTTCGGCGAATTCGGATGTCTGCTTTCTCAAGAAAAACTGGCCAGGCATTTTCAATTGAAACTGACGGATAAACCAATGTGGTTGACAGATCGCCTGGTTTTTCTGGGAGAAATTCCAAGAAAGAACGAATTCGAGTCGGTTCTGGGATTCGGGAAAAAAGAGGGTTCAGACGAAGAGGACCGGGTGATCGAGGATTCGGCACTTGCTTATAAATCCGACAATGGTCTGGTTATCATTACCGGGTGTTCTCATGCCGGTATATGCAATATTATCGAGTATGCCAGGGAAGTGTGCAAGGAAGAGCGAATTCATGATGTGCTCGGAGGCCTGCATCTTCAAGAACCGTCACGCGACCAATTGCAGGGTACTCTAAACTATATCCATACATTAAATATGAAGCAGATGCATGCCTGTCACTGCACCGACCTGCAATCGAAAATCGCACTTTCCCAGGTTGTTGATATAAAAGAGGTCGGAGTAGGAATGTCTTTGCAATATTAACCCGGCCGGGCTGGACTCTTTTACAGTACCCCAAGGGGTATAAGTGCCTTGGCAATGAGAACAACCTCTCCAAAAAGATCCTTGCAGATGCCAGGATTTAAAGCTAATGTACATTGGACAGCAAGAAAGGAAACTATGAATGATACTGTTTATTTGATTCTTTAACGCATTGCTTTTCCGGGCCCGGCGCATTCAACACTATTGGAGCAGATATGGCATCTCCCCGTCTCATCGAAAAAATCGAATCCGAAGACCGAACTCTTCGGCTGGCCGTTCTAATTGATGCGGATAACGCCCAGGCTACCGTCATTGAAGGTCTTCTAGCCGAAATAGCTCGATTTGGGGAAGCAACGGTTAAACGCATCTACGGCGATTTTACCTCACCGACAAGCGCTTCGTGGAAGAAGGTTCTGCAGCGTTATGCCATCAAACCGGTCCAGCAGTTTGCTTATTCCACCGGTAAAAATGCAACGGACAGCACCTTGATTATCGACGCCATGGATCTGGTTTATACCCGTAAATTCGACGGCTTCTGCTTGATCACCAGCGACAGCGACTTCACGGGACTTGCCATGAGATTGCGCGAGGAAGGTCTGATTGTGCTCGGCTTTGGCGAGAAAAAAACACCGGAGGCCTTCCGCAATGCCTGTCACAAGTTTGTCTTTACGGAGATTCTGCGCCCATCCACCCGCAAAGAGACTGAAATACAACCACCCAAAAACGGACGCAAACCTAAAGAGGCGCCAGCCAAAACACCACCGGAAACACACGAGCATCCTCCTGAATTTCCAAAAGAGTTTGTCATGACCGCCCTGGAGCAGTCAACAGACGACGAAGGCTGGGCCCAACTCGGTACCTTCGGCAGCTACCTCACCAAGCTTCAGCCGGACTTTGACTCCAGACTGTACGGTTTCAAAAAATTATCCGATCTGGTCAGAGCCAGGAAGGATCTGTTTATTACGGAAGAACGTCAGGCATCGGGGTCAAATCAGAAGATACTGTACGTGCGAGCAAAATAGCCCAACACAGTCCTTGTTATCTCTTTAAATTGCCCTTGCCATCACGATCAACAGCAGAATTCCGCTCCACCTGCAAGGCCTTTTTTCTAAACCTGTCGGCAATGAATGTGTCCATAATCATCTGGGTAAGGTGATAACATATCGGGGGAATGAGGCCCAGGGGGTATTGATTGGCAAAATATCCGGCCCACACCAGATACGAAACAGTAAGCGTCTTCTGCGATACATGAATGGTAAAGGCAGCGGTTGAGGGTAAATCAAGCCTGATCACCTTGGTTGCTATCAGAAAATTGATCACCAGGATAATGGTGTGCAGCGCTACCGTTGATGCGATAACCATCAGCAAGAGCTGGGGTCCAGCCTGAAGCAGTTCTCCACTGGCCTTTGAAGTCGCATTGAATATAATGAGAAGAACGACGCACTGTTGAAAGATCGAATTATATTTTTTGTGAGGTTGGAGGTATGGCCACACCTTAGGACGCAGCAATTGTCCGATTATGGTGGGCAGTAAAACCTTGAGGGATAGGGAAATCAACATCTGAAGCACCGGCAATTCGACATATTGACCGATGCCGATAAACAGTTTCAGGGTGAAGGGGATAATCAGGATTCCCACAAAATTAGAGAGGACGCAGATAAAGAGACTTAGAGCCACATTTCCCCTGGCGACATTGGTCATTACCGTTCCCGAAGCCACGGTAACAGGAGCAGAAGCGATAATGATCAGACCGATGACTATGTCTGGATGATGAGGAAACAGCAGGTTTCCAAAGGCAAAGGCGAGAGAGGGAATTAAAAAATGGGCGGATAGAATCGCCGCAAACAGAATCTTTGTCTGGCGGGCCTGTTCTTTTACAGTCGAGGTATCAAGGCTTAGCCCGGTCAAAAAGAAGGCTAAGAAAATTGCGACGTTCAGGATCCTATACTCTCTGAAAACCTCTCCCAGCCCCGGCAGGGCAAAGGCCAAACCGAACATCAAAGCGATACCTACAAAAAACCAGTTTTTCTTTAAAATTGTCATGACCAACCCACTACCTGCTCTTTCAAATTAAAAGTTATGAATTTTCAATGTGATACTAGATTCTTTAATAAAATCGCCTGAAAAAAGTACACAAAATATTGCAACTGAACATCCAAAATGATGTCCATCGGCTGATTTTTAAGCTAAGGATTTTTTCCTTTTTCCTGAAAAGTCAAACGATCATTGTTTTTTCTGGATTAACGTCACCCACAAAAACAACGGCATAAGGGGTTTTTCTGCTTACCATGCCAAAGCAACGCATTCTCTCCTAGGATCAGCGCCGGCGCAGAGCACTCCTGCGTCTTCATCCTTGACAATTGCGCAGACTCCACCACTTTTCCAGCCCATATCAGCCCAGGGTGCAACCTTGTGCCCCCTCTCCTCCAGCCCTTGCGCAACCTTTTCAAACAACCTCTCCTCTATTCTCAGCAGACCGGGATTATAGGCATGCGGAGCGAAACTGATGGGAAAACTGAAGGTGGCGAAACGAGGTGACTCGATTGCCTCCTGAACCGCCATATCAAACAGCACGATATTCAGAAACACCTGCACGATTGCCTGGCACTGCACATCTCCTCCAGGCGTTCCGATTATCATCACAGGCTTGCCGTCTTTGAAGATCATCGAAGGATGGGGTGTCAGCCGTGGACGCTTGCCCCCCGCAACCTCGGAAGCATGCCCCGGAACTCCCCACGATTGTGAACCCCTGGTGGAAATCACCATTCCCGTCCCGGGCACAACCGGTCCGGAAAAAGACATGTCGCTTGGAACTGCACAGAAACAATTGCCTTGAACATCCATCACATTCACATAGCTTGTATCCAGATCCCGGCTTTCATCCTGCGGCAGGTCACAGGGAGCCATCCGCTTCTGCTCCGGCCTTTCTCCCGGATCGAATTCCCAGGGATCGCCTGGTGGGGGCATACCGGCAGAAGCCTTTTCAGGATCGATGCAGGAGGCGCGTTTTTCGGCATATCCCTTCGAAATGAGACCCATTTCCGGCATAACTGTAAAGTCGGGGTCCCCGTACCATTCCTCTCTGTCGGCATAGACCAGCTTGAAGGCCTCGGCGATGGTATGGATGTACTCCATGCTGTTATGCCCCATGCTTTTCAGATCAAAATGCTCCAGAATATTGAGCACGGAAAGCAGCACCGGACCCTGGCACCAGGCTCTGGCAGTTTTGAGTGTGTATTGTCCAAAGGTATTCTGCACAGGTTCTTCAATAGAAGATTCAAATTGAGCGAGATCATCATAGCTAAGAAAGCCGCCTTTCTCCTGGTGGTAAGCGGCAATTTTTCGGGCGAGCGCCCCCTTGTAGAAATAATCCCTCGCCGCATCTATGCCTTTTTCTCTGATCGCTCCACTATTTTTCTCTTCTTCAATCATTTCTTCGATGACCGAAGCAAGATCCTCCTGATAAAACAGCTCCCCTACTTCGGGAACCTTGCCGGAGGGCAGGAATATCCGGGCGTTTTCCTCCCATCGCCGGTAGGCCTCCCGGTTCTCATCTATGCCGTTTTTGAGATACCTGTGCATTGGAAAACCTTTCTTTGCACAATCCAGAGCATCTGCGGCTACTTCCTTAAATGTCATGGTGCCATAGACCTTAAGAGCCTGAAGCCACGAATCAGGAGCCCCCGGTACGACAGTTCGTAAAATACCTTCAGGCAGGTTGCTGTCATGCTTTTCTGCAAAGTATTCAACGTTTGCCTTTTCGGGCCATGGACCCAAGCCCGTAACGACCCGCGTTTCATTGGATTTGACCAGATGAATCATGAGGGGTGCAACGCCTGCAAAATTGACCATATCAGGCTGCAGAATGCAGAGACATAATCCTGCCGCGATCCCGGCATCAACCACATTTCCGCCCTTATCCAGAATTCTCATGGCCGCCTGGCTGGCCAGGTGATGCCCGCTGGCAACAGCATAATTCCGGCCTCGGGCCGCCGGCCGTGTCCAGGTTCTTATGCTCTCATATTTTGAATATACTTTTTCATCGGTCATTGTTGGATCCTTTTATATCCGCTTCATTAACAGCTGCTGCCTCTCAACAACAAAGTGTTGTATTCACTTTGTTTAAACACGCAAAAAAAAGCGCATCCAGCGTTTCAGGATTTAGACAGGTCTCGGCGTACCAATGTGTACAGCCGAGAACCTGTCCAAAGTTCTACTCTCAACCATCTCGCTTACCTCCTCCATCCGCTGCATTCTTGCTGGATATCCGGGGCTTCGCAGACTGTTTTTGAGATAATTATTTCTGTATCAGTTCCAGTGACTTAGCCATATTGTCTTGTACCTGCAGCATGTGTTTTCTGAACTTTTCCGCCGGCAGAGGCAGAAGCATCAAGCCCCTGTTGTTCAATTCTTCCTTCAAGCCGGGTTCCTTCCAAGTCTTCTCCAGTGCCTGAGCGATATGCTGCTTGACATTTTCAGGCAGTCCTTTAGGGCCGCCAATCCCATAGGGGTGTTCCCAGACTACATCCCAACCTTTTTCAAGCAGAGTGGGCACTTCCGGAAATTCATCCATTCTTTCCGATCCCCAGTAGGCAAGGATGCGCATTTTATTTTCCTTGAGGTAAGGCAGGTTGGGTCTGAGCCAGGAAACGATACCATCCACATGCCTGCCTATTAAGGCCGCGCTCTGCTGTGGAGAACCGGGATGAGTTATCGGCGTAGATTTGAAGCCTGCGGCATCCATGAACAAAACAAGAGGCTGATGGAAGACGCCGCCGATATCCGAAACACCGATGGTATATTTGCCGGGATCCTTCTTGTTGGCCTCAACGAATTCCTCAACGGTTTGCCATGGTGAATCATCATTGACGATGAGAACCGGTGATTGAAAGGCGAATCCGCCCAGATTATCAAAATCCTCAATGAAAAGAGGAGCCGTTCCCATGGGTTTGAATTTCGGCAGATCACCTTGAATATTCACCAGGGTATATCCGTCAGGTCGTGCTCTCTTGGCTGTCATATAACCGATACTGGTCCCGCCTCCCGTCACGTTCTGAACAATAATATCTGCACCGAAATGCGGTTCAAAATATTTTGTGAAAATTCTAAAGGCAGTATCTGCCCCGCCACCTGCACTCCATACAACAATAGCCTTTACATTCTTTTCTGGATAATCTGCTGCATGCGAAAACACGGGCATCAGCATAAAGACAAGCAAAAATAAAATCTTCTTCATTCGTTCCTCCAGTCAATTAGGTTTAGTAAAGAGCATTTGAACTCTCCGGATGCCGGCATTCCGGCATATATATAATTAAGAGACAGATGCCTGCTTAATTTGTCCCTTCCCGTTTTTATACACACCAAAGAAAATAACCAGAACAGATCCAAGGATAAAAAGGAGTGGAATCGGTTTCAACAGAAGGCCCAGCCATTCGTTGTTCGGCATCATGAACAGGGACCTCAGATACCTTTCCATGGTTGGTCCCAGCATTAACCCCAGGGCCACCGCCAGTACCGAAAACCCTCCCTTGCTCAGGAAATAGCCGAGTATTCCAAAGATCACCGAAATCCAGAAATAGTAGATGTGGCCGTAACCGATTGATGCCCCGGTAATGGAAAGAACGGCAACAATTGGCATTAGATATTTCCGATTAAGTTGAGCCGCCTTGGCGAAATACTGGCAGAGATACAACCCCAGTGGAAGGATCAAAAGGTTGGCCAGAATGAGGCTTCCAAAGATAACATAGAGAAGCTGCGACTCTTCCTTGAACAGGATGGGTCCCGGTATGAGGCCCTGAACCGTCATTGCACCAAGCATCATCAATGTGTTCGGATCACCAGGAATTCCCAGGGATAAGAGGGGTACCATGGCTCCCCCGGTAACGGCATTGTTTGCCGATTCGCTGGCACACACTCCCTCGATTTCCCCCTCGCCGAACTTTTCCGGGGTCTTAGAGTTCCTTTTGGCTTCGCCATAGGCCATAAATGATGCCATCATCGCCCCGGTCCCGGGGAGGACACCGATCAGAACACCTATCCCGGATGATCGCAGTATGGTTTTCCATAATCGGGGGAAAAGTTTTAAGGCACTGCTAATGCCTGAAAGAGCAAGCTGTTTCTGTATTTTCAGCTCAGGCTGCTCTGCAATTCGGAACGCTTCGGCCACACAGAACATGCCTATGGTAGCCGGGACCAGGGGAATACCGACCATAAGCTCAAAAAGCCCAAAAGTGAAACGCGGCGACTGGGCAATCGGGTCCATGCCGATACAGCCGAGCATGAGACCAAGAGCGGTAGAGGCAAGTCCTTTAAGAATAGATTTTGAAGCAAGAGAAAAAACTACACAAAGAGCAAAAATGGTGAGCGTGAGATACTCGGCTGAACCAAAAGCCACTGCAATTTTGGCCAGGTGAGTCGACAGGGTCACCAGGACCAGACAACTGAACAATCCTCCCAGAGTCGAAGACAGGGTAGCCACCCCCAGCGCTTTTCCCCCCTCTCCCTTTTTTGCCAGAGGATAACCATCAAGTGCTGTAACTGCAGCAGTTGGAGTCCCTGGTATATTAAATAAAATAGCCGTAATTGATCCGCCATATATTGCACCACAGTAAATCCCCAGCATCAGAATAAATGAGATATACTTATCTACGCCGAAAGTCAAAGGAAGCAGGAGTCCTATGGCCATGGTTGACGTAAGGCCTGGTGCTGATCCTACTACAATTCCCATAATCACAGCTCCTGCCAGCAAAGCCAAATGAACTGGATCAAATAAATACAGGGCAGCCCATGTTGCACTTTCGATCAAAGCAAATCTCCTTAATTATTTATTTATAATAAATTGATATACCGACATGCCGCTTGAGGGTAAGAAGCAGGAGGATTTTTGTGCGCTGCTCCTGTTTCATGACAGGAAACCCAGAGAATAAAGCCATTCCCCTTCCGGAACCGTGGCCTGGAGTAAATGAACAAAGGTAAAATTAAGAAGAAAGGCCACCAGAATAGAAATGGCGGCTGAAGATAGGACAGGAAGCTTGAAAATCTTCATGAGGATAAACATGTATCCTGCAGTCGCGGCTATAAAGCCAATTTTAATGATAAAATAGGGATATATTGCACTCAGAACCATTACCAGCGCCAGCCTCAGCGTTGTCGCGATATGTTTGTCAGAAAAGCAAGAGAGGAATTCAGCGCCGGCATTTTTGAAAAAACTGTTATTCTTTACTATCCCGATGAGTAAATCCAAAGAAACCGCAAAAACAGCAATGCAGGCTACAGCTACCGGAAAAAGGGCGGGTCCTGCCGGATCAACCGAGGAAAGATGAGGCAGATTCCTGGCCAATATCAAAAAGAAAACGCTCAATAGAGCAATCAACAGACTTATCACCAAACTTATTACCATTCCGGATACTCCTGTCTCCAATTTTCGAGTTATTTAGAATATGCCTAATGATCCGCCGGCAAGTGGTCTCCTACGCCCTGATCAGTTCAATTCCTGATTTAAAATCTCGTTGGCGATACTTGTCAGATGTTCTTTCATGGTCTTCTCAGCTTCATCCTGATCCTTGGCTCTGATTGCATCTAGAATTTTTAAGTGGCCGACGTATGAACAGCTTGCGCGTTCTTTGGAATAATAGATCCCTTCCCTGTATTTATTGACTATATCATTCAAGTTCATGATAACCGCGAGCAGAACCATGTTGCCTGTAGCACGGGCGATACCAAGATGATATTCACTATCATAACGAGAAGACTCGGGACTGTCTGCGGCAGAGTTCTGGCGATGCAGGGTTTCCTCCAGATAGAGAATATCACCTTTTGTGGCGTTCTGCGCCGCGAGCCGCACCACTTGAGGCTCAACCATCATCCTGAATTCCATGACATCCTTAACTTCGTTGTCCTGATGGAGGACGATATTGGCAAGGCTGTTCAAAACAAAATCGTGCTGAATATTTTTATAAACAAAGGTGCCGCTCCCCGGTCTCGTCTGCAGGATTTCCTGCTGCTCAAGCCTCCTGACTGCTTCCCGTACAGTGTGCCGGGAAACCTTCAAAGCCTGCGACAGATCCCTTTCCGAAGGTAGTTGCTCGCCTTCAGTGAGTCCCTTTTCCTCGATCAATTTCTTTATTTGCTCGACAACTTTTTGATGTGCTTTCAAGGCTGTTATTTTTCCCTCTCAATCGCTTTTTAAATATAGCTTGGCACGAGCCACTGGTCCAACCAATTTTACTTTATGGTCAATAAATGGCCCTGGTTGGACCAATATATGCCAGAGGTTATTTTGCTTGTCAAGCAATATTAACATTCAGTCAAAGTTGCTAAAGTTGCATTTTCCTTTAAGGCGACCGAAGCAATTGACCTACTATCATGCTGTTTATTAATCTTTTTTGCTGAACAATTTATTTCCAGATGCTCTTAAGGAGTATTGGCAATTCATTGCAGGTTTGATTGAAATAACTAAACCATAAATTTTCGATCGCTTTTTGGATCAACCACACCTAGCACATATGATCCCTAAAAAAAGACTGAGCCTGGAATATTCGAGAGGAAGCATGAGAGAATTGGAATAACTTTGCGCTTATCAGGAATCAATGAATTTCAGGTTTTGGGGATTATGCCTTTGCCCCTGGACGGCTTCACTGAGGGTGGAAAGCCTGGAAAGATCGTCGGTCGAGAGCTTGATGTTCAGCGCGCCAAGGTTCTCCTGCAGATGTTTCAGCCGCTTCATGCCCGGAATGGGCAGAATGTCCGGCCCTTGGTTCAGCAGCCACGCAAGTGCGACCTGTGCGGCGGTGGCGTTCTTTTCCAGCGCCATGTTTTCCAGTGCCTTGACCAGCGCAAGGTTTTCCTCCAGATTATCATCGGCAAAGCGTGGCATATTCCGGCGATAGTCCCCATCGGCAAGTTCCTGCCGAGATTTCACCTTGCCGCTCAGCAGGCCACGGCCAAGCGGGGAAAAGGCTACCAGAGCCGTGCCGAGTTCGCGGCAGGCGGGAAGCACGGTTTTTTCCGGATCTCTGGTGAACAGACTATATTCCGACTGAACGGCGGCTATCGGATGAATGGTCGAGGCCCGGCGGAGAGTTTCGGCCGAGACTTCGGAAAGACCGAGATACCTGACTTTCCCCTGGCGAACGAGATCTGCCATGGCGCCTACCGTCTCTTCAATAGGCACCCGTTCATCGCGCCGATGCAGGTAGTAAAGGTCGATCACTTCAGTTCCAAGCCGGCGCAAACTGCTTTCGCAGGCGGTCTTGACCCGCTGCGGACGGCCGTCAACCCGAACCTGCCCATGCTCATCCCCGACAAAACCGAATTTCGTCGCCAGAAAAACATCCTGCCGACGACCTGCCAGGGCTTTGCTCAGCAAAGTTTCATTATGGCCGTCACCATACACGTCGGCGGTATCAAAATGGCGGAGACCTGCGGCCAGAGCAGCTTCAATTGTGGCCATTGATTCCTTTTCATCGGCCGGACCGTAGGCATCGGACATACCCCAACAGCCTAGACCCAGAGCGGGGCTGGAAAAATCTGCAGATAGTAGAGTCATTTTCATGATAGTTAGCTGAAGTGATTTGGCAGTTCTTTTATCATCAAACTACCCCCTCACGGAAGGATTATCAATATTGAAGTGTTCTGTTTCAGTGCGGTCTCAGGGCTGATCGAGTATTTCCCTTATCTTGTTCAGCCGTGTGAAAATCTTAAAAGGCGTTTCAATGAGCGTCAGGACTTCTTCGAGAATGAATTTCGTGTGTGCTATAAATGGAAATAGAATGAGTAGAACCTGAATGCATCAATTTTAATTATCTCAGTGTCCCAGCAGTAATCTCAGCGCCTCTTTGCGGATAATGTTGATGGGTGCCGATAAAGAAAAATCTTCCGATGAAGGCTATGTATTAAAATAATTCGCAATTTACTGTTTCGCAAGATGGACCGTGAAGTGAATCCGGACGGAATAAAGTAGTTATATCAAAGAAAAACAATCTCATATTGATACACCCATCTTCTTTCATATTATGTTGATCTTTTTTGCTTTTCTGTTAGGATAAAAGTGTTTCAATATTACACACAAGTTTAGCGAAAGTCCTTTCCTGCAACCTCCTCCCTATAGAAGGGTGCAACATGGAACATCAAGCAGCCCAGAAAATAATACCAAGTAACAAAATGATGCGACAAGAAATTCTTGCCTCCCATAAGCGTTCTCAGAAATATGGTGTTTGCCGTCAAGAGCGCAATGAGAAACAGGTAAAATTGTCTCCCACTGAACTTGAAGACAAGAGAGAGAGGAATAGAGATCTCCTTGACGTGGTCATCGCGCACATAGAGGAGTTTTATGAGCTGCTCTCTCCTGATGACTTCATGGTAGCCTATGTTAAAAATGATGGATATATTCTACACTTAGCTGGGAGCGAGGCGATAAAGGTGGTTTTTGCGGAGAGAAACTGTTCACCAGGATACCGCTGGACGGAAAAAGACGTCGGCACTTCTGCTATAAGCATCTGCTTGAAAAGACAATTTCCCATCCAGCTTAACGACAAGGATCATTATTGTGTACGTGCACATGGTTTTTCAAGTTCCGCCGCACCTATTTTCGGTAAACAGGGCAGCCTTGAGGGGGTGCTGGTGGTCTCAGGCGACAGCAGCTTAATCCATCCCCACACTCTCATCATGATTACAATGGCTGCCCGTTCCATCGAAAAACATATGCGCCTGCTACGACGAAATCGGGAAATGTCGCTATATAGCGGTTTTCTCGACAGAGTTATTGAATCTGCAGAAACAGGTATTCTTACGCTTGATAAGGAAATGCGAATCTGGAAGACTAACCGGAAAGGTAAACACATATTGAAGCAGCAGCACCTCGATGGTAAACCGGCTTCGATCTTGCGAGGTTTGAACCTCAACCTCGATGATATTCACCTCCACCCGGAAAAGTGGAAGGAACGTGAAGCCTATCTTCAAATAGACGAGCAAGACATACATTTTTACTATTCCGCCAAGCCTGTCGTCTCTCAAAACAACGATCTCCTTGGGGCAGTTATGGTTTTTGAAGAATTTAAGGATATCAAAAAACTGGTCGACAGAATTTCAGGAACAGAACCCTTTTTTACTTTTAATCTCTTAATCGGTAATTCAAAACCTTTTAAAAAAGCAATCGATCTTGCCATTCGAGCTTCGCAGTCATCATCTACAGTGCTTCTTCTAGGAGAAACCGGTACAGGTAAAGAGCTTTTTGCTCAAGCTATCCACAATGGCAGCAAGCGCCGCAGCCAGTCGTTCATCCCAATAAACTGCGGCGCAATACCTAACGAGCTTTTGGAGAGCGAGCTTTTTGGGTACGTTGACGGAGCATTCACCGGTGCCTCGAAAAATGGAAGGCCAGGTAAGTTCGAATTGGCGGACGGCGGTACCATTCTTCTCGATGAGATCGGCGACATGCCACATGATATGCAGGTCAAACTTCTTCGCGTCCTGCAGACCGGAGAAGTAGAGCGAATTGGTGCCGGCAAGGTTACCAGAACCGACGCCAGGATTATCGCCGCTACACATGTTGACTTGCAAAAGGCTATCGCACTCAATGTATTCCGCAGAGATCTTTTTTATCGCTTGAATATTATTGAAATAATATTACCTCCTCTTCGCGAGAGAGGTGCCGAAGATATTGAAGCGCTGGCTCTTCATTTCATCAAACGCTATGCCCCGGGCACCCCGCTCAGCTCCGCAGCACTCGATAAATTAGTTAAATACGACTGGCCCGGCAATGTGCGGGAATTGGAAAACACAATTCAAAGAGCCTTACATCTCTGCGATAATGGAAAACTACAAGCTGCCCATCTTGGCATTAAGGTAAAATCTGCAAATACCCTCAAGGCCAAGCCGGGGACCATTCGTGAAATGGAACGGGAATTGATTTACACCACACTTAGGGAAAGCAAAGGGAATATGGTGAGGACATCCAAGAGCTTAGGTATTTCTCGAGCCACCCTTTACCGCAAGGTTCAGGAGTATGGGCTGACAGAAACAAGTCTATAGATTCAGTAAATCTATTCACTACTTCCTAAAAAACGCACAACTTCATCAAAAGCTGGACCGATATCCTCCCGAAGAATTGGCCATACCGTATGCCTTATCTTACGACGCAGGGCGTCTAGCTCTTTTTCTTCTATTTCCAATACCTCTATGCCGCTTCGACGAAGCTCGACAATGCTTTTCTTTTCATTATCTTCTGCATACCGATAGCGCTCTGCCTCCATTTCTTCGGCAGCCCTGCTGATAGCTTGCTGGTCTTGTGGAGAGAGTTCTTCCCAGAGATCCAGGTTCATATAAATAAACCAGTATTCAAAATGATCTTTGACAGGCAGATAATATCGAATGGCAGGAAGCCCATGATACCCTTCAGCACCGCCTCCGATTATACCGTTAACCATCCCGGTTTTCAGCCCCATCCGTGCATACATCCAGGTAATCGGATAAGGAGTATAGCCAAGTTCCCGAGCTGTCAGTTCAAAACTGCGTATTGGGGGAATCCTGACGATCATCTTTTTATTTACTTCAGGATCACCAGGAGCCTGAGGTTTCTCAGTCAAGGCAAGGCCGCCAAAATAGACGGGATAACCGCCCAGGATTTTGATGTTCTGTTGTCTGAGAAATAATTCCATATGCTTCAGAAGTGGACTTCCAGGCGAGTATACCTGCTCAGCTTTATCCCAATCTTCAACAAGAAAAGGTACAAACGCAAGGACCAGCCTTTTATCAACGGCTGTGCCAAAGGGGCCGAGATACATTTCGACTTCGCCTAGAGAAACTCTCTCCTGGACCACAGAGTAATCTCCGAGCTTGTTTGCCTCGTAAACCTCAAAATGGATCTTTCCTTGAGTATACTCATCGATATTTTTGGTGAATTTTTGAATATCGACATCAACCGCCGATCCTGCCGTTCTGGTATGCCCAATCTTCCATATATTTCCTGATTGGGCATTAACATTTGCCTGCAGAAGAAAGCAAAGTATAACACCGCAAAGAATTTTGATTTCCAGCAGCTTTCTCATGGCCTTCTCCTCTTCTTTTCCGTGCAGCTTGTATCCCCGGCAGAGTTCTCTGCCGGGAAATGTTGTCCACTAAGCGGGATGATATCTCACTAAGATCCTGTTTATTCAACTATCGAATCAATGACACCTTGCCCCCATTCTTTACCTACATCGTCTAATACTTCAGGCCAGACATTCTTCTGAATCTTGTCTGCAATTGCGGCAATTTCAGAATCGGTGATGGATACAATTGTTGTACCATAATCGGCAAGCCGTTTCTCGTTTGCAGCCTGATCTGCTTCCGCTGTATCCCAGCGGCGGTTTTCAAATTGACCGGCCGTTTCGGTTAACTGCTTTTTCTGGTCTTCCGGCAAGCCGTCATAATATTCCTTATTGATAATGAGGTACCACACCTCAAAATGAGTGTTTTGAGGTATGTAGTATTTAGTGACATCCCTGAAAGAAGAGTAGTAGCCCTCGGCGCCAGAGCCGATTACCCCGTCGACAACGCCTGTCTGAACAGCAGTAAAGGCATCGGAAAAGGGTATTGGCGTCCCCATGTAGCCAGTATTGTCAGCGAGGAGCTGAAATGTCTTCATCGGAGGGACACGAAGCTTGATACCCTTGGCAACATCCGGATCACCTGGGGATACAGGTTCTCGATTCAAAGCGATGCCGCCAAAGTACACGGGCCAGGCAGCGAGCAGCTGGATATTCTGTTTTGCATAAAGATCGCTCACCACCTTGCGCAAGGGCGCCCCCACTGCATAGTTCTTTTTGGCCTGTTCCCAATTTTTCACCATGTACGGGAAATAGACCACTTGAAAACGTTTATCGGCGGCAGAAGCGGGAGGTTGGCAGGCCATATCAACAGCACCCATTCCGACCCGCTCCTGCACGACGGTATAGTCTCCCAATGAGCTTGCCGGGTATATTTTTGTTTTTATCTTACCGTCGCTTGTCTCGGCCAGCTTTTCCGAAAACCAGCGAAGATCTTTGTCAATAGCCGTATCCTGAGGACGCACATGAGATATTTTCAATGTCTTGGCCTGGACCACACCGGTTACCAATACCGCGGCAATGACTATCACCGCTAAACTGAATCTATTACGTTTTTTCATTTGAAATAGCCCCTTTGTTGATTTTTAATCAGTAGCCGAAAGTCTTAATATCCGAAAAGACTCGGAAAGAAGAGAGAAAGACTCGGCCATAAAGACGTTAGGAACACTACAGGAACATAGCCGAACACAATAAGAATCATTGCCGGTTTAATAATTTGAGAAAATTCAACCTTGCCAATACGCATGCCCAGATAAAGAATGGATGCATACGGTGGTGTGACTCCTCCCATGGCGGTATTGACGCCCATGATGGCGGCGAACTGCACAGGACTGACACCTATTGCTTCCATCAAAGGAAGCAGCAGTGGAGCGATAAGGATAATTGCCGTCACATCATTTACAATCATGCCGACAAAGAACAGGAGGAAGTTGATCAGGATAAGGAGTAATATTTTATTCTGAGTTATTGTAAAAACACCTTCTACCAAGGCTTGAGGAACATCCTCCATAACAAATATCTGACTCAGCATCAGGCTGAAGATAATCATTACCATGATGGCCCCAACTGCCGTTGCAGAGCCTTTTGCCGCCCTCATGAATGACTGCATCGTCAGTCCCTTATAGATCAGGAAACCAACGGGAAGTGCATATATCACCGCTACGGCCGCCGCCTCGGTAGGGGTCATTATGCCGCCATAGATACCACCCAGAATGATAACCGGCATGACCAGGGCCGGTATGGCTCGCGAGGTGCGCTTCACTCCTTCCCTGACAGTTTCTCCCGGAGTCATAGGCGGATCGATTACCAGGGGGAATTTTCTTGCCATGACCATGTTAACTACGCAAAAGAGTCCGGTAATTAATAAACCGGGACCAAGAGTTGCAAGAAAACAGGCAAGAATGGAGGTATCCGTGACCCATCCATAGATAATCATGGTAACACTGGGAGGAATAAGGAGGCCAAGTATCGAGGAATTTGCCACTAATGCCGTGGCGTAACCGCGAGGATAACCTTTTTCAGTCATCTCCGGGATAAGCAGAGGGCCGGTGGCAGCGACACCTGTCAGACCGCTCCCCGAAATGGCACCAATGATGGCGCAGCTTACTGTGGCAACGATACCTAGACCACCGCGAATCCTGCCGACGAATATGTTGACAAAACGGAGCAGACTGGCGGCAATACCGCTCTCGCTCATAATTGATCCGGCAAAGACAAAAAGCGGAATACAGAGAAGGACTGGATTGGCAAGCTGGGTAAAACCCCAGACCATTGTCCCTCTCATGGTACCCCCGCCCAAGGTACACATAACCATTAGCGCTCCACCGAAACAAAAAGGTAACGGTACTCCAAAGCTAAGTAGTACAACGAGCACCCCCAGGGAGATAAGTGAAAGAGTGACTATTTCCATGGTTATGCTCCTTGCTCAGCTTGACGGCCGGCTAAAAGTTTACGGATATTTTTTACCAGGTATGCCACCGCATACATCGTCATCAAGACAAGGCCTATAAAAACTGAACATTCTGCATAGAAGGTTGGAACATAGAGGGTTGGGCTCTCTTTCCAGACACGCAAGGCATAGCGAAAATATTCCCAAGCCCAATAGGTAAGCCAGCAGGAAACGACAACACTCATCACATCGGCAACTACCCGGACGGTCAGCTTTGCCCGATCGGTCTTGAGAAAGACGTCAAGTACATTGGCCTTTATCTGGGTATCTTCACGGGATGCGTTGACACTTCCTAGAAAATAAAGCCAGAGGGTCGGATATACCAGCACCTCATCCAGGCCCATTACCGGGATTTCGAAAATGTAGCGCATGATGACCTGGTAAAATTCCATTGCGGCAACTGTACTAATCAATATCGTCAGTGTATATTTGAAAAACCGCTCCACTCATCCCTCCTTTGTCGGCTATGATGCTCGCTTTTTGATCACCCCTTGTTCCTGGTAATCAACCTCCGTCCCCTATCAGATACCTTTACTCCTTAACCGAGCAGGCGGCAGCAATGACCGAGATCTCAACGAGAAGATCAGGGCGAGCCATTCTTGCCTCGACACAGGCCCTGGCCGGAGCAAATCCTTCCGGCACCCAGTTGTCCCAGACACTGTTCATGGCGGCAAAATCTTTCATGTCCCGCAAATAAATTGTGGCCGACAGCATATGCTTTCTATTACTTCCGGCAAGCTTCAGCAGAGCATCAACCTTGGCAAGCATATTTTCTGTCTGAGGTCCGATAGCCTCCTCGCTGTTATCAGCAACCTGTCCGCAGAGATATATTGCACTGTTATGCCTGACAACCTTGCTCATGCGCTCTGTTGTTTCCATTCTACTGATATCAAACATAATTTACTCCTGCTCCGGTAATTATTTTTTCATGTTCTTAAATATATCCGCCTGCCCTTGGGAAGCATTTTCTATCTCCATTTCCGCAATTTCCCCCAAGGGAACAAGTTTTAGAGGAGGTCGCACTGTGAGCATTCCGACCTGTTCGGGAGATGCATCCACCTCAGCTGCAACAATTTCAGCAAGGGCGGGTCCGCACATTCGGCCCTGACATGGTCCCATACCGCAGCGGGTAATTATTTTCACTTCATTGACTTCTCTCACGCCCTCCTTCACAACCTTGCGTACATCTGCTACCTTTATATTCTCGCAGCGACACAGTACTGTTTCATCTTTAAAATATTTTCCTTTAATTTCAGGAGCATACATTGCATCGATAAACGGTCTTGGCAGGGCATCGCGATTCATGGCCGTCAATATGGGTGCGGCCAGAGCATCACGTTCATACGCAGGCAGAAGGCCAAGACACCTGGCAATTTCCAGACCTGCAATTTCTCCCCTGTACTCCGCGGCCAAGGCACCTCTGACGCCGGCGCCATCTCCTGCTGCAAAAATCCTCTCAAAGTTGGTTCGGCCCCATCTGTCACAGATGGGATACCAGTAACGCTGTTCACTGTTCCATTGCATGGCACAGCCCAACAGTCTGAAAATATGAACATTTGGAATTACGCCAAAATGAAGGAGTAGTAAATTTGCAGGAAATGCTTTTTTGCTGCCGTTAACGGTTGCCTCCACAGAGTCAACTCTATCTTCGCCGAGAGCGCAAATCTCGGTGACTCCTTTGTAGTGAGGGATACCTGCTTTCCTTATATCCCTAAGCATCTGCAGACCCTTAAAAAGAAAGTCTGCACGGCGTAATGCCGATACCACGGGCGGCAGTAGTTTAACAGAAGGTGTTTTAGCAGTGGTTTCGAGTATGGCTGAAATACGAACTCCTTTTTTTATCAGGAGGCTCGCCTCAAGTAGCAGCAACGGTCCGCTTCCCGCCAATACTGCCGGGCCTGCAGGGATAAGATTTGCCTCCTTGGCCAGATTATTGGCGGCTCCCGCCCCCATTACACCTGGTAAAGTCCAGCCCGGCAGGGGCACAGGGCGCTCCATGGCACCTGTTGCAATTATTACATAGCCGGCCTGCACTTCCTGAGATTTTCCATTTCTTGAATAGGCGACCCGGCCATCACTTTCAACATTCCAGACGGTGGCACCACCTTCGTACTCCGCCCCGCTGTTATGAAAACGCTCGGCTAGATTCAGTCCTCTGCTATAGTCCTCACCCATGATCCGCAGAGTTGAATCGGAGGCGGTTTCTACTTTTCTGTAAATCTGGCCACCAACTCTATGCTGCTCGTCAAGGGTCAATACCCGTATTCCCATTTCGGCAAGGCTGCTGCCTGCAGCAAGTCCGGCAGGACCGGTACCTACAACTATAACATCATAATAGCGACTCATCGCCACCCCCTTCCTGTTCTTGCAGCCGTCGATTGATAACCATCCCTTCCTCAACCTCCACGATACAGGCCTGCCGCTGCACTCCATCTATTTCCATCAAACACTCATAGCAAACCCCCATGAGACAATGCGGCGAGCACTGTTTGTGAGAAGAAGGTGAGATTCGGGAAGTAATTTCACCAATTGCCAACAAAGCTGCGGCAACACTCACGCCACCCTGCAGGTCTTTCTTCTCACCATCGAGAATGACGGATACATGGTTTACGACGGTCTGATTATCCTGTTGTCTAAACATTGAATCGCTCGTTGCTGAAATGTGCTATTTGAGATGCTTCACTTTTGCCGAGAATCCAAGGTGCAATGGTGCTTGTTGTCAGTGGTGCCAGCGAAACTGCACTATGCAGAGCCAACATGCTAATATTGCTGTGCTCGGGAAGTCTGCTGTAGATCGGGGCACCATCCGGGGTCATTACCCTGATAGCTCCCCAGGAACGCACCCAGTTGAGTTTCGCCAGTATCGGAAAAAGCCGAATGGCATTGCTTGCCAGATTTTTCATACCGGATAGAGTTACCCGGCAGTCGTGTGCAAAGTCTTCAGTGGAAAATCCAATAATAAATGTGCCGTCGGGAGTCTGTCGAGTGCAGAGTACGGGAATTTTTAATACCCGCTTATAGCGCTCGCTCACCATCAATTGACCTCGCTGCGGATAAATGTGCAGTTTTTGCCGCAAAGGTGTCAGAAGCCGCTGCGAACCATGCCCCGCTGCAATCACTACCTTACCGCAACTATAGGACCCTTTGTTGGTCTTTACCGTTATGGCACCTCCTTCTTCCGGGACAATTTCGGCTACATTATGGGCTCCATAATAGAGTCCACCTTTCTGTTGATAGGCGCAGCGCACCGCCGCGAGAAGCTTTAAAGGATTGATATGTCCCTGATCAGCCGTATACATGACTCCGGTGACATCATTACCGACCTTTATGTCCGGCACCATATCAGCAAATTCCTCTCTGGAAAGCATCCTCACCGGATAGTCAAGGCCTTCCTCAGCGCACACCTTTTTGAGGGTCTCTATGGACTGGGCGTAGCTTTGGTACTGTTCATCACCAAAAGCCTGAATAGCCCCTCCGGTCCATTCAAGCTCCAGGTTGTATCCTGTTTCTTTTTCTAATCTATGCGCGAACTCCGGCCATTGCCGTGTCGCCATACGGCACCATTTGGCATAAACAGGATTGTTGGCGCCTTTACACATGAACCAGGTCAATCCAAAATTGCCCCGCGATAAGCGCTGCGAAGGAAGCTGTTCATCAAAAATGAGAACCTTGCCGGCACCTTCCTCAACCAAACCGAGGCCTGCCGCCGCGCCACTGATACCACCGCCGATAATAGCTACGTCTGCTGAAGCCACCAAATTCTCTCCATATAGTAAAACTGAATAGGCTGAAACTGGCTGGTTACGCTGAAGGTGATCACTCACACATTTTGTTATCATGTGTAGGCATTAATTACACTTCACGGCCGATGTTGCGAGATATGTGCCAGGCAAAATAATATTATTCCAAGTGAGTTTTCGAGTACATTAATGCCGCAAGAAAAATGCGACAAGAATAGATATATATTTGTTATACTTGGATTTTCTGACTAAAAGAGGTGGGCTTTAGTAAGTTTTATTAACCCTGTTTAAATAAAAATGGGTAATAATCAATAGAGATAATCATGAGAGATTTGTTTCATATCAAAACACATACACTCTCTACATTGCAACTTTTACAAAAAAAAACAGTGCGCGAGCAAATTTGTGTCTCATATATACACATGTCTCTAATAAAGACATTGTTATAAGATAATGTGCTACTGAAGACATCTTCTGATACAGCAGGTTGGTATGAACATCGACGAACTGTTTCCGTGCTCAGCTCAGCTGAGTTGGTTTCACGGGAGTTGTTAATTTTTAAAATTAAATTCAGGCTCATATCCAACAGTAAACCGGTGTGATGCATTGTTTCGTATACTCAAAAAGTGAGCGTTGTTTTTATCAAAGGGGCAGATAGGCGTAGTACAGCGCTCAAACCCAAACCTTTGATAAAATCTGGGATCACCCAGGACATAAATGGTATTACCCTTTATAATTTCCTGTCGTAATGCAAATTCAACCAACTCCGATCCTATCCCCTTATTCTGCATCGACGGATGCACAGCCAGCGGTCCCAGGTGCAATCCGCAGACTTTCTTCTTCTCAAAGGCTTTTGTAAAGGCAATATAGGCGATAACCGAGTTGCGATGAATGCACACCCACTCATACACCTCCCTGCCGTTGCCATGCAGTTTTTCAAATAGCTGAACCTCATATCTGCTGCGTGGAAAAGCCTGGCGCAGCAGCGCAGAAGCCTTTGCATAACTATCTGGAGTAAGCTTACGTATTTTCATGAATAATCACCTTCGAGAATTACTCAAACCGGCTTACCAACTTGGCTGTTCCGTGCCGCGACTCATAATCTCAATATAGCCTGCATAGCTGAAAAGGCGGTTGCGTTTCCGTTCGATTAGTTTCTTGACGATGCCGAGCTGCTCCAGATGACCGAGTGCCTTGTTGACAGTGGCCGGGGTAATGCCGGTCTTCTCCACCAACGAGCCCGAGGTGGCGATAGGGTGCTCCATCAACGCTCGGTGGACTTGCAG
The DNA here is from genome assembly GCF_016919005.1 of Desulfopila inferna. NCBI lineage: Bacteria > Pseudomonadati > Thermodesulfobacteriota > Desulfobulbia > Desulfobulbales > Desulfocapsaceae > Desulfopila > Desulfopila inferna. The sequence continues at coordinate 209,496 of NZ_JAFFQE010000009.1, forward strand.
GGTCGATGCCGCCGCTCGCCCGAGACCTCTGATTTTGTCACGGTCCAGGTTCGACAGTTCCAGAAGCTGTTGTGCCGTTTCGACCGCCTGGGTGGCAGTAACAATGACTGCTTCGGCAAAAAAATCGAGCCAGGCTTCCCAGTCGCCGGTCAGGCGTACGCTGTTGAGCAGTTCGTAGTAATATTGCCGGTGCGTTTTGAAGTAGAGGCTGAGATAGAGCATCGGCTCCCGCAACACCTTCTGCTCGCACAACAGCAGCGTGATCAGCAAACGACCAAGACGGCCGTTACCGTCGAGAAACGGGTGGATGGTTTCGAACTGCACATGGGCCAGCGCCGCCTTGAGTAATACCGGGGTCGGCTCCGGCTTATCATGGACGAAGAACTCGAGCTTGCTCATACACTCCAGCACCTCTTCAGCCGGAGGCGGAACAAATGCCGCGTTGCCCGGCCTGGTGCCACCGATCCAATTCTGGCTGCGCCGGAACGCACCCGGGCTTTGATTGTTTCCACGGCCCTTGGTCAATAGCACTGCGTGGATCTCACGGAGCAGCCGGAGTGAAAGCGGCAGACCTTCCTTTAGCCGGCCCAGGCCGTGATCGAGAGCCGCGACATAATTGCTGACCTCCCAAACGTCATCCAACGGGACGCCCGGCTCCTGATCCAACTCGAACAGCAGCAGGTCCGAAAGCGACGACTGGGTTCCCTCGATCATAGAGGAAAGTACCGCTTCCTTGCGAACGTACATGTAGAGGAACAGAGAGGTATCGGGTAGCATGGTCGAGACGCTGTCCAACCGGCCGAGTGACAGCAGCGCCTGGTCGAACTTGCTGAGCAGTTCCGGCGTCCAATCAATGGGCGGCAGCGGCGGCAGCGGTGCGGGCACAAAGGCTTTCGCCGTCTCACCCACCGTCGATATGGGCACGTATCTGCCTTGGAGTTCTCGTTTCATCCTGCCTGCTTCGATCCTAAAATAAGATTAGTCTTTATTTTAACTTAGACCTACATCCTAAAATAAAGACTTGCGGAAGATAAATCAAGCGCATTTTCTTAAATATATTTTTGCACATAACCCGGCGGTGTGCGTTACAACTCATGTCTGAATATGTAATACCGTGCTGATCAGCCATGCTGTATATCCTGCATAAACCAGCAACAGAGCCGCTCCCTCAAGTCGATTTACGCGTCCCTGCCGGCCCCTGAATCCATAGCCGATCAGGAAAAGTGAAACAGTCAAAGCCCCCATGACGACAATATCACGGGAGAGCGTTTCAGGCTCGACCGCCAAAGGATGAATCGTCCCGGCTATACCGACAACGGCCAGTGTGTTGAACAGATTGGAACCGATCACGTTGCCCAGAGCGATATCATGTTCACCCTTTCGGGCCGCAATAACGGACGATGCCAGTTCCGGTAAAGAGGTACCTACAGCCACAATCGTCAAACCAATGATCATGTCGCTCACCCCAAAAACCTGTGCAATTTCAACAGCACCCCACACCAGAATTCGCGAGCTGGCAATAAGCATCAGCAACCCGACCACCAGCCAGAAAACTGCTCGGTTAAGCGGCATCACTTTTTCAGCCGTTGCCACTTCAACCTCTTCTGCAAGAGAATCGGTCTTTCGTCTCAATCCCTGGTAAATGGTCCATGCCATCAAGCCGCCGAATACCAGCAGCAGAATAACAGCATCGAGCCTGGTTATATCAAGGTCTGCAATCAATACGATGGAAAGAAGGGTCACAAGCGCCAGTATGGGCAGTTCCTTGCGCAATACCCTCGAATGTACCATGATCGGGCTTATCAGAGCAGTCACGCCCAGTATCAGGGCTATGTTGGCAATATTTGAGCCGTATGCGTTACCAAGAGCGATTCCCGGACTGCCGTCAAAAGCAGCCAACGCAGAAACCACCATTTCCGGTGCGGAAGTCCCGAATCCAACGACTACCATACCTATTAGCAGCGGCGGCATGCCGAAATATCTTGCGGTGGAGGCTGAACCTTCCACAAAACGGTCCGCGCTCCATACCAGAAGAACAAGACCGACTATCAAAGCTGAAATTGACAATCCCATCATCCAATTCCCATGTAACTCAAATCCGCCCCGTTAAGTACCCACACGCACTGAGATTTCTGCGCTTCGAACATGGAGAGTTCCCACCCGAATACAAGATGAGTCAGTTATCCCTTCACTAGTCTCTCTCTCGCCCTCATAAGACCTGTAAAAATTGCACCGGCTATATGGTCTGGAAAACCTTTAGGGATCATATCTTTTACTGTCATAATACAGTCACCCACGATATCACAGCACTCCTGTAGTATTAACTCCATACTGATTGGGTCAAAACGACATTTTCTAGCAGTTTCCAACCAGTGTCTTCTGACAATGCGGTCCCAGCGGTAATGTCTGTTGTTACCCAGAACTGCCATGGCCATCTTGACCCGTTGAATATCAATCTGTTTTGCACTAACCACGGGGTATATTGAAATGACGTCGTACAAGGGGGTCATTCGATACAGCCCACCACGAAGGTGAAAGATGCTGAAATTTTTTGCATGACCATCAATCCCGCCAAGCATCCAAAACAGCAGTTGCGATTTCATAAAGAGTTCCCTGTCTTCCTGACTACTTGCCGAACCTAACAGGATACCCATGACAGGTCTCATACCCGGGCCACCTTCAGCCTCATATTTTTGACCACCCGCCGTTCCAGTTGCCTGGCACATATCCTCCTGCGGCAATCGCATCAACCACCTCCCGTCTGTGGACCAACGCCTGTCGAATCTCTCAACCACCAGCACCTTCTGTTCACCGAACCGGGCAATATCGACTTTTGCCATTGGCACACCAAATGTTTCCAGCAGCCTCTGGCAGAGCCATTCATTCTCAACGCTCTCCCGCAGGTCAACTCCGGTGTGGCCAAGCTCACCAATGGGCAGTTTAAATATATGACTTGTTGGAGTCGCTCTTGATGGCCGGCACCAGGCCCCTTGATAAACCAGGATGCCCGAATACTTTTGTGAACTGAGAGGGAGAGAAAGAGAAATAGATCTGCGCTCATCATGGCCAAGCCAGCTCTGATCATAAATAAATGTCAGCAATCCCTTGGAAGAGCTTTCAAGCCCATTCACTAAAATTCCGGCATTTTATTGGCATTCGAAATATCATTAAGTCAAGTCCGACCCACTCTCGCAATGCCTAAGGGCGTTGTCGAGCACTTCCTGGAACTTCTGAATATTATAAGGCTTGGCGATGGCCCCGCTAAATCCGTAATCACGATAATTTGACATGATAGGGTCGTTCGAATAACCACTTGACACAATCAAGCAGGCGTTAGGGAACTGAGAGAGGATCTGCTCAGCTGCCTGCTTGCCTCCCACTCCTCCGGGAATGATCAGGTCCATTATAACTGCCAGAAATGGAGTATCGGAGTCCATCGACGCCTTATAGTGATCAATCGTTTCTTCTCCGTTTGAACATGTTGTCACGACATATCCAAGATAGGCGAGCATCGACGATGCAATTTTAATGATCATTTCTTCGTCATCCATGACGAGAATTGACCCGCCTATATGCTTGTCCACCGGCTGTCCGGAGGTTTCTTCCTGGTAATGTGCAGAGGCTTTTCCGATTGATGGCAGGTGGATTGTAAAGGTCGTTCCATTGCCAACAGTGGAAGCTGCTTGAATATGGCCGCCATGCCTGTGTACGATCGAGTGGACCGATGAGAGTCCCATACCGGTGCCGGTCGATTTGGTCGTGAAGTAGGGGTCAAAGATCTTTTTAAGATCATCTGTGGGTATTCCGCATCCCTGATCGATAAATGTCAGTTGGAGATAGGGGCCTGGGGGAAGTGAAAATGCATTCTTTTCGTTCAGTAGTTCATTTCGGGCGGAGACTTTCAGCACGCCTCCTCCCGGCATCGCCTGCGTGGCGTTGATGATGATGTTATGAAAAACCTGGGTCATCTGGCCTTCGTCGGCTTCGAGGGCATGGATGGAATCAGGTATGTCAACGATTCCTTTGACATTTGAACCCAGTAGGGCAAAGGAAAGCGCTTCTTCTACAAGGTGTTTGAGCGATACCACGTGCTTGATCGGCTGACCGCCGCGTGCGAAGGTCAATAGTTGGTGCGCCAGCTCTCCGGCCCTCACCGCTGCCCTTTCAGCCTGTGCCAAGGGTTTGTTGGATTTATGGGTGGGATCGAGAAAAATTTTCGCAAACGAAATATTACCCATGACTCCAGTCAGGATATTGTTGAAATCATGGGCAATTCCTCCAGCAAGCACACCCAGGGATTCCAGCTTCTCAAATTTCAGCTTTTCATATTCGAATTTTTTCAGCTCCGTTATATCGCGGGTGACAGAGAGGAGATGTGTAACCCCCTTGAGGGAGATAAGTCTCGCCGATATCAATGCGGTAATGATGCTGCCGTTTTTTAATCGAAATTGCATCTCAAGATTCTGGTAAAACCCTTTTTCCCGAAGCCCTTGGACTAATATGCTCCGATCAGCTGGATGGTGCCAAAGATTGAGTTCCAGGACCGTCTTGCCTATAACTTCCTCACGGGTAAAACCTGTAATTTTCGTAAACCCTTGATTGATATCGACAAAACAACCGTCATCCAGACGGCTGATGGCCACTGCATCGGGATTGAAATCAAATGTTGTACGGAACTTGTCTTCGCTTTCCCGCAAGGTGTTATTCAACTTCCTCAGCATTTCATTTTGCTCGGCGAGTTTTAGATTAACAAGCCGGAGTTCGTTTTCCTGACATTTCCTGTTGTTAATGTTGAAGGTCACACCGACAAACCGCCTGCCATGCTTATGATTCGAACTCTGCATGATTTTTCCGTAATTGGCGTACCAGACCCATGACCCGTCTTTGGCCTTCAGTCTAAACTCGCATCGGTATTCAGGTGTTACCCCTGTCAAATGCTCATTGATTGCTGCCTTGACTAAGGGGACATCCTCTGGATGGACAAAGGCAAACTGGTCATCTATGCAGACAAGGGCCTCCTCTTCGCTATAGCCGAGTTCAGTAAATGTTTTAGATGCCTCGCGGGTAACCTCACCGGTAACCAGATCGTTCTCCCAAAGATCAAGTCCCGCAGCCTCCAAAGCAAGTGCCAGGCGATCTTTATCTAGCTCTTCTTCACCCATCGCTTTAAATTCCAGACTCTAGCTCTTGAGGATATGGGAGTGCGCCTGCATATCCGATGTTGCGCAACAGCTCTGCAAAAGAAGCGACCACCCCTGGAGTCTTGCAAAGTGTCGGCGCTGCATTGACCTTAATGATGCTCACCGTACTGCCTGTGCTTTTCCCTGTTTCTGAATTGAAATAAAGAGCGAGGTCGTTAGTCGCATTGGAAAAACCGAGTCCATTGCTTTCCGAATAATAGCAGATAGAATCCGGGGCGATGATGTTTGGAACACTGCCAAGACTTGAATACATGATTAAGTTCTCGTTGAGATTGTATAAATAATGTGTTTCCGTGCTTTTGCTCTGGTCTGGTGAATTGTCCAAACGAATGATGCCGGCATCAAGGGAACCGCTGGTTGTCGTTTGAATAATAGCGGTGATATAAAAATTGGTAAGCACAGGTACTGCAGCTCGATCAGTGAGTTCTGCAATTTTACAGGCAACGATGGCTGTTGGTGGAGGTGTTGTTGCAGTCAGCAGAAATTGCCCTAAGGCTCTGGTTTGGCTGACAGTATTCTTTATATAATTCCCCGACAATGCATATTGATTACTGATATTGGATGGCCAGAGGGCTATGCCTGCAAAGCTTCCAAAAGCAGAAGTGATGCTGCCGGCTAAGGCTTCCATCTGCGCTGCAGATCCTGCCTTTAAAGTGGCAGATTGAATAGCTGTTAATGTACCGGCGTTATTTGCCAGTGAACAGGGGCTTACTGCCAGGTTAGGGCTGCCACCGTAGCTGGTTTGCGGCAGTTCCGGCACGGCTCTGCCGGCCCCGTCGCCATCGACGACCCAGCTGATAGAATTATCGGTTTGAGCCGCTGCCAGGAAGGGTACGATAGTGTTGATTGCCCCGATTTCAACTGGAATGACGCAACTCAAAACAAAGCCTGCTGCTTGTTGAAATGTGCTGATGGTATTGGCGATGGAATGATTAACATCAGATAGCGTCATGTTGGCGGCGGCATCCGGTGAACCCATCATGGCAAGTACGCAACAGTTTGTTGCGCCATCATATTCTTGTATGGGAATGGCACCGCTCCAACCAGTAGCCTCAAATTCTTTGATGATATTCACAGCGTCGAGATAGCTTCCACCGCCACCGCTGGCCAGGATTGCAGCACCTGCAGCAATATACTTAAGATCAGCAATCCTGTAGTAATCATTGACCATACCAGCCTCATTCCATATTGTTTTCCAGATTATTTATTGGCTCTCCCTATATCGAACTGCTTTTAGCAAGCGCCTAGCGCTTGATTCAAGCAAAAGTGAGATATTAGGTGGTCAGCCATCGCTTTCTATTCAATCAACGCTGCATCGTATCTTTTTCCAGCCGTATATGCAAGGCCGCCAACAGCTCTCCGTTGTGTTCATGTCGGGTTTTCAGCTTTACGGGTCTCTCCTGGGTTCACGAAAGCAACCGGGAAAGAACTGGGAAAGAAAATAGCCGAAACCAAACAGTAATAAATTGTTTAATTTCGACTACTTAACTGGTGGAAATGGCGGGAGTCGAACCCGCAGCCCAGGTCATATTTTTATATATATTTCAAAATTTTATACCATTTCCTTATCACCTTACCGACTATTTACCGACTAAAAGGACCTTGACTAAAATCTCGGTTATACAAAAACAAGATGTACAGTAGTAAGCTAAGATATTGAAAAATATGGTAGTTATTAAGGTGTCCATTGGAAGTTTCAAATGCTAACACCAGAAAATATGGTAGCTGTTATTCGCTGGCATCGCCCGGGTGGTACGGTTATTACCTTCAAATGTTATCGCTCTGCGGGCAGGGTAAAATAAAAAACGGCCCCCTTTCCGACCTCTCCCTCGGCCCAAATTTCTCCGCCATGGCGTTTAATCACTCTTTCAACAATGGGGAGACCTATGCCCGTCCCGGAAAATTCGCTCTCGCTGTGCAGCCGCTGAAAAGGCTGAAACAGCCTGTCGGCCTGTTCCATAGGAAATCCTGCACCATTGTCGCGAATGAAAAACACCTTCTTTCCATTTTTTTGATAGCTGCCGAACTCTACATGGGCTCCGGTGGTCTTACTGGTATATTTCAAGGCATTACTTATGAGATTGGTCAACGCTATCCTTATAAGCTGAGCATCTCCTTGTACCTTCAGCCCGTCGGCAACATGTAATTCGACATGTTTTTTTTGATGCTGTTGTTCAAGTTCGTGGACTACGGCTTTGGCCATAAAACTCAGATCGATTTCCTGAATATCCACCTCCTGTCTGGAGATGCGTGACAAACGCAACATATTATCAATCAGAAGGTTCATTTTTTTAGCCCCCGCCGTTATTCTCTGCAGATACTCATTCGCCTTGCCGTCCAGTTGATCTGCATAATTGTGCAGAAGGGAGCTGAAGCCGACTAAGGCGCGCAATGGAGCACGCAGGTCATGGGAGAGGGAATAGGAGAAGGCCTCAAGTTCACGGTTGACAGTGGCGAGCTCTTCGGTTTGGCGCTCAAGTGCCTTTTGGGTATTTACCTGCTTTGTAATATTCCGCGCTATTTGCGCTGCACCGAAAACCTTGCCATGCTCATCGCGCAGCGGATACGTGCGTATATCGTAGATCTGTTCATTTTCAGCTGGGCCGAATGATTCGGTAGTGCTGAACGATTTACCTTCAAGAGCCGGGCGCCATACTGCTTCCGTCTTGCGCTTATCTTCTGGCCAGGGGATAAGCATTTCCATCGTGCTCATTCCCACCTCGATGTGCACCCCAAACAACTTGTTCATTTCTCGACAATAGGCCTCATTGACGAATAAATATCGAAACTCGAGGTCCTGTGCGGCAATCAGATCGTCTGTTCCCAGCGCCATTTCCTGCAACAGAGAGGACGTCTTATGCAATTCTTCTTCAGTATGCTTGCGTTCTTTTATTTCCTGTTTTAATAGTTCATTTGTATTTTTTAGTTCGAAAGTTCGTGTATCCAGACGGTCAGCAAAATTTTCTTTCAGTATAATAAGCTCTCTAGTGGATTTATTTGTGTACTGTGCTGTTCTAAATGAAAGTATAGCAAAAAGAGTAACCATAGCAGCCATAGCTAGATGAATCATATCAAAAATGATGACGAACCTTACGATTATGGGAGCTAAAGCAGGTATGATAAAAGCGAGAAAAACAGGCATGATTGGAGAAAAAACAGCCACTGCGCCCGCTGTCATGCCTGCGAGTGTAAAAGCAATAAATACTTGGTGTGCTAATGATTGTACCGGAAAAAGAAAGATTGCGGTCGAACCCCACAAAATGCCAGATATGCCTAGGCCAAAAAATAACAGCAGTCCCCATAGGCGCATATTTTTTTCTTCTTTTTTTATCCTTAGAAAATATGAATTTAGAAAAAGTCTCACTAAGGATACAAGAGAGAGTGTCAAAAACCATGAAACCAATAACCAGTGCGATATCTGGTGCCACAGAACTAATAATAATATTGCCGAATTAATGAGGGTAGCAAGAATGCCAGTGTTAGATCGTTCGTATATTTGTGTTAATAAAATAGGATAAAGGCGCTCATCAAATTGGGAATATTTTTGTTTTGAATGGCTCATGTATTAAGCATATTCTATTTAGGAAAAACATTTCAAGGAGACAATAAACTACGGAAAAGCCGCCGGGTGTTTGTGTCCCTTTCAATGTGATTGTTGGGAAAAAACTTAAAATATCTATCTTACAGAGACCTTCTTAAAATCTTGATTTGTTTCTTTTTCTGGTTCTACTCTATAAAGGTTCAGGGATGGAAATATCGCCCTGCGCGGAGAAGATCGCCCCGACGGTTTTGTCGGAATCTATGGTGATGGTCACGGTGGTATCGATGCCCTGCAGGCGCTATCCTCCCCGCAGGTATGTCGCCGCTTGCTTCTGCCCAAGGCCAAAAAAGGGGACCCATCCTGGCAAAAGAATATTCCATGAGGGGGCGTGGTATGGGAAGAAGAGAGATACTACTATGGTTCGCGCTGTTGTATAACACTCCGGTTTCTTTTTACCACTAACAGTAGACACCTAAAACTGGAGCTCTATTTCCGTTACACAAGGTGATCTTTGGTAATCTAAAGTTTCGAGTTGCTCCATTTCTGATCAATTCTCTGTTTAGCCGATCCTACCCTCACAGGAAAAATCTCAATGTGAGGATATCTGCTACCCTTTAATGTTTCCCCTACGAACCTATGCTTCTGGATCGATAAACCCCAACTGTTTGACAGCCCATGAGTGCATCATCTCTAAAATAGGAAATGCGCTTTGACCAAGTTCGGTCAAGCTATATTCAACCCGTGGTGGTACTTCCGGATATACAGTTCGTAATATCAGTCCGTCTTTTTCCAACTCTTTTAATTGTTGAGTCAGCATTTTCTGACTGACTCCCGGCACTATTCTCTCCAACTCGTTGTAACGTTTAGTCCCTTCATTTAGATGCCAAAGCATCAGGCACTTCCATTTTCCACTCAATAGAGCCATGGAAACTTCAACCGGGCAGTGGTATTGCTTTTCGTTCCAGCTAATCATAATATCGTGTAACCCTCAAAAAAAATTGATCATAGAACCGGCTAATTCAGACAATTCAAACCAATTGGTTCGTGTCGAACAAAATAGTGCCTTCTTGTTACTCTATTTCCTATTGCTATAGTGTCACTGTACCAACGATAACATCTGAACAACAATAAAATATATAGGAGCACTAAAATGACATATCCAAGAACTTTTTCTCATATCGGATTATCTGTGACTGACCTTGACAAAGCGGTAGAATTCTACACCAAGGTACTCGGTTGGTACGTAATTATGCCACCAACTGAGATAGCATCAGATGACTCTGCAATTGGGATAATGTGCGATGACGTTTTCGGTAAAGGCTGGGGAAGCTTTAAGATTGCCCACCTTTCAACAGGCGACAAAATCGGCGTTGAAATTTTTGAATTTAAAAACGCAGAACAACGTGAAAACAACTTTGAATATTGGAAAACTGGTGTATTTCACTTCTGTGTGCAGGATCCTGACGTTGAAGGACTGGCTGCTAAAATTGTAAAAAATGGCGGCAAACAGAGAATGCCGGTAAGAGAGTACTACCCAGGGGAAAAACCATATCGAATGGTTTACTGTGAAGATCCATTCGGGAATCTTATCGAGATTTACTCCCACAGCTATGAGTTGACCTACTCTGCAGGAGCATATCAAGACAAGCTGTAACTTTTACAGCCATCAGCGTGGCAACCGACCTTCGTCTTAAAAACAGTAGTAGTAGAGAGTGATAATGTATATCGACTTTGAAAGATTATGGGAGCCCGTACTAATAACAAAATAGTATTGGTAGCTGAGGGCTCTGATGGTTCATACCAGGAACAAGCTGAACTTGTTTATATTAAGGCATATTCAGTTTTGCCATAAGGTATTTTTTCTTGCAATCAGTACTGATTGCAGGAAAAATTCAATAGGATACCATGTGTAAAGGTCGACTTTCAGTTTTTAGAAAAATAAAATGAACCCTTTAACCGCCCTGAATTGCATCCATAACAAATGGGTGGATGTGTTTTCATAAGATAATTATCAAACATCCATAGACGACCGGTCTATTAGGTGTTACAGTATTTTCCATGAAGAAAGATACCAAAGAAACTCGTCAGCACATTTTAGATACCGGCTATAAGCTCATTGTAAGCAAAGGTTTCTCTAGCGTGGGATTGACAGAAATTCTCCAATCTGCAGGAGTACCTAAGGGTTCTTTTTACTATTATTTTAAGTCTAAAGAACAGTTTGGTGAAGAAATTATTAGTAATTACTTCAGAGAATATCTTGTTGCTCTTGATAATATTTTTCAACTACGAGGCAGTTCTGCTTACAATCGTCTGATGGAATATTGGCAACGCTGGATTGAAACGCAATCTGATTCATGTGTTGATCAAAAGTGTTTGGTTGTCAAATTGAGTGCCGAGGTGGCGGATCTTTCTGAACCGATGCGTGTCGCTTTGCTGAACGGGTCTTCTCAAGTCGTTCAAAGAATAGCACAGTGCATTGAAGCAGGCATGGATGATGGCTCAATAGTAAAGAGCAATTCAGCCGTAACTGCTGATTTTCTCTATAACATGTGGCTAGGGGCAACGCTGATGAGCAAATTGCAGCGTAACGCAGATGGTCTGCAACAGGCCATGCGAATAACCACATCAATTTTGAATAACAATACAGTGACATAAATCGTAGCCAACAATCTTTTTGGTGGATTATCTTTGCGAGTCTCACTAGACGACTGGTCGACTATTAAGGCGAGGCAATGAATTAAACCAATTGATAATACCGACTACCTCATACAAAAATATACAATTTCAAAAAGGTGAAAAGACTATGGGACAAAATGAAAATATAAATCGACGGATTGTGCTTGCTTCCCGCCCGAAAGGTGCACCATCTCAAGACAATTTTCGGTTAGAAGAAATTGCAATACCAATGACGGGAGAAGGAGAGGTCTTGTTGCGGAGTATCTACCTATCACTTGATCCTTATATGCGCGGCCGGATGAGTGATGCGCCATCTTACGCTCCGCCTGTAGATGTCAATTCCGTAATGGTTGGTGCTACTGTCTGTCAAATTGAAGATTCCCGAAACCCCAATTTTGAGAGAGGCGAATGGGTTTTGGCCTACAGCGGTTGGCAGCTCTATTCAGTGTCGGATGGTTCTGATCTCACTAAGTTGGGTAAAAATCCAGAAAAGCCATCGTTTGCTCTAGGAATTTTGGGAATGCCTGGGTTTACAGCTTATATGGGGTTGTTAGACATTGGTAAACCAAAGCCAGGTGACACCCTGGTGGTAGCTGCAGCGACTGGTCCGGTTGGTGCAACTGTCGGACAGATAGGCAAGTTAAAAGGTTGTCGTGCGGTCGGCGTTGCCGGTGGGCCTGAAAAATGCCGCTATGCCAAAGAAACGCTTGGTTTTGACGAGTGTCTTGATCACAAAGATCCAGATTTTGCCGATATGCTTAAACAGGCTTGCCCTGATGGCATTGACATCTATTATGAGAATGTTGGCGGAAAAGTATTTGATGGGGTTTTACCATTGCTGAATGTCGGTGCAAGAATTCCAGTCTGCGGCCTTGTCTCAAGATATAATGCAACCAAGCTCCCGGATGGCCCTGATCGTTTATCACTTCTCATGGGGACAATTTTAGTCAAACGCATCAAAGTGCAGGGTTTTATCATCTTTGACGATTATGGTCATCGCTACGATGAATTCGCACGAGACATGACAGAAATGCTGGGAACCGGGAAAATACACTACCGGGAACAGATTGTTGAAGGCTTAGAGAGTGCTCCGCAAGCATTTATGGGCCTACTGGAAGGTAAAAATTTTGGCAAACTTGTGATCAAAGTAAATAACGAGCTGTAAAAAAAATACTATAGGTGAATTGATGAAAATTTTAATGGTTCTTACATCACATGATAAACTGGGCGATACAGGTTTAAAGACCGGTTTCTGGTTAGAAGAATTTGCTTCACCATACTTCGTCTTTAAAGACCAGTCTTTTGAAGTTACATTGGCATCCCCGCAAGGAGGACAGCCCCCGCTCGACCCCAAAAGTGATGAGCCTGACTTCCAGACAGCGGCTACAGCTCGTTTTCGAAAAGATGAGCAGGCCCAAAAGGCTCTTGCCAACACCCTCCGTTTAGATTCGATCAAGTCAGAAGATTTTGATGCCGTTTTTTACCCTGGTGGTCACGGGCCGCTTTGGGATTTGGCTGAAGATAAGCATTCTATTTCTCTGATTGAGGAGTTTCACCAGAAAGGCAAACCGCTGGGACTTGTCTGTCATGCCCCCGGAGTTCTACGCCATGCTAAAAATGCCCAAAAAGAACATTTAGTTAAAGGGAAAAAAGTAACCGGGTTCAGCAATACTGAAGAAGAAGCTGTTCAGCTGACCAACGTTGTTCCTTTTCTAGTGGAAGATATGCTCAAACAAAATGAGGGAGTGTACTGCAAAGGTGAAGATTGGGGGAATTATGTGGTGATTGACGAAAACCTGGTAACTGGCCAGAACCCGGCATCCTCAGAAGCTGCTGCTTTAGGCATTGTTGAACTTCTCAGCCGTTAACAGTTTTACCGTGGAGCTATTAATAAGGAGGATATGGTCACCATGACTTCCTCCTTAATGTGTCGTTTCAAAAATATCTTGGAACATTAACTGACCTTAAGAGGTCTTCACTTTGATTGAAGTTAACTTTGCAAACCCCAGGCAACTATATTTTATAAAAGGAAAAAAATGACAGGACTCTTTGAAACAACAGAACTCAACGGAATGAAGTTAAAAAACCGTTTTGTAAGATCTGCAACCTATGAAGCAATGGCGGGACTGGACGGAACGGTGCAAGATCAGCTATGTGGCTATATGGAGCAACTCAGCCGTGGTGAGGTCGGCCTTATCATTACTGGTCACGCTCACGTTACAAGGGAAGGACAAGCAGGTCCAGGGCAGATGGGCATCTATTCTGATGCAATGGTTGACGGCCTAAGACGGATTACGTCGATCGTTCACGAAAATGGCGGAGTTATTGCCGTGCAGCTTGCCCATGCCGGAAAAAATGGCATAGGAACAAATGATTATGCAGCTCTTGGACCTTCAGATGTACTTGAAGCTGGTGTTAAAAAAGCTTCCGCAATGACAGTTGACGACATCAAAAGAACGGTAATCGCTTTTGGTGATGCAGCTGAAAGAGCTGTAAAATCAGGATTTGACGGGATTCAGATCCATGCAGCGCACGGCTATTTACTAAGTCAGTTTCTGTCTCCACATTATAATAAAAGAAGTGACAGTTACGGTGGAAATCTTGAGAATCGGGCAAGACTTCTTCTCCAAGTGTACAATGAAATCAGGCAACGGGTTGGCACGTCATACCCGGTAATGGTCAAAATCAATTCGGAGGATTTTATTGAAAACGGAATTACCGTTAAAGAAACCATCAAGGTGGCCCATATGCTTGAAGATTGTGGGGTGGACGCCATCGAAATGAGTGGTGGGACCTTTGAATCTGGGATGCTCATTCCATCCAGGGTCGGCACCTCAAAGTCAGAAGGACGGGAAGTTTATTACAGAGAGGCTGCCGAAACCTTCAAAAAAGAGATAGGTATTCCTCTTATTCTTGTTGGAGGATTTCTGTCATTTAACGTTGTGCAAGATGTCGTGGCTTCAGGGCTTGCCGACTACGTTGCCCTTTCACGTCCTCTCATAAGGGAGCCAAACCTTATCAGCAGATGGGCAGGCGGAGACAGGACAAAGGCGGCATGTATTTCTTGCAATAAATGTTTCTCAACTTTATCCACGAAAGAAGCTTTACACTGTGCCGTTGAAAAAAAGAGTAAGGAGTAAAAAATTGTTTGCTGCTTACTTGACCACATCACTTTATGAAAGTGGCGGCCTTTTATTATGTGGTTCAATTATCAATCTGGCCATAATGATCCTGCTACAGAGGAATGGACACGAAGTTAAGCCACTGTTATGAAAATAACAGGAGGAATAATATGAGTGTTCAACAACGACGGAAATACGATCCTGACTTTAAGAGAAACGCAGTTCTTCTTTCTGAAGAGGAAGGGAGAACAGTAACTGAAGTAGCAGAGAATTTAGGGATATCCAAAGATCTCCTCTACAGATGGAGAAGAGAATATAGATCTCGTGAGAATTTGGCCTTTCCTGGACATGGCAAAGAATCATTAACTGAACAAGAAAGAAGAATCCGCGATCTTGAAAAAGAACTGCAAGATACCAGGATGGAAAGAGATATTCTAAAAAAGGCCATGGCCACCTTCAGCAAAGCACCGAAATCAAATACAAGTTTATAGAAGAAAATCGCTCTGAATTTACGGTGAAGAAGATGTGTCAGGTGATCGATGTTTCACAGAGCGTGATATTATCGCTGGTTCAGAAAACCGATATCTAAAAGGAAAACCGAGAAGCAGAATCTTCAAAAGATTATACGAGATCTGTTTGCTAAACATAAGGGTATGGCTGGTAGTCCTATGATTGCTGCAGATTTACGTGATTTCCCTGACTACTCTAATGTCAGTAGGCAGCGGGTAGCACGGCTCGTGAAGCAGATGGGGCTCCGCTGCAAAACGGTAAAGAAGTTTGTTGTGACAACTGATTCCAAACACAATGAGCCCGTCGCGCCCAACCTGCTCAAACAGAATTTCACAACAACAGCACCAGATCAAGCCTGGGTAACTGATATAACGTACCTGAAAATTGGCAGAAGATGGCATTACCTCACAGTATTCATAGACCTGTTCTCCAGGATTGTGGTTGGCTGGGATCTGAGTTCATCACTTGAGCGACACTCAGCAATAAGAGCCTTGAAAAAAGCAGTGATTAACCGCTGGCCAGGTGAAGGCCTGCTTGTCCACAGTGATCGTGGTATTCAGTATGCAAGCGCTGATTTTAAACAGGAGCTGAAGAGAAACGGTCTTATCCAGAGCATGAGCCGTAAAGGTAATTGCTGGGATAATGCAGTAGCTGAGTCTTTCTTTCATACGATCAAGACCCAACTGATTCATCACTGTCAGTTTAAAACCATAGGGGAAGCTGAGCGGATTCTTTTTCAGTACATAGAGATTTATTACAATCGTCAAAGAAAGCATTCAACGAACGGTTACCAAATCTCCGGCTGATTATGAAACTGAATGGTGGGAACAAAGAAAAGTGGCTTAACTGAAATTCCATTTTACTGTGGCAAGATCAGTAGTATCAAATTTATGATTAAGCCTACAGTGTTTAAGCCGACATCATAGCTGACTCTTGTAATGTCCTAAATGAATGAATTTGGCAGATGAATATTTTGAGATCGCAAAAAACAAGAAAAGGGGTGACCAAGAAGATCACCCCTTGCGGGACTTACCGACCGTTTACCGACCGGAATTTACACTAGTAACTATTTGATTTTACTACATTTAACTGGTGGAGGCGGCGGGAGTCGAATCGGCGCCTCATCATTAAAAACTTAATATTTCCAGTATGTTGAGTTTATACTGATCAACATATGATCAACATTTCAATTACCTACCATTTTTATATCAGAGCTCATAAGGTATGTCAATTAGCCTTGAGTATCAGTATTCATAGAGAGCGACTTCCTTGAAGACTCAACACAGATCTTCATTTGAAAAAACATGCAAAGCGTCTTCCTTTATCTCTTTACTTTTTGGTCTAAAAAGTGCCCTAAGAAAGTTCTCTTTTTTCCCAATTAATTGGCAGTGCTCTGCATGAGACAGTGCAGGAAAATATACTACTCTTTTTTTACCAACCACTCTCAAAAACTTATCAAAAATACTTGCTTTTGGTAATCTCAAATGCATGGTGGAGTATTTTCTAACTGGTTATTTGTTTTTTAGATTTCCGTAAACCCGCAAGTCCTAAAGCACCTCCTGCTACAGTTGCAACTGAAGGGATTTGAGAAGGGATATGCGAAGGTGATCTCATTTCTTTCTCATTGTACCAGAAAGTTCATTCGCAATGCCTATGCCATTAGACTATTATGCTTAATAAATCACAATACCATATCGATTTAGTGTAAAGGGAACATTGAGATAGGAAAAGGGTAATAATTTGGAGCTATGGCGTATAATTTTGGTAGTTTTGATTGTGGCAATTGGGAGCATCGGAATGTTGGCAATCACCCAGTTTGTTTTGCGAGGATCAATATTTTAGCATTCATAGATCGTTGCAGTCATGCCCATGCGGAACCATCTTTTTGGGCAAAAAAAGCTGTTTTTTTTGAATCGTCCTCAACTATTTCCCCTCGTTTTACAAGCATTGAGATAATCTCTGCCGATTCTTTATGCCTCGGATGTCATTGGCGACTGTCAATTGAAATGGAGTTGTTAATTTAGAGGAGTCCATTTACGCTTTGTAAGTGGTTGTTGGTATGAATTCACCAGCAATTTAAAACAGGTGCAGGTCCTCGCCGTGCAGCATGGGGAACCTATACATTCTCTTTGGTAAGCTCTTCTTTCCAGTTACTCCATTTCTAAACAATTCCATTTAAATAATCGAGCCTACCCTCTCAGAAAAACCTTCATGAAGAAATTCCATCATCCATTTTAAATTGGAAGGTGAAACCTTTCATCTCAGATTATATGATCATTGCTGCTAATTGGTCTATCCAATTAGCAAATTGGTATTTAGGAAAAATCTAGAAATGCCGAAATCATGAATAAAGTGAGTCCCTCACAGCTCTAACCTTTACCCTTATCCAGCACCTCTCGTACCTTTCTCCCAAGCTGTTCCCTCGAAAATGGTTTTTGAATAAAGTTTATACCTTCATCCAGAATGCCGTGGTGGGCAATGACATTCGCAGTATACCCAGACATGAATAGACGGTTCAGATTTGGGTAAATAGAGAGGATGTTTTTGGCCAGATCCCGACCGTTCATTTCAGGCATAACTACATCAGTCACAAGAAGATGGATGTCGCCAGCATGCTCAAGTGACAGGCAAATAGCCTCTCCCGGTGTCCTAGCCGTAATAACCTTATACCCCTGTCTTTGAAGCATCTGTGCCGTCATCCTTAAAATTGCAATTTCGTCTTCAACCAGTAAGATCGTTTCGTAACCTAATTCGGTAGGGAGGTCCTTAACCTTATCCGGGAGAGCTTCTGTTTTGGACCGATATCGTGGGAGATAGATATTAAAGGTCGTCCCCTCGCCCGGCTCACTATAAACTCGAATAAAACCTTCGTTTTGCTTGACCACGCCATATACCGTGGCCAACCCCAGACCTGTGCCCCTCCCAGATTCCTTGGTTGTGAAAAACGGTTCGAAGATATTGTCCAATGTCTCGGAGTCCATTCCGCAGCCGCCGTCACTAACGGCCAGAAGTACGTATTCACCAGGATTGAATCCAGGATGATCGCTACAGTAGGTCTCGTCGAACGAGGTATTGCCGGTTTCGATGGTGACTTTGCCCACATCCGCAATGGCATCCCGGGCATTGACACAGAGGTTGGCCAGGATCTGGTCGATCTGACTGGGATCAACTTTTACCGGCCAGACGTTATCGCCGGGCAACCAGGCCAGATCAATATCTTCTCCTATGAGGCGATGCAGCATACTGGTCATACTCTTTACAGTCTTATTGAGGTCGAGCACTTTGGGGGAGACGGTCTGTTTACGTGCAAACCCCAGAAGTTGTCGAGTCAAGTCTGAAGAACGTTCACCAGCTTTCTTAATCTCCTTCAATCTGTCGTACACTGGTTCGGAGGAGTCCATATCCTCCATGGCCATATCAGCATGGCCGATAATTACGCTAAGCATGTTATTAAAATCGTGGGCCACGCCTCCAGCCAGACGGCCAACAGCCTCCATCTTCTGGGCTTGTCTCAGCTTTCCCTCGAGTTCTTCTCTTTCTTTCTCTGTGCGCTTGTTCTCGCTGATGTCCCTGAACTCGACGACTCTGACATTATTGCCTTTGAAGGGAATATTCCTGGCCTGAAGTCGAAGAGGATAGATCTCACCATTTTTGCGAACACCTTTAGCTTCATACGGCTTTTCATAGCCGGTCTTGATGTACTGGATCACCATATCACGGGTATCGTCAGAAATGAGTTGTAAACCATCCATACCGATCAATTCTTCGTACCCATAGCCTGTAATTTCAGACAAACCCTTATTACACTCCAGGATGAGGCCTTGTTCATGGATGGCAATGCCTCCAAAAGAAGCATTATGAAGTGCCTTGAAACGCTCCTCACTCTCTTTGAGGGCTAACTCAGTTTGCTTGCGTTTCGTGATATCCTGGAAAGATCCGGCGATCCGGAAGACCTTTCCATTTTCATCATATTGTGGTTGTCCCCTGGAAATGCAATGCCTTATTTCACCATCAGTTCGAACGGCTCGTACCTCAATTTCATATGACCTCCCTTGCTTAACGCAAATCTCAACAGCATCACTTAAACGTTGTATGTCTCCTTTAGCATAGAGCTCTGATTGATCCGCAAAGGAGGGGGCACCCTCTGCGGGATCCAATCCGAATATACGAAACAACTCTTCTGACCAGGACGCCCGGTCATGCTGAACATCCCATTCCCAACTGCCGATACTGGCCATGGCCTCGGTGCGTTTAAGCATCTCATGGCTTTTATGCAAAATTTCCTCAGCTTGCTTGGCTTCCGTGATGTCCTGGATTACACCAGCCACCTTCACAGGATTACCGTCATTATCATAAATTAGTTCGGCTGCTGAATGAACATGTATCAATTCTTTTCCATTTTTCGGGTTGACTTGAAATTCAATGTTATAGGTCTTGTTTTGGGCTAGCAAGTCCACAAGGGCCTGTTTAACTCTCTTTGCATCAACGATATAATTTTCAACTTCATCGAGAGGAAGAAATTCAGATGTTCGCTCAATGCCATAAATGCTGAATGCCTCTTCCGATGCCCAGACTCTTCCTGTGACAATGTCATATTCCCAGTTGCCGACTTTAGCCATTGTTTGTGCTCTTTTCAGACGGGCTTCGCTTGTTTGGAGTGCACGTTCGGCAGCGTGCCATTCGGAGATATTCCTTGCCACACCGAAAGTTCCGACGATTTCTCCTTTCTTATTGTACTTAGGCAAACTGCTAAAATGACAAATGACACCAGATTTAAACGTCAGTGTGCTTTCGAGTGATTCTCCCTTCAATGTTCTTTTGTATACATCCATCAGGGAGGTGTGATCCCTTTCCATAAAAAGAGGAAGGAATGGTTTATCTATTATTGCTTCTGGAGGAAGTCCAGTTACCCGCTCGGCTGCCCGATTTACCCAGAGAACATTCCCTTTATCGTCCGCCAAATAAGCGATATCAGTAATGTTCTCCAGAAATGTCTTAGACTCCCCCAGCCCTTCTTCAATCCGCTTGCGATCGGTGATATCCTCCGTATGCAGCATAACTGTATCAGGACTAACGAAAATCCAGGTACCATTGATCGATTTTACCTCTCCAGTTGTCTTCAACCTGTACTTGAATTCTTTACGGATTGTTCGCTTTTGATGGAAGCAGTCCAGAAGCGTGTCAATGAGGTGTGATGAGTTTTCATCATTGTAAAGCTGGTCAGCAGTAATACCTATGATTTTAGCTGCTTCACCATCTGTGATGGTTTCAGCTTCTTCGTTGTAGTCGGAAAGGACAAATTTCCCATCCTGATGTTTCCAGACAAAAATTGGCACTGGAAAATGCAGAAAATGAGATCGATAGCGTTTCTCGTTCTCCCGCACTTCCTCTTCGGCCTTTTTTAATTGTGTCAGTTCATTGTGAGCTCCAAGCATGCGGACAGGCTTGCCACTCTCATTCCTAATGGCTATTCCTCGGCAGCGAACCCATATGGTTGACCCGTTCTTGTGTTGATATCGAACAACCTGATCATAAGGGTGGTTGGGATCATCACAATGCCTCTGAAAGTTTGCTATAGCAGTATTTAAATCGTCTTGATTGATTAATTCTTGCCATTCAGATGCAAAATGCTTTTTTTCCTGCGGATCATACCCCAATGTCTTCCAGAATTGAGGGCTCATCCATTCGTTATCAGGCTCCTCCAGATCCCAATACCAAATGCCATCCAACGATCCTTTTTGCAAGAATTCGAAAATAGAAGAATCAGTCTTAATCAAATTGTAGAGTTCATCTTTTAAATAATGACCATCGGAACTCATTCTTTACTCCTTTGAGGCATTTTCATTTTTTCGAGTACTTGCAGTATTTGTGCTCTCGTTAATGGTTGGAGTATAGCACAGGCATCCTTTAGAAAACAAACACTTAAGCTTACATCCTGAAGTTATCTACTAAGGCGAATTGTTGATAGTATCCATTAGCGGCAGATTATTATTAACGTGCCGGTTGTAACCTCAAAGGATTTTAGATAAATGGGGAGCTAAGGTACCTATTACCAGACAAAACTATTATTATTGGCAAATGGCTAAAAACAAATAAAGAAATTGGAGACCATAACCTATCTTTGGTAAGCTATAATTTACAATTACTCCATTTATGAACAATTCCATTAAAATAAACAGTTCTATTCTGTCAGGAACGACGTTAAGACCCTTGTGGCTAACAAGGTTTAGGATTGCCAGTTCAACACTCTCATCATATTTATGCCCCACTATTCTTTTTATGTATTGGAGATGGTGCTAACTACCTTTTAAACCGACTTAATCTCTTGCGTTTCATATAAACCTAGGTGCGGAGGTAAGAGAGATGCTAAAACCAGATCTTTGCACGTGTCCACTGGGCAAACTCAAATTTCAGTTGCCGGGGGGCTTTACCAACAACAATCAGTTGTATCTTCTGAAAATCCTTGCCTTGCAACTTAGATGGCCGGCCGCTTGCGGTTCTGCTGCGAAGAGCATCAAGGGTTCCTTCCCCATTCATATATACGCCTGGTGCTCCCAAAAACTTTGATAACCACCTCAGGACTCTCACCTGCCTCAACATGCTTAAAACCACTGGTGGGAATTGCTTCAAGCGCTTTAGATGAATTTTTCTTTCGTCGAAGGCATTCTTGGACGGAATATGCCATATGTTCGTTAATTTATGAACTTGTTAATAGTTGCATCTTCCCAGCACTTGCAGATGTCTTTATTGTTTTTCTCCAAAACCTTGACAGGTGCCACATTGTGACATATTTTTGCTGAATGTAGTGTGGTCGGTCTACCACAATGATGTATCAAAGCCAAACCTGCTGAAAAACAGGGACGGAAAGCCACGGATCTTAACGAGAAAGCCGGGTTGCCATCAATAGAGGCAATCCGGCTTTTTGTATTTACCAGTTTGGCTCATCACGTCTCCAGTTGAACTATTTACCACATTCCACGACAGCTAGCATGGATTGCTGTTTTCAAGGTACGGGAGGATGAAAAATGTCATCTCTATCAATTGAAACGATCGATTCGTTTCGAGAAAACTTCCAGGGAAAGATCATAACCAGTGCCGATGATGAATATGATGAGGCACGGAAAGTATGGAACGGTATGTTTGACAAACATCCAGCGATAATCGCTCGCTGCCAAACAACCAGTGACGTCATTAGCGCGGTATCCTTCGCCAGGAAGAATAATCTGCTTACCGCGGTACGTGGGGGCGGACACAATTCTGCAGGGAACGCTACCTGTGATGACGGTATCATCATTGATCTTTCATTGATGCGCAGAGTAAATGTAGATAGAAACAAGAAAACGGTACGGGTCGATGGTGGTGCACTGCTCGCCGATGTAGACCGGGAAACGCAATTGTATGGTCTTGCTATCTCTGCCGGCATCGTTTCTCATACAGGGGTTGGCGGGTTAACCCTGGGAGGAGGCTTTGGCTGGCTAAGCAGAAAATACGGCTTCTCAATAGACAACCTGATCTCGGCCGAAGTTGTTACCGCGGACGGCGAATTGCTCACGGTCAGTGAAAATGAAAATGTAGACCTGTTCTGGGGAATCCGCGGTGGTGGCGGGAATTTTGGCATTGCAACTTCTTTCACATTTAATTGTGCACCTATTGGCAACGAAGTCTTTTCAGGACTAATCGTTAAAAAGTTCGATGACGCCAAGGAATATATCCGTTTCCATCGAGACTATGTTCGCAATTTGCCTGACGAAATGACCGTGTGGATGGTAGTTCGAAAAGCTCCTCCTTTACCTTTCCTTCCCGAAGAAGTCCACGGTAAGCTGGTTGTAATTGTACCTTTTGTCTGGTTGGGGAATCAAGCGGAAGGTGAAAAACGTATCAAACCCATACAGGATGTCTGCGCATCACATGGAGAGCATTTCGGCATGACACCATGGGCTGCGTGGCAGACTGGCTTTGATGCTCTGGTAACCCACGGAGCCAGGAACTATTGGAAATCGCATCATCTCAAGGACCTGTCGGATGAGTGTATTGACCAGATTCTGTCTTTCGCCGAAACCCTCCCAAGTGATGAATGTGAGGCCTTCATTCCGCATATGGAGGGGGCTCCAAGCCGTATTGACGCGGAAGCGACAGCGTTCGCACATCGTTCAACTCCCTTTGTACTGAACATTCATACACGTTGGCGAAATGAAAGCGACGATGAGGCATGCCTGGCGTGGGGAAGAGGATTTCACAAAGCAACAGAACCATTTTCACAAGGGGTCTACGTCAATTTCCTGAGTGAGGAAGGTGAAGAACGAGTAAAAGATGCTTACACCGAGTCGGTCTGGAAAAAACTGGTACAGTTGAAAAACAAATATGACCCGACCAACATGTTTCGTCTCAATCAGAATATAAAACCGTCTGTCTAACTGTGATTTGCGGGTCCCCAGACAGCCGTCTGCCAGGAAATCGCAAGAATCCTGGAACTTGCGGTGTCTGGTTCGTTAAAGTTTAGGACAGCGAGGAGAAATCAACAACATGAAAGTTGAAACTATACCCGAAGAGAAAACACATTTCCGAATCCACACGAAGGATTTGCGTCATGCTATCAGCCGAGAATATGAGGCAGTGGCTCTAACTCCTGACAAAGGATTTCATTTTCACACAGGAAGACATCTGGCAGAAATTGTTGAATACGCACCCGAATGGCTTGAGGGAATTCCTGGGTCAGTAATCGAATCTTTCGCCGGAACAGGAAACCCTTTTTCAATAGGAGCAATTTTGCCCGGAGAATCAGTGGTTGACATTGGATGCGGGGCTGGTATCGACAGCTTTATCGCTGCAAAAATGGTTGGACCAACTGGCCATGTAATAGGTGTGGATATGACTGAAGCAATGCTGGAAAAAGCCCGCAAAGCTCAGCAAGCAGTAGGCTATTCTCAGCTGCAATTTGAACACGGTGTCATCGAAGAACTGCCTATTGCTGACCGCTGGGCAGATGTAATTATCTCCAATGGCGTTATCAATCTTACCCCCGATAAGAAGCGCGTCATGCAAGAGATGTATCGTGTACTCAAACCAAATGGGCGTTTGCAGATTGCCGATATCATTGTTCAGAAAGAGGTCCCTGAAAGTGCAAAACAAAAGATTGATTTATGGACCGGCTGAATAGCCGGTGCTCTTCTGGAAGAAGAGCTCGAAGCACTGGTCCAGTCCAGCGGATTCAAAGATTTTGCTATCACTTGGCGCAAAGATGTCTTTAGAGGTGCGCCGCAGGCGGGCAGTGCTGCTAATTTCGGGACACTTGGCATTAACTTCAGGGCGTTGAGATAAAAAGATCCGATCACCCGGCCTTATTTTTTAAAAAGGCTTTGGTTCTCTTTATCTCCCAGGTTGCTGGGCGATCGGCGAAAACTCACCATAACAATATGTTTTCATATGATTTCACAGCTTAAAACTGAGCTTGCCAGTACCCCTTCACGAAAAACTGGTATTAAAGTTTTCCTGATAACTGTGAGCGCACTTGTTGCCTTCGCCGCAAATTCTGTCCTGTGTCGATTTGCTCTGGGTACCGGGATTATTGATGCCGCAGCATTTACGAGCATTCGTCTGATAGCAGGAGCTGTCGTCCTCTGTCTCATCATTCTCCTTCGTACCAGTCATCTCCCACAAACCAGCAAGGGGAGCTGGTTCGCCAGCTTCATGTTGTTTACTTATGCAGTAACATTCTCGTATGCCTACATTGATTTGGATACGGGAACCGGAGCTCTTATTTTATTTGGTGCTGTGCAGATTTCGATGATCTGTTTATCGATAGTGAAAGGTAACAGGTTGCAAATTATTGAATGGTTCGGTGTAGCCTTTGCTTGTATGGGATTGGTGTATCTTGTACTGCCGAGTATTTCAACACCATCCGCGCCCGGCTTCCTGCTTATGGCAACTGCGGGCAGCGCCTGGGGTGTATACACCCTTAAAGGGCGAGGCTCTTTAAACCCGCTTGCAGATACTGCCTATAATTTTTTGCGCACACTACCGCTGGTCATAATTCTTGTAATCATTACCTACCGTAACTTCCACTTTACGGTCCAAGGTGCAGCCCTGGCCGTCATCTCAGGTGGTATCACCTCGGGGATGGGATATACAATCTGGTATACAGCATTACGAGATTTAACCGCTACTCAAGCAGCAGTGGCTCAACTTTCTGTTCCTGTCATTGCTGCTTTAGGTGGTGTTATTTTTATGGCAGAGTTAATAACATTGCGATTGAGCATTTCGTCGATCATGATCCTCGGAGGTATCTTTCTGGTTGTCATCGGACCTTCGCTCACCCATCAACGACTGCCCAAAGAGCCTCTGTCACAAAAAGGAGAAAATTAATCATGAAATACGTTGGCAATTCCTTTTTTTTTATCCAGAGTCTGCCCGGATATGAGGATTTTTCTTCTAAACCGAGGCGCTCGATTAATTCAACCGCAAGCATGTAATTGATATTCCATGGATTTAAATTTGAGAAGAACGAAAAGTTAAGGGAAAATTGCAATTTATGGACAGACACCAGTTACGTTAACATCTGAATAGCCTGACAAAGTTTCTGCCAATGAAGACAATGGAGGTTGCCGTGTCCACCCTCGGAATGGTCTGTATTCTTGAGAATGATGTTCACAGATTCAATATGCTGCGAGAAATTCTAGAGAGTAACGGTTACGTGATTGCCGCAGTGGGAGCCGATAAAAAAGCCTTTGAGGCCATTGTCGAAATAAGGCCTGATCTTATCATCCTGAGCGCCCATGTCAGTGGCCTTGATCCTGTCTTTTTTCTTGATGAGCTGAAAAGCAACAAGCTGACAATAGACATTCCAGTCATATTCACAACTACCATCGAAGATGTCGAGGCTCGCGCAAAAGTAATCAAATCCAGCGATGATATGATCCTTGAGCCCTTCGATGAGCGTGAAATTCTAGCCAGAATCGAGCGACAGGTGACAGTCGCGAAGGTGCGAATGGCTCTACGTGAGTCTGAAGCTAAATTTCAGTCGGTCATGGAATCGGCAATTGATGCGATTATCTCAGGAAACACTGAAGGTAAGATTCTTTCATGGAATCGGGCTGCTACGGCGATGTTTGGATTTACAGAAGCGGAGGTGCTTGGAAAACCTATTGAGATCATTATCCCCGAGCGTTTTCGCAAGAAACACGCAGAAGGGATGAAGAGAGTGAGTTCGGGAGGAGAAAGCCATGTGATCGGAAAAACAGTTGAACTGGCTGCCATCCGTAAAGACGGCACCGAATTTCCAGTTGAGTTGTCATTGGCCACCTGGTTTCTTGATGATGTTCGGTATTATACCGGTATTATAAGAGATATAGGAGAACGCAAGCAGGCGGAACAAAAATTCCGTTCCGTAACAGAGTCGGCTATAGACGCCATTATCTCGGCTAATAATAAAGGTGAAATAATCAGTTGGAACCAGGCAGCTACCAGAATTCTTGGTTTTTCCGAGGAAGAGGTAGTTGGCAAGTGTCTTGAAATAATCATTCCAGAGCGATTCCATGGGGACCACCAAAATGGTATGGCGCGTTTCAATAAAACCGGGGAGGCTCACGTAATCGGAAAAACGGTTGAACTGGCAGCGAGAACCAAACACGGCCAGGAAGTGCCGATTGAGTTGTCTTTGTCGACATGGATGGTTCGTGATGAACGATACTATACCGGCATTATCCGAGACATCGGAGAACGTAAACGTGCCGAAGAGGCGCTGAGGCAAAGTGAGCAGGCGCTTCGTGAGAAATCGGAGGAAATGAGGAAAAAGAATCGGGAACTGGAAGACACGCTGAAACGGTTGAATGAAATGCATAATCAGCTGATTATGCAGGAAAAAATGGCATCATTGGGTAAACTTAGCGCAGGTATGGCGCACGAGCTGAACAATCCTGCCGCTGCCGCACAAAGAAGTGCTGCCCATTTGCAGGAAATGTTCCTCAAATTGCAGGAGGTGCAGGCACGCATGGGTTTAATTCCCTTTGATGAAAACCAGATGAAAAAGATGGTTGAGCTCGATGCAGTTGCCAAGGAGCGTGCCCGTAATCCTGTTGAACTGAATATCCTTACCCGCAATGAGCAAGAAAATATCCTTGAACAATGGCTTCAGGAGCTTGGTGACAGCCAGGTATCGGATGTTGTTTCTGCTCTTGTAAGTGTGGGTTTAGGACAGGAGGACCTCAAAACTCTGGGCGAATTCTTCAGTGATGAACAGTTTGCCGAAATAGTCAAATGGCTGGGGTTTAAGATAACCATTTACAGCCTGGTTGGCGAGATCGGACTTGCCACCGGGCGAATAGTTAAACTGGTCAAAGCTCTTAAAACCTATACGTATATGGACCAGGCACCGGTGCAATCGGTGGATGTTCGCAAGGAACTGGATAACACACTCATCATTTTGAACAACAAGCTGAAGAGAGGTGTCGATGTTATCCAGGAATATGATGACAACCTTCCGGTAATAGAAGCATATGCAAGCGAACTGAACCAGGTCTGGACAAACCTCATCGATAATGCCATCGATGCCATGGACGGAACAGGAGTGCTGAGTATCAGAGTGAGATGGGAGGATCCCTGGGTAGTGGTCGAAATCGAGGACAATGGTTCGGGAATTTCCCCTGAGCATCAATCGAAGATCTTCGACCCCTTCTTCACGACCAAGCCTCCCGGCAAAGGAACAGGGCTTGGTCTGAATATCAGCCGCAACCTCATTGTACAGAAACATAAGGGCGAAATGACGGTCAAATCAAAACCCGGATGCACCTGTTTTACAATTCATCTCCCTAAAGACTTCAAACCATCTGAGCAATCCACTATATAAAAGGAGGTTGGGATCATGAGCAAACCGATCATAATGGCAATAGACGACGAAGCGCAGGTTCTCAACGCCATCGCCCGTGATTTACAGGCTCAGTATCAGAAAGAATATCGGATCCTGAAGGCCGCTTCCGGCAATGAAGCTCTGGAAGCGGTCACTGAGCTCAAACGCAGAAATGATGCCATAGCACTCTTTCTTGTCGACCAGAGGATGCCCCAAATGAGCGGTATTGAATTCCTGGCGAAAGCGTTGAAGCTATATCCGGATACCAAAACTGTGCTGTTAACAGCATACGCCGACACCGATGTTGCAATAGAAGGTATTAATTCTATAAATCTTGACTACTACCTCATGAAACCTTGGGATCCGCCAGAAGAAATTCTCTATCCGGTCCTGGATGATTTGTTGAGCGACTGGGTAGGCAGTGTACCAATACCCTATGACGGTATAAGGGTGATAGGGACACTATGGTCAGCAAAGTCCCATTATGTTAAGGATTTTCTCGCCCGTTGTCAGATTCCTTACCTGTGGATAAATTTGGAAAAAAACAGTGAGGCAAGAGAGCTCCTCGAGTCAGTGTCAGGGAAGGAGGATGCTCGCTTGCCAACCTTGTTCTTTCCTGACGGCAGCATCCTGGAGGATCCTGATCTGCAAACCCTGGCCGGCAAGGTAGGAATGACCACTAAGGCGCAAAAGCCGTTTTATGATCTTATTATTGTCGGAGCCGGGCCTGCCGGGCTCACGGCGGCGGTATATGCTGCTTCTGAGGGGCTTAAAACACTCGTCATTGAGCGCGAGGCGGCAGGAGGACAGGCCGGCACCAGCGCACGTATTGAAAATTATCTGGGCTTTCCTAAGGGCATCAGCGGCGCTGACTTGACACGCAGAGCGATCACCCAGGCAAAGCGCCTGGGTGCTGAGATCCTGACCGCCCAGGAGGTGAGTGGATTGAGGATCAAAGATCCATACCGATTTGTTACTCTGAATGACAATAGCGAATTGAGTTGCAAAGCGCTGCTTCTCTCAACAGGTGTAGCGGTTCGCCAGATCAATGTCCCTGGAATCGACACGTTGATCGGGACTTCAGTGTATTACGGTGCCGCAACTTCTGAAGCAGCCAATTATAAAGGGAAAAAAGTCTATGTCATTGGCGGAGCTAATTCCGCTGGACAGGGGGCGATGTTTCTCTCCCGCTTTGCCGGCGAAGTAATCTTGGTTTATCGGGATCGTTCACTTCGCAAGAGCATGTCGACCTACCTTATCAATCAAATCAGGCAGACTGAAAATATCACTACCCTCGCAAACACGGAATTGATGGCCGTTGAAGGGGGCAACAATCTTGAAAGGGTTATTCTTAAGAACAATAAAAGCGGAGAAAACATTTCTGTGCAGGCTGATGCCGTTTTCATCTTCATTGGTGCTGTTCCCAGCACAGAAATAGCTGGCGATCTCATTCAATTGGACGAAGGAGGTTTTATTTACACGGGATCCGATTTATTCCTTGACGGCTGTCGCCCAAAAAACTGGAAGCTAAAAAGAGACCCGTTTTTTCTTGAAACAAGCATCCCTGGTATTTTTGCCGCAGGCGATGTTCGCCATGGCGCTGTCAGACGTGTTGCATCTGCTGTGGGGCAGGGAGCAGTTGCTGTCAGTCTCATCCATAAATACATGGAAACCGTCTAAGGCACCACTCTCAACTAAAAAGGAAAGGTAACCACAGAAACCTAACAACAAAACAACAATTTCAAACTTGACCTTATCCATGACTCCACGTAACAAAATTCCAGCCTTATAAATGATATACTAAGGTTATTAACGCTCTGTTTTTTCTGTAAAAGAAAAAGGAGGCGATTATGACCGAAGTAACCTATACGACTAAGTTTACC
>NZ_JAFFQE010000010.1 GCF_016919005.1 Desulfopila inferna
GATTAATTTCCCCGGGGTCACTCAGCCCAATATTCTGGTGTGCCTGACCCAGGAGGCCTACAACTCCTTTTCGCCGATCATCAGGCCGGGCGGCACCCTGCTCACCGACTCCCGCTACGTGCAGCAGACCAAAAAGGTCGACGCCAAGCAGCTCGAGCTGCCGATGTACGAGCAGGTCATGGAGCAGATCGGCAAGCCGATTGTCTTCAACATCTGCGTACTCGGGGCTCTGATCGGCCTGACCGGCCTGCTCAGGCCGGCATCCCTGCTGGCCACCATCAAGGATCGGGTACCTCCCGGCTTTATCGACATGAACACCCGGGCCTTTGAACTGGGCATGGATATGGGTGCCGAATATTCGATGCGCTGATGACTCATAAACAATTAAAGCATGTACAAATCCCATACGGCAGCAGGACGTTTGAGGCCCTATTGCCGTATACTGCCACCGTACTCGATATTATCGAGCCGGAACAGCGCATGTCGATTAAATATTTTGCCGGAGCTCTCAGGGATCAGCTGCAGTATAATACTCTCGAGCTCGACGATACCATCATTATCGTTGCCGACAAAACACGGACATGCGGCTATTCAACCTACCTGCCGGTGCTTATCGGCGTCCTCAAGGAATATGGCATGCGGGGCGATCGACTGCGCTTCATCATTGCCTACGGCACCCACCCGAGGCAGAGCGATGCCGAGTGCCGGGCAAGTTATGGCGAAACCTACAGCAAATACCCCTTCATCCACCACGACTGTACCGCCAGCAATACCTTTGCCGATTATGGAGTAACCTCGCGAGGAGTACCGATACGGCTGCGCCGGGACATCGTGCAGGCTGGCTGCGTCATAACCATGGGGCCCATATGTCATCATTATTTTGCGGGTTACGGCGGAGGCAGAAAACTGATTTTTCCCGGTTGCGGAGAACGTGAGGCTATTTACGCCAATCACAGTCTCTACCTCGACAAGCCGAACAATCGTCTTTCTCCGGGATGCCGGCCGGGGGTTCTCGCCGACAACCCACTGGCCGACGATCTTTTCGAGATTGCGCAGAAAAAGGAGGCGGACCTGGCTATCCACGCCATCATGAATTCCCGAGGCGAGGTCTGTGATATCCGTCTCGGCTCAGACAGAACAAGCTACCTGGAAGCATGCGAAATCCATGGCAGGCTCTGTGAATCATCCTCCGCCCCCTTTGCCGTGGTGGTAGCTTCCTGCGGCGGCTATCCCAAAGATATCAATTTCATCCAGAGCCATAAAGCCATACACAACGCCGCGATGTTCGTCCGCGACGGCGGCACGCTTCTGCTTTTCGCCGAATGCCGGGATGGTATAGGTTCAAAAACCTTTTTACCGTGGTATGAGAAGGGCGGATTCGACGAAGCCTTCCGGCATCTCTGCCGCGACTATGAGGGAAATGGCGGAACCGCTCTGGCCATGATGGCCAAGACCCGACGCATCCGAATTGCAGTGGTCACCGAACTGGAAGAGGAAATCTGTATCAAAATAGATGTTGAAAAGTGGAGCAGCAGCCAGGCTCTGAGCTTCATACATGATCTCGAAGAACCGGCAGGCTTCATTGCCAATGCCGGACTGCTTGTGCGTAAGGTGCAGTAGATAATCTTGAAAAACAGAAGCTGTCCGAGAACCCTTTCGGAGTCTTCGCTTACCACCTATCTCTCCGTTATTCCATAAAAAATAATACTCACAGATAAGCGCAGACTCCGATATCAAATATATGGCTGTGCTTTTTTTATGAAATGCCTCGGAGTCTCACAATTTCGCTTACCTGACCTGAGAAAAAATGACTATTCTCGGACAACCTTCTCAGGTCAGCCCCTTTTCCGCCTGGGCCTGAATGGCGGTGATGGCGATGGTATTGACGATATCCGTTATCTGACAGCCGCGGCTAAGATCATTTACCGGCTTGTTGAGTCCCTGCATAATCGGACCGATGGCTACGGCCCCGGCGGAACGCTGCACGGCCTTATAGGTATTGTTGCCGGTATTCAAATCCGGAAAGATAAACACTGTAGCCTTACCGGCGACCCTGCTCTCGGGCATTTTCGTCTTCGCCACCGCCGCATCGACGGCGGCATCGTATTGGATCGGACCTTCAAGCAGCAGATTTGGAGCTTTTTGCTGGGCAATGATAGTGGCCCGTTTCACTTTTTCTACTTCTTCGCCGATACCCGACTCACCTGAAGAATAGGACAGCATCGCCACCAGTGGCTGGATCCCGAAAAGCTCCGCGGTTCGGGCAGATTCAATGGCTATTTCAGCGAGCTGCTCGGCACTTGGCCGCGGATTGACCGCACAATCGCCATAGACCAGCACCCTGTCCCCGAGACACATGAAAATGACCGATGACATGATGGTGCTATCCGGCTTGGTCTTGACGAACTCAAGAGAAGGACGGACGGTATTGAGGGTGGAATGAATGGCCCCTGATACCATGCCATCTGCATGCCCTTTGTACACCATCATCGTGCCGAAATAATTCACCCCGGACATCACATCCCTGGCATTATCCGGGGTAATGCCTTTGTGCTTGCGCAGCTGGAAGTAGGTTTCGGCATAGTCATCGAAACGCTCCGAGTGCTCGGGTTCTATTATGCGAACATTATCAAGAGCAAGTCCCAGGGCGCCGATCTTTTTTTTGATCATTTCTTCTCTGCCCAGCAGAATAATCTCCGCGGCATCACGATGAATGACTATCTCCGCAGCCTGGAGAATGCGGTCTTCCTCACCCTCCGGCAGGACAATGACCTGTTTATGCATCCGGGCCCGCTTAATCAGGCCGAACTCAAACATTTTGGGAGAGGTGAAGAGCATCTTGTGACGAATAATCCGTCTTCGCAATTCCGTCGTATCGACGTTTGATTCAAAAAGCCCCAGCGCCGCAGCAACCTTACGTTTCGATTCCGGGGATATACTGTTGTCGATACCCTGTATTTTGGTGGCTGTGGTAAAGGTATCCTCCTCCACCTTGATTATCGGGACCAGATCCTGGATTCCGTGAAGAAGGTTGCGCAGCAGTTCATCCGGTTCCAGATACCCGGTGAGGACAAATCCGCCGATATTCGGCATATTGCTGGAGCGATAGGCGGCCAGGGTCCCCAGAATGATATCCAGACGATCAATGGGCGTTATCACCAGATTGTCATCGCTCAGTCTGGGCAGATAATTTCTCAGATTCATGGCCGCAACCACAAACCGGGAAATCGGCCGGTTGAGCTGTTTTGTGCCATAGATGACTTTGGCGTCCAGGGCCTTGACGATTTCCGCCATGGTCAACCTGTCGAGTGTCTGCTCATAGGGAATGGAATAGATCAGATCCACTTTGTCCCGCAGATTTTCCCGAAGCGCCTGCAGAACCTGAGCTTGCAGCTCCTCAGGTGTCTTATTGACAATGACCGAAAAAACATTGCTGCCTCTCTCCCCAAAGGACTCCACGGCGAAGCGACAGCTTCTCACCACACTGTCCACGGAACCATTATGGCCATTGGATATTACCAGGACGGGGCAGGAAAGATTATTGGCAATCTCGACATTGAGTTCAAATTCCAGAGCAGACGAGTCACTCTCAAGATCCGTTCCCAGGCAGAGCACAAAATCATGCTCGTTTTCCAGTTCCTTATACCGGTCGAGTACCCCCTCAAGCAACTTGTCGTGTTTTCCCTCAGAGACCAAAAGCTTAGCCTCATCCACCGTATAGGCGTACATCGATCTATAGGGTGTTTCGAGATTGTAATGAATCGAGATGAGATCGATGATTTTATCTTTTCCGTCGACCGTATTTTCATCACTGATCAGCGGACGGAAGAATGCAACCTTGTCCAGATTACGTACCAGAAATTCCATGACCCCCAATGCAATCAAGGATTTTCCGCTTTTGTGTCCCAGGGCGGTTATATAGAGATTCTTAGACATACGAAAAGCGCCTCGTTGCTGATTATTGATGGACTTGTCCATCCTGGTGAGACGGACTCAGACATATCCTGCGGGACAAACTCAGGGCCACCGGTAAAATTCAGTTCTCTCCCGCCAAAGCCTCTTTTATGAGGTCCAGGATATGAACGGCCTTCACTTTAAGACCGGCATGATTGATGCTGTCCTGGAGTTGCATGATACACCCCGGGCAGGCTGTGGCTATCATTTCCGCACCGCTGTCCTTTAATCCCGGGATCTTTTTGGCGCCGATGGCCTTGCTGCTCTCATAGTGGTGAACGGAAAAGGTACCACCCAGACCGCAGCAGAGCGCACTGTTTTCCATCTCAACAAAATCGACATTAGGCAAGGCCCGGAGCAAGCTCCTTGGCTCCGCAGTAATGCCCTGATTCTTCAGGTGACAGGGATCATGATAGGTCACCCTGCGACGTTTCTCCCACCGTTTTCTCCCGGCAAGTTCTTCAATCATGCCGGTTTCTTTGAGAAAGACGGTAAAGTCAACTACCTTATCGGTAAACCCCTGATCATTGCCCTCCATGGTGGCATAATATTCGCCGATGCCGCCGTAGCAAGAGGCACAGGCGGTGATGATACTCACCTCGTCATATTTACCGAAAGCCGCTGTATTGGCGGCGGCTAGCTCTTCAACTACCGTGCCGGCACCAGAGGATAGAGCAGGTATGCCGCAGCACTGCTGGGATCTTGGGGTATGAATGGAATATCCAATTTCTTTAAGGATGGTGATCATGGAGACCCCTATATCGGGATAGATATAGGTGATGGAGCAGCCTGCAAAAAACCCGATAACCGGCTTGTCGTCATCGCCCCGGATAAACTCGGGGACTCTGTCGAAAAGATTGCGAACGGGAAGATGCGGCAGGGTGCGCTCCTTCATTAAAGGAAAGGGAAAGCGAAGCCGCAGACCACTTGAGCCCGGAACTTTTTTCAGCATCAAGGGGGACAGCAGGGCGCCGCCCCGGGCAAGGGCCTTCATCAGGGCTTTCGAGCTGATCACGGTCGAGACCGATTTCCCGAGACGCGAAAGCCCCTTATTATCGGTTATCTCCCGGCGCATAGCTCCGACAATCTCAGCCGTCGGTACCTTGTTCGGGCATTTCGCCGTACAGGAACCACACATCAGACACATGCTGATATCCTCTTGAAGTCGCTCTTCCAGAGTTATTTTGCCATCCAGAAGAGATGCTGCCAGGGCTATCTTGCCCCGGGCCACATCGCCTTCCTTGCGGTTCTCTCTATATGCAGGACAATGGGCCTGGCAGACGCCGCACTTGACACACTGGTTAATCTGTTCCTCAAGGTCCTGAAGTTTCTTATTTGTGCTCATCCTGCCTTTCCTGGATCGGTAATAACTCCGGTTCGATGAAGATTTTCCCGGGATTCAAAATATTGTTTGGATCAAAGGCATGTTTCACTGCACGCATATAGGCAATGGTTGACGGGTCAAGCTCCATGCCGAGATAGCGGGCCTTTGATGTTCCTATTCCATGTTCCCCACTGAGCGAGCCTTTCAAGGCAACTGCCGCAGCAAAAATATGCTCCATCACCTCGTGAACTTTCTCTTCCATGCCCGTTTCACGTAAATCCACCATTACATTCACATGAATATTGCCGTCTCCTGCATGCCCGAAATTTACAATGGGGACAGCATAATCCTGTGAAATCTTCTCCAGCGCACGTATCATCTCGGGAACCTTGGAACGCGGCACCACAATATCCTCATTAAATTTATCCGGATTGATCTTGCGCAAACTGGGACTGACATTGCGGCGAACCTGCCATATCTCCTCCGCCTCTTCCCTGGTGGCAGCCACTCTGACATCAACAACACCGAGAGGACGTACTACCTCGAGGATCTTTGCGGCCTGCTTCTCAATCAGGTCGGGATCTCCGTCAACCTCGATAATCAACAGAGCGCTGCATTGCAGCGGCAACGGTATGGGGGAAATATCGCGGATGCAGCTGACGGTGGCGCCATCAAGAAACTCCAGGGTCGTGGGCACAATTTTTGCGCGTATTATTGCCGAAACCGCCTGTGCCGCTCCCTCAATGGTCTCGAACTGAACCAGCATGGTTTTATCGGCTTCAGGTTTCGGCAAAAGCTTCAGGGTTATTTCAGTGACGATACCCAGGGTGCCTTCGGAGCCGACCATGAGTTTGGTAAGATCATACCCCACTACATTTTTGAGGGTTTGCCCGCCGGTACGAATAACGTCGCCCTGCGCGGTGACGACCTCCAGACCTAAGACAAAATCCTTGGTCACCCCGTACTTAACGCATCTGGGTCCGCCTGCACACTCGGCGATATTACCCCCCAGAGTAGAAAACTCTTTGGAAGCCGGATCGGGAGGATAGAACAGCCCCTGCTTTTCCACCGCTCTCTGCAGATCGGCGGTGACCACGCCGGGCTCCACCACGGCAATCAGGTTGTCACTGTCAATCAGGCGGATTGTATTCATTCTGGTGAGTACCAGAACAATACCGCCGCGAATGGGAAGGCTGCCCCCGGTAAATCCCGAGCCCGCCCCCCGGGGCAGGATAGGCAATCTGTGGGTATTGGCCAGTAGGGCGATTTTCCTGACCTGTTCGGTGTTTTCTGCATAGACGACCACGTCCGGCAGAAACTCTTCCATGGTGGCATCGTAGGAATGGGTTATCCTGTCGCTTTCCGCCTTGGATACATTCGAGCTGCCGACGATATTTTTCAGCTCTGCGACTATTGCCTCGGTAATCATTCTTTGCAATGCCCTTTTTAATTGATGGCCCGTAAAAAGTTTTATAACAAAATTAACACATACCCAGCCCGAATATTCCAAACAAGGTGAAACAGAACAAACAAATATATATCTGATTCCGGTTTTTGCAACTGGTCCCGCCCCGGCCTGTCATTATACCGTATGCTGTATATCTTTTTTTCAGAACATACCATTTGACCATTCCCGCAATCTCCGGTACACTGATTTCGTGAGGTGTCGCCTCAACTCCGATATCAAAATAATCGGAGCGCGACCTAAAAGGGAATTCCGTGCAAATCGGAAACGGGCCCGCCGCTGTGACCGGGGACAGACCCTGCATATGCCACTGACATTAAGGTTGGGAAGGCGCAGGCAAAGGATGATCCGGAAGTCAGAAGACCTGCCGCACACTTACTGAACGGCCTCCGAGGATATGGGGCCGCACTGTTGCATCTGTGGAGAAAAAGGGACCCCGGATCAATGTACATTGGTTCGGGTTTTGTGCACTCCCGGACCTTCACTTTAAGCAACTGGAGGATGTGTATGCCGAAGAATGAAATCGCCTTTACCAAACAGGCACTTCTGGCCACCAGGGACTGGGATACTTTCCAGGCCCTTTTACGAAAATGCCTTACGAACCGCAAGACTCCCATAACTAGTTCCCATCCAGAAACGCCCCCCTAACTCTTCGTTGCACTAGCGGATTTAATCCTCGCAGGTAAGCGAAGACTCCGATATTAAGTATATGCTTCCGGTTAAATTTGCCAGTGCGCCTCGATTTAGTACAGAATACCTCGTTTCTGGGTGGACACTGAATAAAAAAACACTAAGCACAGGTATGCTCCCGGTCACAGCTCGACCGGGAGCGTCTTATCCTGACGGATTTCCCGGTCGTGGATGCCGATGAGGTACAGCAGACCGTCCAACCCTACACTGGAAATCGTACTGCCGGCCTTTTCCCTGACCATCGGTTTGGCATGAAAGGCCACTCCCAGGCCAGCCAGACTGATCATCGGCAGATCATTTGCACCATCTCCCACCGCTATGGTCTGCTCAAGGTTGATGTTTTCTTTTTCAGCTATCATTTTGAGGAGATCAGCCTTTTTCTCGCCATCAATAATTTCTCCGACTACCTCTCCGGTGACCCTGCCGTCGACAATATCAAGAGTGTTGGCATAAACATAATCAAAGCCCAGCTTTTTCTTGAGGTATTCTCCCACGAAAGTAAATCCGCCGGATAAAATACCCAGCTTGTACCCAAGGCCCTTGAGAGTTTGAGTTACTATTGCAGCACCTTCAGCCAGGGGCAACGATTCGGTTATGGAGGCAAGCTTCCCCTGCTCCAGTCCCTTGAGAAGAGCTACTCTTTGCCTGAAGCTCTCTTTGAAGTCGATTTCGCCGCGCATAGCCGAAGCGGTAATAGCCGAGACTTCCCTGCCTTTTCCGGCAAGAGCGGCCAGCTCATCTATGACTTCCACGGTGATCAGGGTAGAATCCATATCGAAAACCACCAACTTTCTGTTGCGTGTGTAGATATTGTCAACGTGAAAAGAAATATCAATGCCTGTTTCCTGGGATATTTCCATAAATCTGCGCCGCATATCCTGGACATCTTTAGGGGTGCCGCTGGCACTCAGCTGAATGCTCGCCCGGGGGTTTTCCTGGGGACAGGCCAGAGAAATCCGACCGGTCAGGCGGTAAATGGAATCAATATTAAGATCATTTTCATGGATCACGGAGGTCACTCCGGCAATCTGCTGAGCCGTCAGTTTCTTTCCGAGCAAGGTTATCTTGCGCCTCTCCTGCCCCTGTGCCCTGACCCAGGATTCATAGCGATCATGGTCGACGGACTGAATATCAACTGATAGTCCGAGATTATGCCCCTCATAGAGCATATCCTTATAGAGTGCGGGAAAATCATGTGATTCAGGAATTTCAACAAGAACTCCCAGTGAGATATGTTCATGGATCACCGACTGGCCGATGTCCAGCACATTCACATCATATTGCGCCAGAATCGAAGTGAATTTAGAATTGAGACCCTTCCGGTCTTTTCCGGTAATATTTATCAGTATTATTTCGCTCATATAACACTATCCTCAAACAGCTCTCTGCCGTTGGCAATTGTGGATAAAAAGTCGCCATCTCAATCTCAGACGGCTATCGAAAGTTCAATGCACAAAAATACACAGGGAGATCAGATTATTTCGGTACCGGCAAATGTTTATGGTTCTGTCGATGATCATTGCCAAGGAGCAATATTTGCTTACTTTTCTCTTTTTCGCAACATCCATCTGAGTCATCCCGGGAAGACGTGTAAAGCTGTCTGGCTTTTTCTCAACCTGGATCCATGCACGGCCCTGTTGGATACAGGGAAGGAGCGTATACGCAATTGCGATGCCGGCTTATACACCTACATCCTTTTTTAACTCTGTCTTTGGCTTACAGCTGACTCGAGCAGACTGAACATTTTTTTGCTCCCGCAAATATAACAGACTACTGAGTGCCACAATGTAACACCCTGCAAACGCTGAGTTTTTCCGACATTCCGACTTTTGGATCAATTTTCATTATCTATTTATTCAATATTTATGGTGTTTTCTTTTCGTATTTTCACTGTAGAAAGATGTTATCACTTCAGGAATTTCAGGGAAGTTGCAGAGTTTTAGCTCTTTTTCCAGCCCTGTTTAACCAAAAGTGATTATACTACAACGTAGAGCTTCCATAGGGAACTGTTCAAGCTCCACATCTCTGTCATATCAACAGGGCAATGGGGCGATGGAGGCGAATAGAACATTCCAGGATGGGAATAAGCGATATTCCCTTACCTGAGTACATTAATTAAGGAGCGGATTGTGAAGCGCAATTTTAATGATGACATTTCGACACCGGACAAATTTGTCGTGACCCTCGAACTGGTGCCAGGTCGGGAGATAACCGGCAGCAAAATCGACAAAATCAAAAATATCGCCAGAGATGCCTGCTCCGATGATCGCATCACGGCTGTATCGATAACCGATAATCCCGGTGGCAATCCGGCCCTCAGTCCCGACGCGCTGGGCCACGAAATGCAGAGTTACGGCATGGACGTAATCGTCCACTTCACCTGCAGGGACAGCAACAGAGTGGGCATGGAAAGCCGGGCATTGCAGCTTGCTCACATGGGTATGAAAAATATCCTGGCGCTGACCGGAGATTATTCCGGCAAGGGCTTCGGAGGCAGGGGCACTCCGGTTTTTGATTTTGATTCCGTCATCCTGACTTCCATGCTGAACGATCTCAACAACAGATTGATCAAGACAGGTCATTCGGAAATCTTCAAAACCGGCTGCGCCGTCTCTCCTTTCAAATTCACCGAAGGCGAGACCATGGTGCAGTACAGCAAACTCAAGAGAAAGATTGAAGCCGGGGCAACCTACGCCATTACTCAACTCGGCTATGATATCGATAAATACGAGGAGCTCCTGCTGTACAAGCGGGAGCACAATTTAGATATTCCCGTCCTCGCCTCCCTCTATCTGCTCGGCAAAGGACCCGCCCGCCCAATGAATGCCGGCAAGGTTCCCGGCGTTCATGTTTCCGACCGGTTGCTGCACAAGGTATTACAGGAGTACGAAAGCGGTGAAGGCAAAAAACAGGCAATGGAAAGGATCGCCAGATTAGGCGTGGTACTCAAGGGAATCGGCTACAACGGCATCCATATCGGCGGTATTCATGACAGCTATGAAACCGTGGCGCAGGTTCTCGACCGCATGGACGAGATTGAACATAACTGGCAGGACTACAGAGAAGAATTCCAGGAGAATGATCCCAACTGCTTCTATCTTTACAAACAACAGGGTCAGCCTGAAACGGTCAGGCCATACAAGGAGAAGATCAAGCTCAACGTCGGAGACAACTGCCATTATCTGTTCCTGCGTACTGCCCATGATTGGTTTTTCGATAAAAATGCTACCCTTGCTCCGGTCTATAAAAAGATTTCCAACTCTCTGGATAAATCCAAGACATCCTGGGCCTTGAAGCTTTTCCTGGAAGATCCCTTCAAAAAGCTGATGCTCTCCTGCCAAAGCTGCGGAGACTGCGGTATTCAGCATGTCGGCTTTCTCTGTCCGGAGTCGGGATGTCCTAAGCATACCAGAAACGGACCCTGCGGTGGAAGCAATCGCGGCTACTGCGAAGTCAATGAAGACAAATTATGCGTCTGGGTAAGAGCTTTTTATCGTATGAAGAGATACGGCGAAACCGACGAGCTCACCGGAGAATTCGTACCACCTCGTCTCTGGGAGCTCAAAGACACCTCGTCCTGGATCAATTTTCACCTCGACCGCGATCATCAGTCCAACAAGGCCGCCTGACCCTGTCTTCTTCGACAACACCTGCTCCCCTGGTTGCTCTGCCATATTTCCAACCAACCGGGGGAGATACTTTTCCTCGGCCAATCTGCTCACACCTACTACTCCAAGCATCAAGTATCAAGAATCACAAAAAAAAAGCCCCGCCTGAAAAGGCGGGGCTTTCTATCAGAATAGATTCAGATATCAGCTTTTAACGACATTCTCCGCTGCCGGGCCTTTGGCGCCTTCGACAACATTGAAAGTTACTCGTTCACCCTCCTCAAGAGTCTTGAACCCCTGAGCCTGGATAGCTGTATGATGTACAAAAACATCACTTCCGCCGTCCTGTTCGATGAAACCAAAACCTTTAGCATCGTTAAACCACTTTACTGTACCTTCAACCATAATGTTA
Organism: Desulfopila inferna; assembly: GCF_016919005.1. Lineage (NCBI taxonomy): Bacteria > Pseudomonadati > Thermodesulfobacteriota > Desulfobulbia > Desulfobulbales > Desulfocapsaceae > Desulfopila > Desulfopila inferna. Next base: position 11,454 of record NZ_JAFFQE010000010.1, read on the forward strand.
CTCCTTGTTCTTGTGCGTTTTTGTTCGCACGGTAGTGTTGGCCCTGAAATAGAACCTTTTGTAATTCGCTGATTATTAATCTAACCCAGCTGAGCCGTATTAATAAGTCAGCCATTCATATAAATGCAGGAAGCCTTATTTGCATCGTGCATTTAATCCAAAAACAGGGGCAGACGCCGAGGATCTGCTGGTACGTTTTCCTCTGCCTGACCTGTTGTTATTTGTTTTTGCCGAAGACGGCTCCCGCCTCTTTTGTACATAGGCAGGCCTTTCGATATCCTGGTGCAATTCAGAGTGCGGCAGTAAAACCGACTGCTTTTGCAGCTTTTTATTCATGGATTTTTCGATCATGCTGATGATCTTGCCATCCTCTGCAGTGGCAAAAAGAAAAGCCTCACCACTCAGAGTGGCTCTGCCGGTCCGGCCGGTTCGATGAATATATGCTTCCGCCGTATCCGGAGCATCGAAATTGATGACATGAGAGATACCGGCTACATCGATGCCACGAGCGGCTATATCGGTTGCTACCAGTATATTGAAGGTGCCGTCCTTAAAACCGGCAAGCGCCTCCTGTCTCCTGTTCTGCGAAAGATTACCCTGCAGCGAAGTGGCCTTAAACCCTGATTTTGCCAGTTTTGCGGCCAGATTTTTTGCTTTGTATTTCGTCCTGGTGAACACCAGCGCAGTACCGATACCACTCTCATTCTGCTTGAGCAAATGGAGAAGCAGTGCGGTTTTCTGGTTTTGCTGAACACTGTACAATGTATGGGCAACTGTATCCGCAGGTTGTATTCTGCTGATCTGCACGGCCACAGGCTTATGTAAAATCTCCTCCGCCAGCTTGCGGATCTCCCCGGGCATCGTTGCGGAAAAAACCAGAGTCTGTCGCTTGCGCGGCAAAAATCCGAGTATTCTTCTGATGTCGGGCAGGAAGCCCTGGTCGAACATATGATCGGCCTCATCAAGAATAAGGTGTTCAACACGATCCAGATTCATAGCGGAGTCCCGCAGAATATCCAGCAGACGCCCCGGACAGGCCACCACGATATCGACACCCTCTCTCAGTTTCCTGATCTGAGCCGGCTTGCTGACACCGCCGTATATAGCCATACTGCGCAGATGCGTGTTTTCAATCACTTCCTCTGCATAATCATGTATCTGTTCCGCCAGTTCTCTGGTTGGAGCGATAATCAAGGTACGTATATGTTTCTCTTTTTTTGCCAGCAGATGCTGCACCATCGGCAGAATAAATGCGGCGGTCTTGCCGGTACCTGTTTGTGCCAGTCCCAAAAGATCATGTCCTTCGAGAATTGGTCCCATTGCCTGTGCCTGAATAGGCGTCGGCTCAAGATAGCCGCTCTTTTTTACTGCACCCAGAATATGCGGGCCAAATTGAAAATCGTTAAAACTCATTAAAACTCCTGGAGATCATGACGGTTGAGATTGACGCGGCCCTGACTATTATCTGTTGCTCACAAAGGGCAGTGGAAAAAACTGTCTGATCTCGTAAAATTCACATAACTGTCGTTATTTGACAGGAATCATATATCCCTCAAGCCCATCGACTGCAGGGCAGTACGGTGTCTTGGTGACGGGATTGTATATAATTCAGTATTTGAGGAAAACCGAAGGCTGCAACAGGTCCTCGTCTTCCCCGGGTGTTCGTCGCACGACGGACACATAAAAAATAATTCAAAGCAAAAAAACTTCTAAGCCTGATATGGTTCCTGTATTGATGGGAAGTTTTAACAAGATTCAACAATTAAAGGTCTCACAGGTGTCATCATGAAATAATAGCGAGAGGTTTCCGGGGAAATCAAAGTGTCGAATAAGTCAGAAGATGTGGTGAAAAAAGACACGATACCAATAAAAAGTTTCAATACAGTTCTTATACAGCAAGCAACAACTTTTTAGGTATCGGTTCTAATGAATGATCACAGAGGATATCATGAAAAGATGCTTCAATTAATACAACAAAAGCTATTATAAGCGATCTGCCATCGTATTGCAAGGTGTTATTTGCGTATTCTACAATTATTTATCGCAACGGCCGGGAAATGGATATGGCCGCTGCGGATTTCCCCCGATCCCTTCTCTATGTGCCTGGGATCAGGGGGGAAAATTTCAGGTAGGCTCTTTCTCGACATTCACCGCACAGACCTTTGCCTCCATTATCTTGGAAATCGGATCGAGGGCATCACTTGTCAAAATATTTGCCGCCGCTTCCTTGTAGTGAAACGGAATAAAGACAACCTTTGGCGGAACAATATCGGATACCCTGGCCTTCAGCGATATTGATCCCCGGCGCGACGAGACGGTAAGCCTTTCTTTATCCTCGACGCCAAGCCGATGGGCATCCTCGGGATTGAGTTCGACGAAGGGTTCGGGCGCTACGGCATCAAGCCCGACGGAGCGTCTGGTCATGGTGCCCGTGTGATAATGGAAAAGCTGTCTTCCGGTGGTGAGAATGTAAGGGTACTGCTCGTCCGGCAGCTCATGGGAGAGCACATGCGGCACCTTGGTAAACAGAGCCCTTCCTCCTTTCCGGCTGAAACCATCCTTAAAGAGGTAGGGAGTTCCCGGATGATCCGCCGACGGGCAAGGCCACTGCAGGCTTTCCCGCTGCAGTCGCTCATAACTCATTCCCGCAAGTGCCGGCCAGAGCGAGGCCAATTCGGCAAAGACCTCATCGGCTTTCAGGCTTGGCCCGGGAACCGTGCTGATGCGCCGGTAGATTTCCTGAAATATATGAAGATCCTCCCGGGCCTGTCCAGGGGGATCGATAGCCTGACGGATCGGCTGCACTCGGCGCTCGGAAGAGGTAAAGGTTCCGGTTTTCTCGGCAAAGGATGCGCTGGGCAGCACCACATCGGCAAGCTCCGCCGTCTCGTTCATGAAAATATCCTGGACCACAAGAAAATCGAGACTCTCAAACCCCTTGATGGCATGAGTGGAATTGGGGTCAGAAGCTGCCGGATTCTCGCCGAAGATATACATCCCCCGCAATTTTCTGGAGATCATGGCGCCTGCCATCTCCGAGGCCGCGAGTCCCGGCTTGTCGGAAAGCGGTACTCCCCAGGCCTGCTCAAACTTCTCCCTGACCTGTTTATCGTCAACCTTCTGATAGCCTGGATACACATTGGGCAAACAGCCCATATCACAACAGCCCTGAACATTATTCTGCCCGCGCAGTGGATTGACACCGGCTGAGGGCTTACCGAGATTGCCGGTGAGCATGGCCAGATTGCCGACGGCATGCACGTTATGGGTGCCGAAAACATGTTGGGTTATACCCATGGCATAATATATACCGGCGCTGCCGGCGCTCCCGTAAATACGTGCCGCCCGGACAATATCCTGCGCCGGTACTCCGGTGACCTTTTCTGCGAATTCGGGGGTAAACTCATCCAGAGTGGCGCTGAATTCTTCGAAGCCTTCCGTACGATTGCTGATAAATTCCTTATCCTCCAACCCCTCCTTGAGGATCACATGCATAATGGCATTAAGCAGGACGGAGTCCGTTCCCGGTTTATGCCGCAGCCAGAGGGTGGCGAACTTCACCAGGGGAATCCGGCGGGGATCGGCAACGATCAACTGTGCACCATTGCGGACAGCCTCTTTCATCTTCAAAGCGATTATCGGATGGTTTTCCGTGGTATTGGAGCCGATAACAAACAGTGCCTCGGCACCGGCTATCTCGTCAACGGAGTTACTCATTGCACCAGAACCGAATTTTGCGGCCAGCCCGGCCACGGTTGCACTGTGTCAGTAGCGGGCACAGTGATCGAGGTTATTGGTGCCGAAACCGGCCCGGAAGAGTTTCTGGAATATATAGTTCTCTTCATTGGTACACCTGGCCGAGGCCAGGCCTGCCAGTGCATCGGCACCGTATTTTTCCTTGATTCCGCTGAATTTTGCAACTATCAGATCAAGAGCCTCGTCCCAGGAGGCAGTCTGCAGTTCCCCCCCCTTCTCCCTGCGAATCAGCGGCGTAGTCAACCTGTCGGGACTGTTTATGAATTCATAGCCGAAGCGTCCTTTGACGCAAAGCCAGCCACGATTATGATTGTCTGGGCGCGAGGTTATCCGGGACACCTCGTTGCCATGAGTATGGAGGGTAATATTGCAGCCGCAGCCACAATAGCCACAGGTCGTTTCCGTCTTCTCTACACCCTCATGGCGCGGACGACCAGCCCAGGCTTTACCGGAAAGCGCGCCAGTGGGACAGACGGAGATACACTGGCCGCAAAATTCACAGTCAAGATCGCGCTCGAAGGGAGAGCAGACTTTGGTTTCAAAACCACGACCGGCAAAACCAATAGCTCCAACTCCCTGGATTTCATCACAGACACGAACACAGAGGCCGCACATCACACATTTATTCTGCTCGCGCATAACAAAAGGATTTTCGTCGATTCGGTCATGATCACGCATTTCTCCCTTATATTTGCTTTCACGAATATTGTAGGTATAGGCGAGTTCCTGCAGCGTACAGTCCCCGGCACGGATACAGACCATGCAGTCGTTGGGATGATCGGAGAGCAGCAGTTCCACCACCCCCTTGCGCAAACGATAAAGCTTTTCACTCTCGGTGGAGACGTTCATGCCATCGACCGCCGGGGTGGTGCAGGAGGTCACCGGTTTGGGCATTCCTTCGATTTCAACGAGACAGAGTCTGCAGCCACCGTGCGGTTTCAAGCGGGGATCGTAACAAAGGGTCGGCACCTTCACCTTCAGCTTATGGGCGGCCTCGAGAATTGTCGTGCCCTCGGGGACTTCCACCGGATTATTGTTAATTGTCAGATTTACCATGGTTACTACTCCTTGAGCACCGCGTTGAACTTACACGCGTCAAAACACGACCCGCACTGGATGCACAGTTTATTATCTATCTTGTGCGCTTTCTTCTTTTCTCCGCTGATGGCATCGACCGGACAGGCCCGCAGGCACATACCGCAGCCGACGCAATGATCCTCCCGGATAAAAAAGGTTAACAGGGCACTGCACACTCCTGCCGGGCATTTCTTCTGGTTTATGTGCGCTTCATATTCATGGCGAAAATACTTCAAGGTGCTGATCACCGGATTTGGCGCCGACATGCCAAGGCCACAGAGACTCGAATCCCTGACGTCTTCGGCCAGAGTCTGGAGCAGCTCCAGATCCTCTTTTTTCCCCTCGCCCTCGGTAATCCGGGTGAGAATCTCGAGCAGTCTCTTGGTACCGACCCGGCATGGAGTGCACTTACCGCAGGATTCCTCCTTGGTGAATTGAAGAAAGAACTTGGCTATATTGACCATGCAGTCGGTCTCATCGAGCACGACCATGCCGCCGGAACCCATCATCGAACCAACGGAATGCAGTCCTTCATAGTCCACCGGCAAATCGATATGCTGCTGTGGAATGCAGCCTCCGGAGGGCCCCCCGGTCTGTACGGCCTTAAAAAGCCTGTCCTCTTCAATGCCGCCGCCAATGTCATAGACGATTTCCTTGAGAGTCATACCCATGGGAATCTCGATCAAACCGGTGTTGCGGATTTTGCCGGTCAAGGCAATTACCTTGGTTCCCTTGCTGGTTTCGGTGCCGATCCCAGCAAACCACTCCGGGCCCTTGTTGATTATCGGCGCAATCGTTGCCAGGGTCTCGACGTTGTTGATAATGGTTGGTTTTCCCCACAGCCCCTTATTGGCGGGAAAGGGCGGTTTGGCTCGCGGCATGCCGCGCTCTCCCTCGATAGAGGCGATCAGCGCGGTTTCCTCGCCGCAGACAAAAGCCCCCGCGCCGAGCTTGATTTTGAGTTCGAATTCAAAACCTGAACCGCAAATATTACTGCCCAGATAACCCTTCTCCTTCGCCTGGCTGATTGCTGTTTTCAAACGCTGTACCGCCAGGGGATATTCCGCCCGGATATAGATATATCCAAGGGTGGCGCCGATCGCATAGGCACCGATGATCATGCCTTCAATTACCGCATGCGGATTGCCTTCGATGATGGAGCGGTCCATAAAAGCCCCAGGATCACCTTCATCGGCGTTGCAGATGATATATTTCTGTTCGCTCTGGTTTGCGGCACAGAAACCCCATTTTACTCCGGTAAGAAAACCTGCCCCGCCTCTGCCCCGCAGACCGGCATCCCTGATAGTGTCGATAACACTCTGGGGCTGCATGGAACCAAGTACCTTTTTCAGTGCCTCATAGCCGTCAACCTGGAGATAGTCCTCGATTGATTCAGGATCGATTTTGCCGAGATCTGCCAGGACAATCTTTTCCTGTTTCTCATGAAAGGTATGGTAATCTTCACCGACAAGCCACTCCTCCACCGGTTTAGCTGCCAGGATATGCTCTGCCACCAGCCGCTTCACCATTTTTTCTTCGATATATTGGTAGGTGGAGGTCTGCTCACCGATGGTGATATCGACCAGCACATCCCTGGCGCAGAATCCGCGGCAGCCGACCTTATGGAGCTTGCAGTTTTTTTCTACCCTGGCATCGGCTATTCCCGCAGCCGAGAGCTCCTCCCGAAAGGCTTCCATTACCTGAACACCACCGGCTGCGATACCGCCGGTGCCCATGCATACATTGACGGTAATATTGCTGCTCACTTTGTTATTCCTTATATTTTTTGATGTTTTTTATCATTTTATCCGGAGACTGCTTACCGTAGACCTTCTCATTAACAAGCACCACCGGAGCAATACTGCAGGCTCCGACGCAGTTGACGTTTTCCACGCTGAACAGCATATCCTTAGTGGTCTGATCATCCCCCTTGAGCCTAAGTTCACTTTTCAGTTTTTCGATGATCCTCGGCGCCCCCTTGACATGACACACCGTACCGGAGCAGACAGTAACTATATTTTTGCCGCGGGGGTTGAGGTGAAACTGCGAATAAAAGGTGATCACCCCGTAGAATTTTGCGGCCGGAATATTAGAGCGTTTGGCAAACCACTCGACAGATTCCTCCTGGACATAGCCGAACTCATTTTGAATATCCTGCAGTATCGTTATTATATTATCTCCGCCGACGACTGATTTTTGATAAATAGACTCCAGCTTTTCTTCCTGTTTCTTCTCCATTGAAGATGTCTCCGTGCATGCGCTTGTCGTTACTTTGATTCATAGGCCGGTATATTCCCACCCGATTGGCAAAAGACACCCGAACCCATCATTTTTTATTATTTCCAGGAAAAAAGATAACAACGTTGCTCTCTGGTGTCATTAAAAAAACCACCACAGAGTGGTAGTTCCAAACATCATGCCTTTTCCGCATCCCTGAAATTCTCCTCTGTCCCGGATGAACCCCAATAAGAGCGAAGAATTGCGCAATTTATCTTTTTTTATTGTATATTGATGTGCACCCCGAACTGCAGGCAGACGCAGATCTGCCTGGCAACTTGCATCACCTCAGATAAGCAGACTGCACTTTCCCCTGGGGAACGGATAAGGTTGTAAGAAATGTCTGGAACAAATCGAATGTTCTCATTCTCCTGCAGAAATTTGATCCTTTTCTACCTTTAAAACTTGTGGACTGCGCCGCAAATCTCCGTTAAAAATTTCACTGTCTCCGGTGCTGCTGAAACGAACTCGACCCCATGAAAATTTTCATTGGAATTTTTTACCCTTACCTTCTCCTTCATGCTGAAATTTCTTCCCACCCGGCAACTAATAACCAGCAGATCATCGACGGCTATCTGCTGGTTTCCATATATTTTCAGACCTCCGCTAGCCAGATCGACAACAGTAACGATACCGGTTTTCATGGTGTTGGCGTTATAGCAATGTCCAATGATATTTTCGTCGAGAACCCGGTCGTGGCGAATCCGCTTATGCTGGCGCCTGTCGATTTCAGTGCTGTCAAAATCTTCAAACCTGTCAATGGGAAAGCTGATCCCTTCCGATTTTTTCTTTTTCAGTGTAGGAATATCACACTCTTTGATATGTTTAAGTAGCCAGTTCTCCAGAAATTCTCCGGGATCCACCTCAACCGCTCTATTATTTCTAAAGTCAACGGCGTATTCATGAAGCTGCTTGAGAAGTTGATAATGGAAATAACAGTGAGTGGAAAAACTGCTCTCCTCGCGAATCAAGTTTTCTTCGGTCTCAAAATGTTTAAAGGCATAGCTCATGATTACAGCAAACAAAGTATCGATAACCTGTTTGCTCATTCCCATATTCAAGGCGTTGTTCAGATCATTGGCTAGATCGAATAAGATCTTATGCTGGTCGTCGATAATTTCCACGTCAACATTCAGGTTTCTGTCCCATTTCATTGCTTTTTTCATCGTCTTTCCCAAGCGGTAAATTATATTTTGATCCTTCGTATCACTTTTTGTCATTAATAATCATTAACATCAAGAACACCACTCTTTTTCCAAACCCAGCTTAGCTGGGTAATGAACTTCAACAGACTATTTCAACAACATTAGGTTTTCTGACTGTCAGCTGTCCAATGCTCCACGAACGGCTTTGATAAAAGCTTCTTTCCCAAACGGCTTCTGCAGAAGTTCATGAATGTTATTCGGCCCTTCATCCAAAGGTCTGCCCTCCTGAGCTAATCCGGAACATAAAATCACAGGAATACCAGGACAAAGGTGCTCTGCTTCAGCAGCAAGTTCTTTTCCCGTCAAACCCGGCATGGCCAGATCAGTAACGATTGCATCAAACACACAGGGAGATTGCCGCATTACGGCAAGCGCATCCCTTGGGTGCTCGTATGCGGATACCCGATAACCATAGTGCTCGAGATAATGCTGCATCAGCTTGAGAACAGCAACTTCATCATCCACCACCATGATCTTTTCATTTCCCTCCAGAGAAGTAAGCTCTTCCAGGTCGTCCTGTTCCTGAAACTCCTCCTTGTATTCCGGGAAAAAGAGATCAAAGCGGGTGCCCTTGCCGGGCGTACTTTTTACTTTAATTTCTCCACCGACAGCCTTGACGATACCGTAGACCACCGAAAGCCCAAGCCCGGTTCCTCTATCCAATTCCTTGGTGGTAAAGTAAGGATCAAAAATTTTATCAATATGAGCAGGATTGATCCCGCTGCCATTATCGGTAACGGTCAAGCGAAGATAATCTCCCGGAGGCAGAGCAACATCGACATATTCCTGTTCTTTTTCTGTTATCTTGTGTGCAGCAAGAATTACTCGTATTTCTCCACCGCTATCCAGCATGGACTGATAAGAATTTGCACATAGATTCATTATGATGCGATGCATTTGACTGGGGTCGATTTCAATAAATTTATCAGTTTGGATGTCCTGATATATCTCGATGTGCGGAGGAATGGAGGAACGCAGCATTTTCACAGCTTCCTTGGCCACAAAAGAGACCTGAATAGGCTGTTTTTTCTCGTCTTTCTTGCGGCTGAAAGTAAGTATCTGGTTTACCAGATCATTAGCTCTTTCTCCCGCAGCGATGACCATCTTCAAATTTTCATATTCCCGGGATCCAGGCGGCAACTCTTCCATGGTTAGCTGACTGTATCCCAGGATAGCAGAAAGCAGGTTATTGAAGTCATGAGCGATACCACCAGCCAGCGTGCCGATGGACTCCATTCTCTGGGCCTGAAACACATGGGCCTCCATTTCCTTGTTGATTTGCTGTAATCTATTTTGTTCAGTTACATCCGTAACCAGTACCATCACAGCAGGTTTATCGTTCCAGTCAAGCATCACCGCATTTATCCGCAACCAGCGCACCTCCCTGTCCCGGTTGAGGATCCGCAGTTCCTTATCCCTGGGGAATTCTTTCCCTTCAGATAAAAGCGAAAAAAGAGATTTTATTGTGGCCTTGTCATCTTCATACACATTATCGAGATATGCGGTACTACGAATTTCGTCTTTACCATAGCCGGTTATCGCCAAAAGCTGAGAATTGCCGTAAACTATGCGTTCGTCTTGTATGACGGCGACGCCTTCATTGGCATTTTCCAAAAGGCTCCTATATTTTTCTTCTGATTTCTGAAGCTTGTTTTTGACCCGCTCCAGATCAGTTACATCAAATGCTGAAATCAGCACCCTGTCACAGATATCTTGGTGATCGGATAGAACCAGCCACCTGAGCACTAAAGCCCCCTTCCGCTCACGGCTTTGGAAGAAACTCAGCTGCATCTCAAATTGAGCCTTACCCTTGACGATGGCAATTATTTCCTGTTTCATAAAGGCAAAGGGATCAACAAACAGTTGGGACAAAGAGCCGTGCATTTCTTCCCGGTCCTGCAACCCCAGGACATTGAGAGCTGCTATATTGATTTCCAGAGTAACAACTCTGGTGAGACATGCCTGAATACATTCAGGATGAATTTCCAAATATTCTTCTATATCATCGACATTAAACAGGTCTGAATTATGCAAATACTCTTTAACGCGAGTGAGATCCTCTTCCCATAAGGGTCCGGGTGAGTTATGAAATGCGGTGCGATATCGTTTTTCACTCTCTTCTTTTCTGTCAACCGCATCCTGGATTTTCTGACAGTCGATTTTCAGAACGAAATAGAGCAATGTTGCTGTTACAGCAACAAATATCAGTCCTTTAAGGGTTTGCGCATAATCAGGAGAGAGACTAAAGACCACAAAAGAATCAATGGCCCGATCGGTGACTAGAATCCAGATACTCCCGAAAAGAAGGTATTTCACAACTACTTTTTTTGGATAATATCTTGTTATTTCAGACATAGTTCCTTAACCAGTATTATAACATTCGCTGAAGTAGATAAATCGCTTCAGCAGACCAAAATACATGTCTCGCCCCTCGAGAACAATCTGCTGCGGCGTACAGAGTTAACTTTTATGAAGATATCGACACATTCTAGCACTTCCAAAAAGAAATATCTAACCGGCTTCTGAAGAGTGCATTTTATCTGTTGGGGATTTTCACAGCACCGTCAATACCAGGATCTCTTGAAAATCATCGAAGTCCTTAAGATGAGCTCTGCGATAAGCGCAGGCGTCGAGAAAGTTCGATGGTCGGCGAAGTGTCTGAGATGGCAGGCAGTACATGTGTGGTACGGCGGATCGCCGCTTTCAGACGGAGATTAATCTCTTTACAAGTCCATGTAGGTCTTGGATGTCCTGCCTGAGAGGACCAAAGTCTTACACGACAGGACTATTGGACACTTTCTGGAAAGATTTCAATAGCGACGGCCCCATCGGGAGTACCCCGTTTATTCTGTCTCTTCCTGAATATTGAGGCTTGTTTCCTTATTGGACAGCTCATATTTTTTGAGGAGATCATACAGTCTGGAGCGGGAAAGACCTGCCGTCTGACAACAGAGTTTGATGTCGCCGTCGGTCAGTTCAAGCAACTGCTGCAGATACTTTCGTTCCTCTAGCTGAATCGCGCGGTCTCTGGCTTCCTTTATTGTTGGAATATTGGAGATTTCGACGATTTCGTTTTCCGCCTCAGCGGTTTCTGTTAAAGGTTTTTTCCCTCTATTGAGTTTCTTTTTTGTAACCGCCAGCCTGATGTTTAAGGGAAGATGGGTGGGATCAAGAATGGTACTGTCCTGGGCATCAGTTATGGAGCGCTCTACTGCCTGAAAAAGCTCCCGGACATTCCCTGGCCAGTCATACTGATTGAGAATCATTAAATAGTCAGGGGAGAGCTTTTTATTTTTCAGCTTATTCCGCTTGCAAAAAAGGGTGCGGTAATGATAGGCAAGTTCAGTGACATCTGTTGTCCTCCGACGTAATGATGGAAGTTCAAGCTGAAAGGTTTTGAGCCGGAAGAAGAGATCTTCCCGGAATGTTCCTTCCTCCACCATTAATTCAAGGTTTCTATTTGTTGCCGCGATCAGCCGAAAATTGCTCTCGATTTCCGTATTGCTGCCGACTGGGAGAAACTTACGTTCCTGAATAACCCGCAGTAATTTTTTCTGTATTTCAAGAGGCATCTCCCCGATTTCGTCAAGAAAAAGGGTCCCGCCATCGGCCTGTTTAATCAATCCCGTCTGGCTTTTATCCGCTCCGGTAAAGGACCCCTTGGCATGACCGAAAAGGATGCTTTCAACGAGCGTGGAAGGTAGGGCCGCACAATCCACAGTCGTCATATTCTTCCTTGCCCGGGGGCTGATATTGTGGATCGCTGAAGCAAAAAGCTCCTTCCCCGTGCCGGTTTCACCGGTGATGAGAACACTTGCGTCGGATTGAGCTACGCGCACCGTCAAGTTCACGCAGTTGCGGATAGCTTTGCTTCTGCCGATAATGCCGGTATCTTCTAACTGCTGCTGGATCTCCCGTTGCTTATCGACCGCATTTTGTCCTTTGTTGCGGCGATACCGCAGAACCCGCTTTAACAGGTCCGGTAACTTTTTGTGCGGAGAAGGGTCTATGATATAGTCCCACACCCCACCTTTGAGGGCATGCTCGGCATGTTCAGGATCGCCTACTGCAGTGTAGATGAGAATTTCAGGAGAGGGGTGCAGCGACTGATAATCTTCAATGGCATAACAGGAAGCACCATCGGGGAGGATATCCCTCATCAGAACAACAGCAAATCCTTCATTGCCTTTTGCCTGTATACCTTCCTGAAGAGTGGAGGCATTCCGGACCACTATACCAAGCTGATCCGAGACTTTACGCAGGGCTTCAGCTACTGTAGTTTCATTGTCGATTACAAGAACTTTCAGGTTTGTATCCGGCATAGTTATGAGTACCTTTACTGACTGATGTCTTGTGTTTTTTCGCAAGAAAACAAGACACCTGTAGCTCTTATACCCCTCAAGGGGGTACTGCAAAAAGTCCAGCTCAACTGGGTTAGAATAACAACGATAGGTTTACTTAAGCAGAAAGACAACTTTTCCTCCCAAACGTATTATGTAATATTTAATTAAAGAATATCAAGGCAGAAGAGTCGAAGGTGAAAGATATACGAACAGAGAGTTTGTTATTTATAGAAATCGATACGTTGCCGCCGAACGAAAGAAAGGGCGAAGAGCAAGGCATAACAAATTATCCGATATTCTATTTTACAGGAGCTTACTCTATATGTCGCTCATAGTTGGTGTCTACCCGGGAATTAGCAATTTCGATCTACGCACTTACTTACCTGGGGGCTCGATTGATTAACCGCAAGCATGTTTTTGATATCGGTGCCTTGCGCCTTTCCCCGGTAATTTAAATTTTGAAGGCAACCGGTAAACGATATCATGGGACTCCGACAAGTTAGGCCCAAGTGCCATTTTATTTGAATAGATTATTTTATAGCACAATACAGAAAAATAGTACAGTTCAACAAAATCAGCCTGGAAATTTTCTTTACTTTATGTTTGAGTATGAAATTTGCAGATAGACAGTCAACTCCAAGAGATATCAAACCAACACTTATTCACATTGGCACGGCTTATGGGCAAGATTAACATTCTCATTGTGGAAGATAATCCGGCGGATGTTCTCCTGATAAAAGAGTATCTGTCCGAAAACAAACACATTCGCCAGGATCTAGCAGAAGCTGAGACCCTTGAGTCTGCACTCGGTCTTCTATCTCATTATAATTTTGATGCAGTGCTGCTGGACCTGCGCCTTCCTGATTCCTCAGGTCTGGATACGGTCCGGAAAATAATTACACCGTATCCCGATACCGCTGTGATTGTTCTCTCGGGATTGCAGGATGAGGAACTGGCTCTTCAGGCGGTGCGCTTCGGAGCCCAGGATTTTCTTGAGAAACAGCACCTTTCCCCTGCCTCCCTGAGCAAATCGCTGCTCTATTCCATTGAGCGCAAGAAGGCGATGCAGGAAAAAGAGGATCTCCTTCATGACCTCACCCTGGCCTTGAAGAAAATAGAATCACTTGAAGGGATTCTGCCGATTTGTCTGAGCTGCAAAAAGATTCTCACCGAAAATAATCAATGGCAGCGCATCGAAGAGTATATACGTGACCACTCCGAAGCAAGAACAGTTAATATGATATGCCCAGACTGCAAAAACGATCTTGAAGAAAGCTACTGATACATTCCTGCCTTTTTCCTTATCGCAAGCCGTTGTTGAAAAAAATCCTGTTTGATGACGTCATAACCTACTTTTTGTCCTGCCATATGAAACTATTGGAAAATCACCGAGAAGTTTCATTGATGAGCGCACCGACAGACAGCATCCCTTCTGACCATAAGAGATATACACGTTGAAAAGTCTGGAAAGAAAACTCAAAGTAAGCAGAGACAGACTCCATTTGATTACGGATTCGATGCCTGCCCTCATAGCTTATTTGAGCAATGAGGAGAAATTTGTCTTCTGCAATGCCGAACATTATAAATGGTTCGGTATCTCACCTAAAGAAGCCATCGGCATGACCCCTGCCGACATATTCGACAATCATGTGCTCCAGGAAATCCAGCCTTATCTCGAAAGGGTCCTCGAAGGAGAGCAGGTTACTTTCGAAATCCAAATCCCCCATCGTCTCAAAGGTCTCCGCATCTGCAATATGACCCTTATTCCCCATGCCGTGGAAGACCGCACTATCGTCGGATTCTGTGTGCTGGCTACGGATGTCACAGAGTCAAAAAGGGCGGAAGCCATTGAAGAAGAAAAAAATCAGCAGTTGAGCAGGGCTTTGAAAAAAGTTAAGGCTTCCAACAGGGAACTGGAACAGTTTGCCTCGGTTTGTTCACACGACCTGCAGGAGCCCCTGCGCATGATCAAGGCATATGCCGATCTCCTCGAGAGGCGATATGGAGAAAACTTTGACGAGACGGCAACCACCTATTTCCAGTATATTGCCAAGGGCGCTCACCGCATGCAGCTCATGGTTGACAGCCTGCTCGATTATGCCAGGCTGGGGGCTGCCGACCAACCCCTAAGTAGAGTGGACATGGAACAAGTGCTGCAGCAGGCCCTGGACAATATCGACCCCTTCATCCGCAAGAACGGTGCAGAGATCACCTCTGATCCTCTTCCTGAAATATACGGCCACCCTATCCATCTCCTCCGCCTGATGCAGAATCTTTTGAGCAATGCCATAAAATTTCGCAGCAGAGAAATTCCCATGATTCATATAAGTGCAGAATCCCGCAATGGAGAGTGGGTTTTCAGCATTCGCGACAACGGGATCGGCATTGACCCCAGCCACGGTAATATGATTTTTGATCTTTTCCAGCGTATTGAACCTTCAGAAGATATTGCAGGCACTGGAATGGGACTCGCCCTGTGCCAGAAAATTGTCGAAAACCATGAAGGGAAACTCTGGTATGAAAGTGAAATCGGAAAAGGGACTACATTTTTTTTCACTCTTGTGAAGTATAACGATATTTAAAGAGAGAAAAGTGCTTTCCAGGCCCCTCGAATTAGTATCCGGGCTGAAACTACTCAAAGAGGCCGGACCGAGATGATCGGCCCGACAATTCCAGTGTACACACATTGAAATATTTCCGCCGCCTCCAATAAGCCGTCAAAACTGCTGTCCCTCTATGTTTTTTCTGAGCTGTGCTATTTCCAGACCCAGGGAAGTGCACTTGTTCCCCTCCATACAATCATCGGCATCAGGTATTTCAAGATGATGCTTGAGTTCCCTTGAATCTTTTACTAAATCGACAATCCACACGTTTTTATCTGCATCAAATTCAACATCTATATCAATGCCGCATTCACCTATTTCAGGATATAATTCAGTAATTTTTTTGCATAGTTCTTCTCTGTTGTACATATTTCCCTCCTGTCATCGCTATTTTCCCATCCGACTGATCCGGTAAGACCGGACACGATACTTATCAGTTTGATATTTCATCCTGCCTAACTTACCATGGAATCTCCTCGCCATCGTAACTGAAAAATTTTCCCGTCTGCTCCATGGTAAATCCCTCGATAATCTGCCGCATTCCGCTCACACTTTCCCTGGTGGAAATACCTTTCAACGGCCCTATACGTGTCATCACCGCACCGGGATGCAGAAGCAATACTCCTATTTCCTGCTCCTTCATCTCTGCGGAGATCCCCTGCATGGCCGCATTTAATGCCGACTTACTGGAACGATAGTAAAAACTGTCCCCTTCGTTGATTTCGGCAATACGCTCCATATGACTACTGAGAACAACAATCAACCTGACGGTTGTGCTCTCTGCAATATTTCCAAGAAGCGCTTCGGTGATACGAACAGGCCCCAGGGTATTTACTTCAAAGGTCCTCCGCCAATTGTCATAATGGATGCAGTCAATTCCCACACTTCGTTTTCTGAAGTAGACTCCAGCGTTATTTATCAAAATATTGATAGGAACTTCCATGAGTTCCTGACATAAGCTATTGATATCCTCCTGCTGGGTGATGTCAAGCCTGTGAATAGTGAGACGGCTGTGGAGTTCGAGGAGCATGTGCAGTGATTGCGCTTCGGTCGGCCTGCGGCAGGTGGCATACACATGCCAGCCACTCTCCAGATATTGGCGGGTAAATTCCAACCCTATACCGCGATTGCTGCCGGTGATCAATACCCTCTTCACAGCAACCACCGTTTGATTTTCCACCAGCCTGAGTCATGGGCATAGAGGGGCGCAACTGGTCGACGCAGCATCTCCAAGCTGCGCCCGCTTTCAGCTTGCCTAATGTATCTGTTATTAATCGGCATTCCCATTTCAACAGTTCCTTTAGATCGCCTCATTCCTGCAAAGGCTTTGGGCTTTCAGGCCAACTATTTCTCTGTGGATTTTTCGGGGATAATAAGTACTGGAACGGTGGATTGGCGAACCGTCTTCTCGGCAACCGACCCCAACATAAAATGACTGAGTCCGGTGCGGCCATGCGTGGCCATCACAATCATTCCGACGTCGTTTTCTTTTGCAAAGTCAGCTATCACATCGGCAGGTATACCGATTTTCACATGGCTCTCAACCTCTACACCCTCGGCCACCTTTCCCTCTACCACCTGGTGAAGTTCCTTTTCAGCAGTCTTCAGTAGTTCCTGCTCATAAAGAGGAACATCAAAACCTTTCATGGCTACAGGCGCAAAACCAGAACCGGTAACGGTAGGCACCTGATGAACTACCTGGAGTGCATATAATTTTACCTGAAATTTCTGAGCAAGCTCTATTGCCGCATCCAGTGCATTCAAGGCGGGATGGCTTCCGTCAGTCGGCCAAAGTATCGATGTGATCGGTAGCATTACCTCCTCCGTTTGTAGGTTATAAAATTCAGATAATGGCTATATTTCAACGCTACCAAAGCAGAACATGCACCGCTCACTGGAAATAAACTATTCATTTTTTTCATTATTTTCCTCACCTGCTGTGCATTTCCAGGAATCATGCTGCTTCGAATTGCGTTCCCCATCAAAAACATTGCGGCCATTCCCTTCCCGATTTCGCCTTTCTTCACCTTTTTCATCCACCATTTCTTCAAGATGTTTAAAGGTTTTTTTTAGTATCTGCTCTGCAGTCAGGTTTTTCATTTTTTCTATCCATTAATAAGTAGGACTACTACGTTTCTTACCAAGTCCCTCGAGAACCACTGCTCCATGGCCCCACCTGTTCCTCCGCCCTGCAATGAAACGGCAAAAGAAATGAGGCGTCGACAACGAGGAATACTCAGCGATATCAACAGACCCCGATGGTTATCCCCGATAGCAGAATGGCCCTCACGCCAAAAAGCGTTGCCAGGATTCCACGGATCAGAAATGACCACCAATTTTTCCATACAGACTATCAATTGCCTCATATCATTGAATACCGCAGTTCGGGCTGCGAAATCCTTCAAGTTCATATTAATTGGTGGATGCAATTCCTTTGCCTGTTTGTATTCTAAAATAATGCCTAGAGGAAATGTGCATACAGAAGGCAGCTGAAAATGATACAGGAAACGGGTGAAATACGATTTTTCGGATTACTGGCGCTTAAGCCAAAGAGTAGCCTTTTCTCCTGGTAATAGCGTTCATTATCCCATATATCGGGTTTCCCGTCCGACTGCAGAGGACCCAGTCCTATGCCATAAGATTTCGCACAGGTCGATTAAACAGCAGAAAATAATTTCTGATGAGCCCGCCAAAGCCTGGGCTACATCTTAGGCAGGCCTCCGACGATACAGATATGTCAGAGGCCTGCCAAAAACCAGCATTGCGGGAACCCGGTGTTTTCGAGGCCATCATGACAACCCGGATCTTGAACCCTGCACCGTAGCCCAGTGGCATACATTTTGCTTGCTTTTGATAGAACACGAGAGTCAAAAAAGGTTGAAAAAATCAAAAGAGGCAGACGAATGGTACGCCAAAGCACAGTAGATATGAAACGTTTATGGGAGCTTGCCCAGGAAGGCAAAGATGCTCAGGAGATAATGAAAGAGTTGAATATTTCTGATATGGCCACACTCAAGAATGCTTTGCAGAACCTGGTCGACCAGAAGGGGAAGTCGGTCAATGTACCAGGTTTGATCGGCAAGGGTTCTGTAAATCAAAGCTATACAGATAGCGGGGTACGGGTTCCTCCGGGCATGTCCAGGGATAAATCGTAAACCTAAGAACCTATCGGTAGACCTGCCGTTATTATTGAGCAGCAGCGAAACTTTTAATCACAACAGATGTGAACATAGAGGATAATAATGACAACTAAACGAGAAGTCATCAGACGGCCGGCGAGTCTGCCCCAGCGAATGTACGAAATACATACCCTCTTCCATCAATTTCTAAACGAGTTGCAATCCAGATCCCCGGCGATAGAGCTTCCAGGTTATTGGATTCCGAATATTGATATTTACGAAACAAATGCTGCTGTGGTGCTTGAAATAGAGGTTCCGGGAATAACGCCTAAAGATTTTGATTTTACAATAGATGGCGACCTGATACGGATAAAGGGAGAAAAACGGCAGGAAATTCAGGAGGAAGGAAGCAGCTTCAGACGACTTGAAAGACGCTATGGCATGTTCGAAAGAATTTTGAGACTGCCGGCAGAGGTATCTGAACATAAAGTCGGGGCAATCTATCAGGACGGCATCCTGAAAATCACGCTGCCCAAAAAAGCAAGCGAGGAGCAGCTTTTCTGAAACAAAAGTCAAGATGGATAATAGACTGAAGAAAAACGATATGAGCACATCCACCTGAACCTTGGCTTTTCCTGAAAGGCAGGATGAGTCCGCCGGCATTGGACATCATGCGCCACTTCACTAATGGTGTGAGAATGCAGGGAGCAGGAATTGGTTCACTTTTTCGAATTCTTTGATGGAGAGGAAAACATGAGTGATGATCATCGAATCGTGACCCTTACCATCAATCCCAGTCTCGATATTAGTGCCGACGTGGATACCCTGGAGCCTACCACAAAGATGCGCTGCCGCAATGTCATGATTGATCCCGGGGGCGGCGGAATCAACGTCAGCAGGGCCATCACCCTGCTCGGCGGTACTACTACTGCCGTATTTCCAGCGGGAGGCAGCACAGGCAGAAGCATTAACTCCATGCTGAGCGATGAAGGAGTCAGGAGCGAAGCTGTTTCGATGGAAGGCACCAACAGGCAAAACTTCGCCATCCGGGAGAAGGAAAGCGGACGACAATATCGGTTCGCTCTGCCGGGTCCGCAAATCCGTGAAGAGGAGTGGCGTCAGTCATTGCACAAGACAGGCAAACTGGGCGAGGCGGCAGATTTTGTAGTTGCCTCGGGAAGCCTGCCTCCGGGAGCACCTGATGATTTTTACGGAAGAGTCGTAAAGCTGTTCAATGGCAGCCCAACCAAGGTCATTGTGGATACATCGGGAGATGCTCTCAAGCACGCTCTGCAGCAGGAAATTTATCTCATTAAACCGAACCGGCAGGAACTCGAATATATCTGCGGCTGCTCTCTGGTCCAGGAGAAGGATCAGGAGAAAATGTGCCGCGACATGGTTGACCGTGGCAAGTGTGAAGTTCTGGTACTTACTCTGGGTAAGGATGGCGCATTGCTTACTTCTGCAGAAGAGCAGGTCCGCATCCCTGCGCTGAAGGTCAGGGAGGTCAGTTCTATTGGTGCCGGCGACAGCTTCGTCGGCGCCATGGTCCTGGCACTGCAGAGAGGAGAGGAATTGGCTGATGCCCTGCTCTACGGCATGGCGGCCGGAACGGCAGCTTTGACCACCGAGGCGACACAACTGTGCCGTAAAGAAGATACCGATAGACTATTCGAAGAATATCGGGAGATCCACCGCGCTCAGCGATGATACATTCTGCGGCAATAAGGAAATATTAATGAGATTTTTCATCGTTTCCACGTTGACATCTTTCAATTAATAGAGAGATTAATTTTTTTCCATACAGGCAACAGAAGCAGGATGGTACTCCAGGCTGATCCCCCCGCATTTACTGCAACGGTTGTTATGATAACCACCTATGATTCCATTCGGAGATAATACCACCTGCCAGACCTGCATGTTTCTGGCACGAAAGCCTCCCGCGGTGGCGAGAAGATAATAGCACCACATCCGATAGAAACGTTGACTATACCTGTCGCGCAGATTTTTCCAGTTTTTCCTGAAATTTCCATACCAGGCCAGCAAAGTCCTGTCATAATCGGCACCGATATTATGCCAGTCCTCCATGACGAATTTTTGCTCCAGAGCTGCTCCGAGCTGAGAAATAGAGGGCAGCATGCCGTTGGGGAAGATATATTTGTCAAACCAGCTGTCGCAGTTGCGTTTTGATTCATTCGAGGCAATGGTGTGCAGGAGAAAGAGACCGTCCTCCTTGAGACAGCGGCGGACAACTCTCATGAAAGAGTTGTAATTTTTATATCCCACATGTTCAAACATGCCGACAGAGACTATGGCGTCGAATGTTCCTTTGGTATTCCGGTAATCTTCAAGTTTGAATTCCACAGGCAGGCCGGCATATCGTTGCCTGGCAAACTCGAACTGTTCCTTGGAAATGGTCAGACCAACAGCAGAAACACCATATTTTTCAGCGGCATAACCGGCAAGACCGCCCCAGCCGCAGCCGATATCGAGCAGCCTCATTCCAGGTTCGAGCTGAAGCTTGGTGCATATCATCTCCAGTTTATTCTGCTGAGCCGCCTCAAGATCCGCTGCCTTTTTCCAGTAGCCGCAGCTGTAATTCATCCGGAAATCGAGCATTTGAGCAAACAGATCATTGCCGGCATCATAATGCTTTTCCCCTACTTCATAAGCCTTGCGCCTGTTCTGTCGGTTAAAGAGGGTAGCCTTGACGGCATTGGCAATAACAATGGGTGAAGTCCGCACCTTTTCATTGATTTTATGGTAGAGAAGCTTGAAGAAAAACTGATCAAGAGCTCGGCATTCCCACCAGCCATCCATGTAAGCTTCTCCCAATCCCAGAGATCCCTCTTTGGAAATGCGATCAAAAAAGCCTCTGTTTTTGATCTGAATGTCCCATGGCCGGCTCCCATCCGTTCTGATATCGGCTTCCGCCAGAAGATTAGAAAGATACTGTTCAGTAGAATTCTGAATAAATCCGATCATGACAATCCTCCATTCTTTATTCCACGATATGCAACGACCTTCCTATTTACATGATACTGCAACACCTTGAATTGAAAGATTTCCTATATAAAAAACTATAGCCTCTTTTTGCTTTTAACGCGAATGACGGAGCAAAAATATCCAACAGTAGAGGTGCTATTTTTCAGATCTCAATATGTATGCCAACGCTGGCTTGAGAGTCGAGCCTCGCTATACAAGCAAACGATCCGGCTTTTTCCTGGGATTCCATAAGTATAGGCGCGGGGATCCTCTTTACGGCCAAGGCTGTGGGATATGTGTTTTACGATAATATTCAGCCAGTCCCGCCTTGATCAGCCCGATCCGGGGAAGAGAATTCTGTTGGAATTACTGATATCGACGGTTTTTCGGCTGACCGCATCTTCCTAAATTTTCCTTAAAAAATAACATACTACCATTCAGCATATCATTTTTTCAATCTCTTCTCAACCCATTCACCTGACAATATATTTACCTCGGATATTCCTCGCTCCCGGCGGAGTAAAATCGAATCCCCGGAAGAAATGCTCCACTAATAACAGGGAGCACACTCATTGCCAGAATGAGAGTCCACCCTTTCCAGCCTGGATTTACGACCTGGAGAAGGGAAGCGAGTGGCTGCCAATAGACGGCAATAAGTAGAAGGCTGAGACAGATCCCCCAGGCAGCCCACATCCATCTGTTCTTTAACACATCGTTTTTCCATGGGGAAGTACCCCGATCACGCAGATTAATGACAAACCAGAGCTTGGTGAAGGCCAGAGTCAGAAACGAGATAGTGACAGCGTGTTTTTCCTCGAAACCAAATTGCATCAGGGCAATGGTCAACGCTCCAAGAACTATCGCTCCGATGAACAGGCTCCAGCCACCGATCATGCGCCAATGGTGCCACGTCAAAACGGCCTCATCGGCAGCTCGAGGCGGACGCTTCATAACCTCGACGGCACCTGCGCCAACCCCCAGAGCCAACGCGGGGAAAACATCGGTCAAGACATTGAGATAAAGAATCTGCAGGGGTTTCAGCGGCAGGGGAGCCTGTACCAGAGAAGCCAGGGCAACAGTCAAGACCTCGGCAATATTGGTACAAAGCATAAAGATAACGGATTTGCGAATGTTGGCGAAGATGATCCTGCCTTCGCGGATGGCCGCGACAATGGTGGAAAAATTATCGTCACGCAGCACCATGTCAGCTACCTGTTTGGCGGCATCGGTTCCCCGCTGTCCCATGGCAACACCAATATCCGCCTGCTTCAAGGCCGGGGTGTCGTTGACGCCGTCTCCGGTCATGGCGCAGATGTGACCGGCGGACTGGTAGTGTTTCACCAGATTAAATTTCTGTTCCGGCGTCACCCGGGCAAAGATGCCGGAATCCAGGATCTTGCGATGCTCCGCCTTGGAAAGCTCATCAGGGCTGCTCAGATCACTGCCGTGGAAGGGCTTTTCTTCATCGCTTAATCCTACTTTTTTACCGATGGAAGCACCGGTGTCAGGCCTGTCTCCGGTCACCATCACTACCTTTATTCCGGCATTCTGACAATCTCGAATCGCCTCTCTAACCTCGGATCGCGGCGGATCTTCCATACCGGCGATGCCCACCAGCCGAAGATTCCGGTAAGGCTCCTCGGCACTATCCCCGGCCTCCTTGTCGGCGAAGGCGAGAAGACGCAAGCCCTTGCCGGCAAGCTCGTCGACACGTTCATGCCATTGCTGCTTTTGCTCCTTACTCAGTTGAGCCGCCCCCTCCTCCTGCCACACCTTGTTGCATACCTCGAGGATCTTGCCCGGTGCACCCTTTACCGCTACATAACATGCACCGCCTTCTTTGTCCTTTTCAAGGCGGTGAAAAGTCGCCATCATCATAACTTCCGAATCAAAGGGAACTTCCCGCTCCTCAGGCATCTCCTCGAGCAAGCCGCTCCTGGTCAAACCCGCTTTGGCGGCTGCCTCCAGCAGGGCGACTTCGGTGGGGTCGCCGCTGAATCCTTCGCTCTCCTTAGCCAGCTTGGCGTTTGAACAAAGTAACCCTATGCGAAGCAGACGCTCGACCAGACTTTTTTCCGCCGCCGCCTCGAGATGACCGCCCCCAGGGGCTCCCTCCTCTTCTTTCTGCTGGCCGAAGGTATATGAGGCATCGGCAGTAATCACATCGACTACAGTCATCCTGTTTTCGGTGAGCGTGCCGGTTTTATCGGTAAAAATCACACTGGTTGCGCCTAGTGTTTCCACGGCGGTAAGGCGATTTATCAGAGCATTGCGCTGCGCCATCAGCCACATGCCGCGGGCCAGGGCAATAGTGGCCACGATCGGCAACCCTTCAGGAATAGCGGCTACTCCGAGAGCGATGGCGGTCTCGATCATAATGATGGTCTCACGCCCCGATGCCAGTCCCGCCGCACCGACAAGCACTGCGACAGCAATGGTTATCCAGGCAAGTTTTCGACCCAGGTGATCGAGACGCTCCTGAAGAGGGGCTGCGGTTTCCTCTGCTGCCGAGACAAGTCTGGAAATACGGCCGAGTTCCGTTGCCGGTCCCGTAGCGGCAACTACTCCTTCAGCAGTCCCTTCAACGACACTCGTTCCCTTATAGAGCATGCTGGTCCGGGCATGCAGGGGAGCGTCCTGCTCGACAGGGTCGATGGATTTATCGACCGGCATGGACTCTCCGGTAAGAGCCGCTTCATTGACCCTGATATCTTCAGATGTAATTATTCGCACATCCGCAGGAACAAGTTCCTCATCGTGGAGTAGAACAATATCTCCGGGGACAAGTTCCTCGGCGGCCACCTCGCTTTTCCTGCCGTCCCGTCTGACCCGCGCCACTTTCCTGCCGAGTTCACGAAGAGATTCCATCGATCGTATGGCTTTCCATTCCGTGAAGAAGCCTATGGCGGTATTGACGGCTATAACGGTAACCAGGGCAATTCCTTCCGGTAGGCGGGCAGTGGCAAAGGCCAGGACAGCTGCAATTGCCAAAATAATGATAACGATGCTTTTGAACTGGTCGAGCAGAATGGCCCAACCACTGCGCTGCTTTTCCTCCTCTAGCTGATTGAGGCCGTATTTTTCCTGCCTTGCGACGACCTCATCACGGGAAAGTCCATCACGGCCGACATTCAGCGCAGTGAGGGTATCTTCGACACTTTTCGCATGATATGCTGCACTTCCCTGGCGTTCTTGCTCATCACTTTCTTTCAAACAATTCTCCTTTCAACGAGTACCTATATCTCTAGCTCTTCCCGGGTGCAGCCTCTTTTCCTTCCGCTTCGGCCAGATACCGCATAACCCGGATCACCGAATCAGGATTCAGGGAGATCGAATCAATGCCGGCATTGACCAGGAATTCTGCAAAATCAGGGTAATCACTCGGTGCCTGACCGCAAATACCGACCTTCTTCCCATTCTTGTGTGCCACTTCAATGAGATTCCCGATCACTATTTTTACTGCTTCATTGCGTTCATCAAAAAGTTCCGAGAGTTCGGCAAGATCACGATCCACACCAAGCATAAGTTGAGTCAGGTCATTGGAACCTATTGAAAATCCGTCAAACCTCCGGCCAAATTGTTCCGCCAGTACTACATTGGAGGGGATCTCACACATGACATAGATCTCCAATCCGTCCCTCCCCCGTTCAAGCCCGTTTGATTCCATAACCTCAAGCACCTTGTCCGCCTCTTCCGGAGTCCGGCAGAAGGGAATCATCACGACAATATTCTCAAAGCCGAGTCTCCTGCGGGCACGATCGATAGCTGCACATTCCAGACCGAATCCGGCCCGATAGCGGTCGCTATAATAGCGGGATGCTCCACGAAACCCCAGCATGGGGTTCTCCTCATGCGGTTCAAAAAAAGAGCCTCCTATGAGATTGGCATATTCATTGGTTTTAAAATCACTCATTCGTACAATTACCGGATCGGGATATTGCGAGGCGGCTATTCGGGCGATGCCCCGGGATAGATGATCGACAAAATACTCTTCCTTGTCCGGATACCCTTTAGTCAGCGTATCTATGGACTTACGTACCTTTTTATCTTCAACTTTCTCCGGATGAATAAGGGCCATCGGATGAATCTTGATGATGTTATTGATAATAAATTCCATCCTGGCCAGACCGATTCCATGAACAGGGAGCCGCCACCAGCGCATAGCCGCTTCAGGGCTGGCGATATTTATCATTATCTGTGTTGATGTTGTGGGAAGGGCCCCCAGATCAATTTCTTCCTCCTCGTATTCCAATTCTCCCTCATATACTTTTCCCGTATCCCCTTCCGCACAGGAAACGGTAACTATCTTAGCTCCATCGAGTGCCGCCATGGCCTTTTCCGCACCAACCACGGCCGGTATGCCCAACTCCCGGCTGACGATGGCAGCATGGCTGGTCCGCCCGCCATGTTCGGTAACGATGGCCGCCGCCCGTTTCATTATAGGCCCCCAGTCCGGATCGGTCATTTCAGTCACCAGAATCCCGCCATCCTCAAATTGATCGCTTTCATCAATATCGTGCAGTACTTTTGCTTTTCCCGAAGCTATGGCATCGCCAATAGCCAGTCCCTTTACCAGAACTTCACCTCTGTCCCGAAGGTGATAGCGCGTGAACGAACCGCTCTGCTTCTGCGACTGTACCGTTTCGGGACGGGCCTGAACGATATACAGCTCTCCACTGTCACCGTCCTTGGCCCATTCCATATCCATAGGCTTATCGTAATGGTCTTCGATAACGCAGGCCCATCGGGCTAATTGCACAATCTCTTCATCGGTGAGGACAAACTGCTCTCTTTTTCTTCGCGGGGTATTCTTGTTTTTCACCGTTGCAGAACCTCCTCTGGCATACACCATGGTCTTCTCCTTCTCGCCGAGCCGTTTCTCGATGATCGGGGAAGTATCCCGGTTCTGCAGCAAAGGCTTGAAAACCCTGTAACCATCGGGATTGACTGTTCCCTGTACAACATTCTCGCCCAATCCCCACACCGCATCGATCAGGACAACATCCGGAAAGCCCGATTCCGTATCGATCGAAAACATTACTCCTGATCCCGCCTTATCGGAGCGCACCATTTTCTGAACGCCCACCGACAGGGCAATTTTATCGTGACCGAACTGTCTCTCTTCCCGGTAGGAGATGGCCCTGTCGGTAAAGAGCGAGGCAAAACATTTGCGGCAGGCATCGAGAAGATCCTTGTCGCCCGAGATATTGAGAAAGGTTTCCTGCTGCCCGGCAAAGCTGGCTTCGGGAAGATCTTCGGCAGTGGCGCTGCTGCGCACCGCTACATCGACATCGCCGTGGCTGTCTCTGGCCGGCGAATCATAGCGCTGACTGAGTTCCCCATAGGCTTCCTTAATGGCCGAGGCGATATCATCGGGAAACTCACCGTCGAGAAAGAGCTTTCGCACGGCTTTGCCTGTCTGTTCTATCGACTGCTCATCGTTACGCAACTTCGCTAAAAGTTTTTTAAGCGTATCATCGATATTATTGCTCTTGAGATAGCGGGTGTAGGCCTCGACGGTAGTGGCAAAGCCATCGGGAACGCGCACATCTTTCTCAGCCAGGGACTTGATCATCTCACCAAGTGAAGCATTTTTTCCGCCGACAATGGCGGTATCTTCCTTATTTGTATCCTCAAACCACTGTATGTATTTATTTTTCATGATACCTCCAGTGTGGGGTTATGGAAATTTTTCGCATCTTCCTGCACATTCTTTTACAAATACCATGCCGGGTTTTCTCCTTTCTAACCCAGTTGAGCCGGACAAGAACTTTGAGAAAACAAGAAGTCAGCGCGAAGATTCAAACCTCTTGTTTTTTTAGCTTGTTTTAACAGAAAGATTGTAGTTGACGGAATTGGAACAGGTCTTCAGGCAAACATTTTGCACTAATAATCTCTGGGAGGAGCTGACTCCCGAAGCAATGATTGAAGTTAAAACCTGAGGAGGAAACTATGTCTTCTATCGAATGGCTGAGCCGTGAGGGATATGTTCTTGATTCCGCCCAGCTCACACATAAACCAATCCTGCTTGATTTTTTCAATCCTGAATGAATCGGCTGTCAACAGATGGATACAGTTACGTATCCGACAAATGAAGTAGTTGATTTCGTACAGGAATATCTGATCCCTTTCAGGATAAATATCAGTACCACATCGATGCATGAAAAATACCACACCTTCTGGACACCGACCACGGCGGTGCTGGGCATCAAGGGCATGGAGGCCCATGGAAAACAGGAAGTCCAGCGGAGGATCGGTTTTTTTGAGGCCGATGAATTCATCGCCACCTTGCATCTCGGCATTGCCAAGGTCCGCATTAATCAGAAAGAATTTGATACTGCCCTGGTCCATCTCGATCGTCTGTTGAAGGTCTATCCGGAAAGCGAAGTGGTTCCTGAAGCACTATATTTCAGGGGGGTTAGTCTCTACAAGCAAAACGATGACCCCAGCCAGCTCAAAAAGGCCTATGAACATCTACTGAGCGACTATCCGAAAAGTCCATGGGTTAAACGCGCACATCCCTACCGTTTGCTCTAGGTCCGGATGACCAGACGGAACTGGAGCGAGAAAAGAAGGTGTCCGCCAGGCCCTCCGACAGCAGGACGGGAGAAGTTGTCCGATAATATCGGACGATGTCCTGTAACGTAAGACGTATCCGATATTTAAAGGCATCTAAGATCTCATAATATGTCATCGAAGCTGCCGAGATGGACCCCGGAAAAGCTGGCGATGCCACTGCGCAGTCTCTCCGATTTTCCAATCTGGCACGAAGTGTGCTCTACAGAAGGCCAAGGAGGTTGAATTTACTGTAAGAAAATAGACTGCAGTACAGTTGGATCAAATAATCACCAATCGTATACCTCGATTTTTCAAGGGTATAAATCAGGAGGAAAAACATGATTCCTAAAAGGACATATGTCGAAAAAATGAAAGATCAGCTCAATAACTGGCAACTGGATATAGATTCACTTAGGGTCAGGGCCGATAGCATAGAAGAACCAAAACGTGCCGACCATCATCAAAAAATAGCTTTTCTGGAAAAACAAAAGCAAGAGACGGAAAAAAGGCTCCAGGAAATCGATAAAGCAGACGAAGGAAGCTGGGAGGCACTCAAGGAAGGATACGAAAAACTGCGTGAAGACATGCAGGAATCCATTAAGAATGCTCAAACCGAACTTTGATTGATTTGCCTAGGATTCTTTGAAAAAGCTGAATTAATGGCAAATTCAGTGTCAGCTCTACTAAGCCCTCAAATAAGTTCGAAAAATAACTATAACCATGACGATGTGGCAAATTTCAGTAATCATCGTCTTCACCCGGCGATCTCCGCCGCCACCCTGTCTTTCTTTCTTCAATCCTGTATCGGTTTATTTTTACCGACTGATGTTATAGAATATTTGTTATGATTAATCGCTGGATTCCATGGAAATTCTTGATCAAGCGTGCAGCCAAGGCCTACGGGATACTCGACCCGCTTACCTTTCTCGCCCGCATCCGTCAATTCTCTCAGCCTTCTGAGGTTCAGGAGCCGATTGAGCTGGTAAGGGCCGGCATTATTTTCCACACCCGGGGACTGATCAACACCAAGGCAATACAGCATAACCTGGATTGGATATGGCCCTACTGGGTGGAGAGACAATTCAATCCCAATGACAACTCTTTTATCCCCAGGGCGTTTTCCTTCAGTCACGTCAACCTGACTCACCGCAACTGGACGGCGGTCGGTCACCCGGAAATTCCGCTTTATCCGATTATAGATCCCAGAGGATTGACAACACCGCTGTATGACGGCTGGTCCCTTGATTTCTGGGTTCTTTCCCATAGTGGAGAGATGCTGCTGCCTTCAAAAATGGAGGATATAGAACAGGAATGGATCCTCTCCCCCAACCTTGCAGTAAAAACCTCATGCAGCTTCGCCGAAATGGCGCTTGAGGTACATGCTTATCTCGAAATTGAGGACGATCTCCCTGTTCTGGTGATTGATGCGGCTGCCACCTGCGCCGAAGGAGGCTGGCTGGTGCTCGCCTTGCGGCCCTACAATCCTGAAGGTATCCAGTTTATCGAGACGATAGAGGCAACGGAGAAGCATCCGGGCTGGCTGGTTAATGAAAGCACTGCTATCCGTTTCAGCCGCACTCCGGAAAAGATTTCATTCTCCAACTATACGGAAGGTGATGTCATTCATAAACTGGACAACGACCAACACAATAGAACAGAGATATCCTGTTCTGTCGGTATGGCCACCGGCGCCGCTTTATTTGAGATATCGGCGAATAAAGAGCAATCAGTGCAAACAACCATTCCGCTTGAAGAGGATCTTACGCCGCACAATTTCTTCCCTGCGAAAAAGCATCATCCACAACCTGTGGATGATTCCTGGGAAAGGGTGATCGCCAAGGTGGCCGACCTGCAGGTGAACGATAAAAAAATACAGTTCCTCTATGATGCCGCTATTCGCACGCTGGTGCTGCTCTCAGCAGAAGACGTCGTCCCGGGTCCTTACACCTACCGGCGTTTCTGGTTTCGGGATGCCTGTCTGATGTTGAACGCTCTGATGGCAGTGGGCCTCACAGATCGGGTATTTGCCCTGCTGGATACCTTCCCGGCCCGCCAGAAACTGTCCGGGTATTTTCAGTCTCAGGAAGGAGAGTGGGACTCCAACGGCCAGGTTCTCTGGGCCATGGGTCGTTATCAGCAGACAACCAATCATACCTTCGACCAAAGCTGGAAAAATGCGATAATAAAAGGTGCAAACTGGATTCAGCGAAAACGTCTGCGCAAAAAAGGGGTTCCCCACTCGGGACTTCTGCCCGCGGGATTCAGCGCGGAACATCTCGGCCCCAATGACTACTATTATTGGGATGCTTTCTGGAGCCTGGCAGGACTTCGAAGCACCGCCAGACTGGCAGGTCTGTTTATTTCCCATGAGATGCAGGAGAAATATGAACGGGAAGCCCTTGATCTGGAAAAATGCATCCAGGCCAGTATCGATACCATCCCCAGGTTTCGTGCCAGAGGAGGAATTCCGGCTTCGCCTTACCGACGTATGGATGCCGGCGCGATCGGCTCCATGGTTGCCGATTATCCGCTGCAGATCACCCCGCCCGGGGATGAATGTATCGGCTGTACCCTTGAATTTCTGATGGAATACTGTTTTCATAAGGGAGCTTTCTTTCAGGATATGATTCATTCAGGGACCAACATCTACCTGACCCTCGACCTAGCCCAGACGCTGCTTCGCAATGGCGATTTGCGCTATCGCCAACTGCTCCAAACCGTGGCGGAATTGGCCACCTCAACCGGTCAGTGGCCGGAGGCGATTCATCCCCTCACTCATGGCGGCTGCATGGGAGACGGCCAGCATGGCTGGGCGGCGGCGGAATGGGTAATGATGATTCGCAATCTCTTCGTGCGGGAAGAAGGGGATTCGCTCATTCTCGGATCGGGAATTTTTCCTGAGTGGATGACCAATAATCACCCCCTCCGCTTCGGGCCGACGCACACACTCTTCGGCACCATTGAAATCAACTTTCGTAAGACAGCAGAGAAAACTGCGCTTGAAGTGATCTCTGATTATTCTGGAGCAGCAACTCAGCCGGCATCCATCATCATTGATTTTCCCGGTTATCATAGAATTACCACAACGGAAATCAGCAAGAGAGAATTTCTCCTGCGGGAGTTATGAGTATGAAAATCTGCATGTTTACAAATACCTATTTACCTCATGTCGGCGGTGTCGCCCGCTCCGTTCATTTCTTTGCCGAAGATCTGCGAAAACTTGGAAACGAGGTGCTGATAGTTGCTCCAACCTTTCCCGACCAGAAGGGTTTTCTCGAAGAGAAAAAGAACGTCCTGCGGGTGCCGGCCATACAGAATTTCAACGGCAGCGATTTTTCCGTCCGGATTCCAATGCCCTTTATCATCGATGAGCACATTGATGAATTCCAGCCCGATGTAATTCACAGCCACCACCCTTTCCTGCTCGGTGATGCCGCCATAAGGGCAGCCTATCGCCGGGACCTGCCCCTGGTCTTTACCCACCATACCCTATATGAGGAATACACCCATTACGTCTCTCCCGACTCACCGATGATGAGGCGGCTTGCCATCAGCCTTTCCACTGAATATGCCAATCTCTGTACCTGCATTATTGCCCCCAGCGAGAGCATAGCCTCCCTGATCACCGGCCGGGGGGTTAATAAACCCATCGAGGTCATCCCCACAGGAGTTGACGTCGCTCAATTCCAAAAGGGAGACGGAGTTGCCTTCCGCCGTGCTCACGGGGTCCCTGATCAGGCCACCGTCATCGGGCATCTCGGCCGGCTGGCTCCGGAAAAGAACCTGGAGTATCTCTGCGATGCAGTGATTGATGCCATGCGGAAAATGGATGAAAAAACATTTTTTTTAGTGGTGGGGTCAGGCTCAAGTGAATCCCGAATCGTGGAGAAGTTCGGCAAGGCTCATCTTGACAACAGGCTGATCATGGCTGGCAGGAAAAGCGGCTCCGACCTGATTGATGCATATGCCGCCATGGATCTTTTTGTGTTTTCATCAAAATCGGAAACCCAGGGAATGGTCCTGGTCGAGGCCATGGCAGCCGGGTTGCCGGTAATTGCCCTTAATGCTTCCGGCGTGCGGGAGGTGGTTGAAGATGCCTTTAACGGCAGACTCCTGCCTGCCGACGCTTCACCTCACGAGTTTGCCGAAAGCATTATTGCCTATTTTTCCCATGAGGATACAGCAGCAAGCTGGCGCCGGCAAGCATATCGCACAGCCAATCGCTTCTCTCGAGAAAAAACGGCGCAGAAGTTGGCAGACCTTTATCTTTCCCTGCAGAAAGAAAAAGAGTCCATGATCGATACCGAAATACTCGATCCCCTGGATGAACTGCTTAAGTCATTAAAAATAGAATGGGAAATATTGGCTGAAAAAACTCATGCACTGCTTAGTGCCGTCCGGGATGACAGCCCCGAAAAATGATATTCACCTGTATTCATTCCTACATCATATAGAAGCTGCTCAAGTGAAAGCCGGAAATAGAAATATCCTCACCATCTCATCTTTAGCTGTTTTGGCGGCCTTGCTTGCCGGCGGTGTATTTTTTGCTTACCAGCAGGGATACATACACGATATAATCGAGACTGTCAGGTCTGATATTTCACCGTTGCTCTTTATAATCCTGATGATCATATTACCACTGGTGGGTTTTCCCATTAGTGCTTTTCTGATCATTGCCGGCATCAAGTTCGGTATTCTCCTCACCTTTGCACTCTGGATCTGTGTTCTGCCTCTCCATACCACAATCACCTATACAGTTGCTAAATATTTACGCCCCCTACTGTTGAAATTGCTTCACCACACCTTTGGTTACAAAATTCCAGCCATACCGAAAAAAAACCAAGCCATGTACAGTTTCCTGTTTCTGGCTATCCCGGGTATACCATATGCCGCCAAAAATTATCTTCTCCCCTTTGCCGGAGTCTCTTTTCGTTATTGTATTGTAATGAACAGCATAATCCAGAGCATCCTCGGTCTGCCTTTTATTGTGCTGGGGAAATCCGGAGCGGATCAGGACCCGACGCTCTTCTATGCAGCCATCCTGTCTCTGGTTGTTCTTTTCATTATTCTTCGCTTGCTGAAACGGAAATATTCCAACTCGTAAATTCCTGAAAAAGAGAATTCTGCAGGAACGATCCGAACGCCCGATTATCCTTTTCTATGAAAGGCCGCAACGTCATTTGAGATAACATGTTGGTAATCTGAATATTCACAGGATGCCTGCATCAATAAGTTATTTACCAGGATGTGGTATGTTTTTTGAAACATCTGGAAAACAAAAGCTTCTTTTGCCAGGGGTTCCTTTCCGGGCAGGCACAAATAAAAGGAGATGCCATGAATTCTTTATGGAAGAAACGGTTTTTCATCTTTTCCGCCCTGCTGGTGACAGGAATAATCATAGGACTTGGCCTCTCCATCAATTTCGATACCCAGACACCATCACTCGCCGAAAAAAGTCCGATTCCTCTGGATACCAGGAATGAACTGGATAGAATAAGTACCGCGCTTTCCCAGGTAGCTGCCGCGGTGAGCCCTTCGGTTGTCAACATTTCCACAAGCAAAAAAGTGCAGACTCTGCCATTAAACGAATTATATGACCATCCTCTTTTCAGAAAATTTTTCGGCGAACCTCCGGGGTCTGATCAGGAGGGTATGCAGACGTCGATGCTTGGCTCCGGCGTTATTGTCTCCAGCAACGGCCATATCCTCACCAACAATCATGTTATAGAAGGGGCTGAGGAGATTGTCATTACCCTGAATGACGAACGGGAGTTTGAAGCTGAGCTGGTGGGAGCTGATCCCAGAAGTGAACTGGCTCTTGTAAAAATCGATGCTGAAAATCTTTCCCCATTAGTAATGAATGAGAATTATGAACTGAAGGTCGGTGAGCTCGTTATTGCCGTGGGAATACAGTTCGGATTGAGCAATACGGTAACTATGGGCATCATCAGCGCCTTAGGGCGATCTGATATAGGTATAGTCGATTATGAGAATTTCATCCAGACCGATGCGGCAATCAACCCCGGCAATTCCGGCGGAGCTCTGGTTAACAGCGGAGGAGAACTCATCGGCATTAACACTGCCATTTTTTCAACCAGCGGCGGCAATATGGGGGTCGGGTTTGCCATACCGGTGAAAATGGCAAAACCCGTGATGGAAAGTCTGCTCGAGCACGGCAAAGTTATACGCGGCTGGCTGGGCGTAAACATCCAGCCGATAACCCCGGAGCTGGCTGAATATTTTAATCTTACAGGTACCTCTGGAGCACTTATAAGCGAAGTAATGCCCGAAGGTCCGGCTGCTCAAGCCGGGCTGCAGCAGGGTGATATCGTCCTCGAATTTGCGGGCACCACTATCAATGAGGCTAACACCCTGAAAGACAAGGTGGCCCAAACCTCTCCCGGCAGCACGGCAACCATAAAGGTGATTCGGGATGATAATACAAAAGAAGTCGAAGTAACTATTGAAGAATATCCGGAAATACAACAACAGTAGAATAACAACTTGAAGGTATTCAGATTTTTATGAAAGTGAGGTTATTAATGACGAGGTGATTTTGAGGAGTTCGCCAAGGCCCGGCACGTTCAAGAGATATTTCAGTGAAAGGTTTATTCAAAAAAATCGCGGCGCAGCAGCAGCTTTGCAACCTCACGGGTAAATTGCTCAGCATCGTTATAATTCAGATGAGAACCATCCATGCACTTGAAGTCCGAGAGCCGGGCATAATCTTCAAAATGTAGAAAATATGCTGAAACCCGTTCTGCGAATATATCCCAATAGTGCTCTCGCGGTACAGTCTTCTCCTCTATTTCACGAACGCTGCCGCAGGAGGGGAAACGGATAAAGGCGACCTTGCCGCCGCGGTCCTGAATTTTTTCGACATAGAGTCGGATCCGCTCTATTCTGCTCTCAAAGGCACCGGGTTGCAGAATCTCCAGTTGTCGATGCAACTCTCTGGTGCGTTGCACCCGTGAGGCTCTCAAAGAAGCGAGGTCTGTTCTGGAATAATCGGCTTTGCGGTACCTGTCCGGCCTCATTGGAGCGTATGGCGGCAGTATTGGTTCATCCAGATACCATTTTGACCATATCTGTTGAGGAGAAAGCCCGCTGGAACGAAAGACCAGATGGGATTGCACAAATTTCAACAACCGGGTTTCTATCCTGGAAGAAAGAGGCTGGGCACTGTATTTCCGTAGCCACTTCAACGTCCTATCCTCCCCTGTTGTACTGCTGCCGGCCAGCCAATAGGGGGGTAGTGAGCAGATCACCTTTCCTATGAAATTTGGGTCTTCGGCCAGATGCTGCAGTACCGGCAGGGGATTGCTGCCGTCAATTGCCAGCATGAAAACATCCGTCTTCGTCATTTCCTCCAGCACTTCAGGTTCCATCCCCACCATGATTCGGGAAGATCCCACCAGAGCCACAGCAGTGCCGCTCTTATTGGCCGCCCGTCTAATCTCGCTCCAGACAGGCCAGTCATCGGTTATATTCGGCTCAAAGCCGAATATACGCCAGCCAGCCTCCCAGGAGGCGACAAACACCAGAAAAAACACGACAACAGCAAGCCAGAAGATTTTCCAGCGCTCATTAAGAAATTTGGCCGCCCTGTCATTAGAATTGGAAGTAGATGAAGGCACGGTCTCCTCCTCTATGCAGGCTTAAGGTAACCAGGGCTCCAGCTATCAGTACCACCCGGACGGCTGGAGGAACAGCCGTGGCAAGAGCCTCCAGACTGCTGTCCCGAAGCAGCCATTGTCCGACCAACAGCAGACCCAGGGTTACGGCAACCTGCAGTGACTGTGAAAAGGAAAGAAGCTGCAGCTCACCTGTCGAAAACATTAGCGTGAGTAAATGAAAGGCATCGGGAAAATCCTGCGCTCTAAAGAACACATAGGTAATTGAAACCAGGATAAACGTCAGTAGACCCAGCATACCTTGAACAATGCGCTTTCGAAAAAATTCAACATCCCCTAAATGCTTCAACAAATATCTCTCGACGCTCAGATACAGCCCATGGAGTCCTCCCCAGGCCACAAACGTCCACGCCGCACCATGCCATAAGCCGCCGAGCAGCATGGTTATCATCAGATTGATATACGTTCGCAATTCTCCTTTGCGGTTTCCACCCAGTGGAATATAAAGATAATCCCGCAACCAGCTGGACAAAGAGATATGCCACCTTCTCCAGAAATCGGAAAATCCCACGGCGGCATAGGGAAAACGAAAGTTGTCGGGCAGGACGAAGCCAAGAGACAAGGCAGCTCCGATTGCACACAATGAATACCCAGAGAAATCAAAGAACACCTGCCCGGAGAAGGCAAATACACCAAGCCAGGCATCCGCTGTTCCCGATAAGTCGCTGTTGCTGAAGACCATATCTGCAACCGGTGCCATGATAGTATCGGCGAGAATCACCTTTTCAAACAATCCCAGGACCAGCAAAGTCAGTCCCCAACCCATCTGGTAAGAGGTGGCACGACGAGAAACGCGGCACTGAGGCAGGAAATCAGCAGCCCGAACGATCGGTCCGGCGACCAGTTGAGGAAAAAATGTCACAAAAAAGGCAAAATCGGTGAATTTTGGCCATGGTTTTAGTTTTCCTCTATAAATATCAAGAGAATAGGAAAGTGACTGGAAGGTATAGAAGGAGATCCCGACAGGAAGAACAATATGGGAGACTGCCGGCTGATAATGTATACCTACTGCCTCCGACAGCGACACAAACGATTCAAGTAAAAAAGTTCCGTATTTGAAGTAGCCCAGCAAGCCCAGATTTGTGGCAAGGCTGATGAGAAGAAGAATTCGTTTTTTGTGTCTGCTGGAGGTTCGGGCAATATTCTTGCCGGCAAACCAGTCTATCAGGGTGGAAATCCAGAGGAGCAATACAAAAGGAGGGTTCCAGGCGGCATAGAAGATATAGCTTGAAAGCCACAGGTGAATTTTTCGCTTTTCCCAGGAAAGAGGCAAGGCATAAACAAGATGTACTATTATAAAAAAGCAGATAAAAGTCAGTGAATTAAAAATCATATATACGTTTCTCTGCTAATTTTCGAAGCTCACATTCTATCTGCTTAATTGGCAACTCCGCACCTTTATTGATAATCTCATAAAAAGTCATCGAAGTCGCCGGGAGGGCCCTGCGATAAGCACCACTGCCGGCATAAACTCCGACTTCGAAAAGCTCGACATAGTATCTGAAACGGTGTTTTGTCAGGACATGCGGTCCGGCAACCAGCCGTTTCAGATCTACAACGACCTAGATGGAGCTTTTTACGAGTCCATCTTTATGCAATTCTATCAACTACATCAAATCTTGCCAAACAAAAGTCCGAGGTAATTTCCCTCTATCCTACATTATCGGACAAAGAGAACGGCCGGACCTCCCAATCTCTCGGCACTATTGGAAATTCGACCGGGAACACTACTTGCATCCAGTATGAATATAGAGAGAAGATTTGCCAACACCTCTTGTAAAATGTGATAATCTCTCGTCAAAAAGTGTCATGAAACTTTAATATGGCTCGATAAAGGTCTGATCTCGCAAGGCCATCACAGATCAAAAAGGCAATGCACAGGATACCGCGGCAACCTGGTACCCCGGAGGTAAATTTCAACACAATAAGAGG
Organism: Desulfopila inferna; assembly: GCF_016919005.1. NCBI lineage: Bacteria > Pseudomonadati > Thermodesulfobacteriota > Desulfobulbia > Desulfobulbales > Desulfocapsaceae > Desulfopila > Desulfopila inferna. Next base: position 49,003 of record NZ_JAFFQE010000010.1, read on the forward strand.
AGATCAACATGCAACGACAAAAAAAGATGGAAGAATCATTTCTCGGCGCACATCGGGATTTCATGAAGAATCTGGATTCTTCAATAAAAGTTCTTGAAAGTGATATCGATGAAGCTAATGAGATGCAGCAGATCTGCACAGATGAGTGGTGCAAAGCAACTGAAAGCTATCTTGATGAACTAGCTAAAATGGTTTACTCAATCAGTGAGCCCAGATGGCAGTCTGAGGAAGATTCCAAGAGGATAAGAGATCTTCGCCGAAGAATTCATGATCTGTATGCTCGTTATAGGGCGACGGCTAGCACCTAAAGGTCATATAATCGCCATTCCTGCTTACCCAAATCCTCAGCTCAAGGCCGGGACTGCTCTTTTTCACAGGTCTCTGCAGCCCGGACGGCTGCAGCGGAGCCCCCGTGGTCCGGTTTATGGCGTCCCGATGAAAAGAGTGGTTCCTGACCTGGGCCAGAAAATTCTGAGTTTCAGCGGTACTCAGCTTCCCATTTTCGGATGACCAAGGATTCGATTAAACGATTGCTGATATTTCAAAAAAGCAGGAGGTCACCGCAAAAGCGACCTCCTCTAACATTTTCAAGAAAAGAGAACCATTGAGGAAATAGTTCAGGATTTTATCCGGGACAACTCTGTTGAAATCCAGTCCGGTTCCGCAGGATTATTCTTCTTTTTCAGGACAGCTTATTACCTCCAGGCAATTATAGCCTCAAGGGGGTACTGTAAAGAGTCAGAATCAGTTGGGCTAGTACTCTTCTCTTTCCCACCCCAACGGTTGATCAGACAGCGGATCCGATGCAGATTCCTCCCCGCTACGCCCACCGGAGGCATCGACAACCATGACGGATGAAGCCTGCAGCCCTTCATCGCCGAGTTCGGCTGTGAAATTAACTCCGTCTCCTGGTTTTAACTGATCGAAATCATAATTGAGGATGCTGTTGCGGTGAAAATAGACTTCCTCTCCATCGGTTGAACGTAAAAACCCATATCCTTCATCGGAAAATATTTTGGTGATCAGGGCGATTGTCTCCTGCTGGGGATGAACCTTCCGCACCCCCTGTTGCTTTTCAATTTGCTGCTTCAAGCGACGTTGCGCTGACTTGAAGGCGTTTTTGATTACAGTCGGCAGATCTTCCGTGTCTTCCTTTAAACCCGATTTATGGTTGACGACAAGATCATGCCCCGGTGGAAAACGCATTTCAATGCGTACTCGATAGGGGTTGGATGTTTTGCGGCTTTTCTGCTCCAGTACAATTCCAACCCGGCAGCTGATGAGGTTATCGCTCAATTTTTCGAGTTTGGCTATATCGTTGTAAATCAGATTTTCAAGATACTCGCTTCGATCCAATCCATGAAAGGAAATTTCAGGGGGTATACGCATATTCGGTCCACCTCCATAGTGCTAATTTGACGGTTTATTTTCCGTTGGTGCATTATAAACTGTATATCATCTTCTGGCTAAATCAACATATTAGAGATGCTGTTCTATTTGTATTGAGCTCCTTCTCAGACTGAGGTATAGCCTTGAAAAGACATATAGCGGATATTAAAATGTAAATATGTGAATTAAACTCAGCCATAGATTTTCTTTTTGACAACGGTTCAGGAATACGAGAAGATGTATCCAGCACACACTAATCCCGCCCTAAAGACGGTAAAGCAGGCTTTTCCACCCCGGCAACTTCGATGATTATTTTTCGAGATCATCATTGGCAATAAGTGATCCCTCTCATGAATGATCAAGCAGCAAGGGCAGAAAGCGCCCTTTCCCGAAATCAGACTGAGGACAAATGGAACCTTGAAACCATATTGGACCCCAGGAAAATAAGGAAGGGCCACACCAGGTGGAATCAGTTTCATGCCGCCCTGCTTCAAATGAACTGCAAGGATCTTGCCGGTCCGATTCTCGATTTCGGTTTTGGAATCGGCTATTTTGTTCTTGAAGGCCTGCGTCGCCAAAAGAATATCTGGGGTGTCGATCTCCTCCCGGGCAAAATCGAGCGTTACCAAAGGCTTATTGATTATACTGAAAGTCCGGAAGAATGGAAAAAACGCTGTGTAATCGCTGACGGCGAGGAATTGCCTTTTCACTCCGAGTCGTTTTCGGCAATCAGCTCCTGGTATGTCTTTGAGCATATCCCCTTTCCATCCCTGGTACTTCGGGAACTGGTACGCATTACCAGAAAAGACGGGGTTATCGCCATCCGCGCCCAAGATGCCCGTAACGGCTGGGAAGGCCATTGCAAGATTCCCTGGGTGCCATTTCTCTCCGGAAGAATGGCTGAAGCCTGGATTGAAGAGTTTGGAAAATCTCCGGCATTACGCCGGGGCGTATACGACATAACCCAGCCCCAGGTAATTTCGATACTCGAGGAGCTTGGCTGTACAATCGTCAAACAGGCTCCCAGTCCTCTTCTCTTAATAAAGGATCACTGGAAACTCTCCTCGGAAAAGGAGGTACGCAGCCGGGCGCGCCAGGTAAGGCAGGAATTCGAAAAAGGAGAATGGCAGCCGCAACCGGAAAATCTCTACATTTATGCCTGCAAAAGATAACCGCATATCAAATCAGCCCGACTGCTGAACTGGGTCAGTGGTTTGGCGGCCATTAAAGCTATTGGCCTCAACGTATTTTCCGTTTTCCTGCTTTTTTGGGCAGACTACCCAGAGCAAGACACTCAAGATTCATTGCGCGATGAGCAAAAAATAAAATCTGATTACCCCTGAAACTCCGTAACTCCTTGCCCAGACGCGGACTGAAGATTAGTACCTCACAGATTGTTTTCTTGTTTTTTTGCAATAAAATAATCTCTCTAAAGGTTCTTTCCGGATCAGCTGGATTAGGGGTAGCCAGGAAACAAAAATTCCAAATTCACATTTTCTTCTTTTTATCGCCTTTCTCTTTGAAATGTTGACGGATGTCCTCAAACTCTGGACTCCGCTACAGCACGGATACGATTTTTTTCAAGAACTACTCCATTTTTTTAAGGAGATGATTTCAATTTTTGTTATACTCATAAGGATTGAGCCTGGTTGCAAGCCTTTCATATGTAAGGGTTCGCGGCCTTTCAGGGTGTCCTGGGTCAGTGGATATTTTTGGTACAACAATCTCGACATACCATTTGTATAGTCGGGAGCTCACCGAAAATACCAGGAATGGTACCCTGACCTCTCGGTACATCGATCTTTTTACCTCACTATCTGTAAAGTTGTTGTTTCTTGCTGTTAAGCTTTTAACATTTTGCATAATTCTATATTGAAGAATAACAAAATTATGATTCGAATCCTTACCATATTGCTCTTTTTCGTCATTGTTCCCTGCACAGTTTTCGCCCAGAACGATCAATATGATATAGCGTATATCTGGGACACCAGCCTGGAGAATGTTATTGATTACCAGCGGCAATTAGAAAAGGTCTTGGATCCGCAGGAAATAGATCGCCTGAACATTGTCCGCCGTGATCCCGGAGATTACGGACTAATCTACAATCTCGGCGGCACCGCCCTGACTTCCGCGCAATTGATGATTCAGCATAGTGAAGCACTTCGCCAGGCTGGTCTTTCCGAATGCTCTGCAATGAAGAATGATGGCTATTATCAACTCTATAATGTCAGCTATGGGGTGGGACCAAACATTGAGGCACTGAAGAAGGTCCATGAAAAAATCAGCCATTATCTCGGTGAGGAGGTGGAGAAAAATCTCTTTATTGTGGAGACGGGTTCTGAGAATTACGCCCTTATCTATCGACGCATGGGAGATCGTGCCTCAACTTACGCTGTAGCCCAAAAACACCGAAACCTGCTCAAAGCACAACGTATCTCAACAGCAATTTTACCGGAATTCAACAACCGTGTGGTATTTGGCACATCGCCCGAGGGTGCTGCAACAGAACCAATATCGACTCCGGTCACCGAGGTGGTCACTGTCATACCGGATGCCTCCCCTGCCCTGCCCAAGGAAGAGCAACCTGTAATTACCTTGACGCCAGATTTGGTTAAACGGATTGTCAGAGAGGCCCCTTCCGGCAATCCGCAATTTGAAAAACATATTGAGGAATTCATAGGTGAACTGCGCCGCAAAGGAGAACTGAGAAGCAATGAGAGAACCAGTTGGATGGTATATGACCTGACCAAGAACGAGCCTCTTGTCAATATCAATTCAGATCAGATTTTTCAAGCTGCCAGTATGATCAAGCCCTTCATATCGTTGGCCTTCTTTCACCAGGTAAAAGAAGGCGGCCTGGTATATGGCCCCAAAAGCAGAAGAAATATGGAAGCTATGATCCAGCACAGCAACAATGCTTCCACCAACTGGATAATGCGGATGGCAGGCGGACCTGCGCATGTCGAAGGCTTACTGCGAAAGCACTACGGTCATATATTTAAAAACACCCTGATCAAAGAATATATACCAGCCGGAGGCAGAACCTATAAGAACAGTGCTCTGCCTTCCGATTATGTCAGGTTTCTTTTGGCTCTGTGGAATGATGAGCTGCCGTACAGCAAAGAGATCCGCCGCCTGATGTCCCTTCCCGGACGTGACCGCCTCTATGACGGCACCCCGATTCCCCGAGGCACCAAAGTCTATAACAAAACCGGTTCGACCGCCTACCTCTGCGGTGACATGGGTATCCTTGTCCTGCACGATAAAACGGGTCAGCCTTATCCCTATGTTATCGTCGGTATTATTGAACAAAACAGCCGTCCCAAAAATTACGGGCACTGGATGCGCACCCGGGGTGATGTGATCAGAAAAGTTTCTACTCTGGTTTACGAACAGATTAAAGACCAGTATAAGCTTTAACGAAAAAGTTTCGTTTCACTTGCCTGAGCCGCTGTCCTTAAAAAATCAAAAAAGTGAGTGATGCCATGAAAATAGCGGGTTATGGGGTGTTTGGCACTCCCACAGTGGTTATCGACGGTGAGGTGAAATCCGTTGGCAAGATTCCCACCAAAGAGGATGTTGTTGGTTGGCTTAAAAAATAACAGAGGATGCCGACAACTGCCCCAAAATGGTGAGATGCACCGGTACCTCTTGTCCTGGAGCTGAACCCCCAACCATACCATCCCGGAGTAAAAATTGATAAAAATACAACCTAGATGGACACTGATTATCGCTGCCATTCTCATTGCTGTCGCAGGAACATACAGCCTGCTGTCGGCACGATCTTCACCAAGTGAGGGCAAGGAGAATTTGCAGGCGGCCACTGCGCCTGCTCCCGGTTTGGTCACAATGATCGACCTGGGTGCCTCCGAATGTATTCCGTGCAAGATGATGGCACCTATTCTCGAAGAGCTCAAAGAGGAATATCAAGGCAAGGCGGATATTATCTTTATCGATGTGTGGCAGAAACCTGATCAGGCAAAAAAGTATGGCATCCGGGCAATCCCAACACAGATTTTCTTTGATGCCGACGGCAGGGAAGTGCAGCGGCACGTTGGTTTTCTTGATAAAAAGCAGATCATTAAAATTTTGAGAGAACTCGGAGTCTCCTGATGTTTCAACAGGAGTTGCTGTACCTGAGACTGAGGTGAACATGTTCGATCACTTCCTGCTTGCCGTGAACCAGTGGATGAACAGCGGGTTGGCTCTGGCCGCAACAGGAGCTTTTCTCTGGGGCCTGGTCAGTGTCTTGTTCAGTCCCTGTCACCTGGCTTCCATCCCTCTCGTCGTCGCCTATGTGGGCGGTCAGGAAACCGCAGTTCAGCCACGCAAGGCCGGATGGTATGCCTGCTCCTTCACACTGGGGCTGTTTATCACCATTGCCGGGCTGGGTATTGTCTGCTCCCTGTTGGGCCGCATGCTTGGTGATGTGGGCATCTGGTGGCAGATTCCGGTCGGCGCTGTTCTTATCTGGGTAGCCCTGGGCATGCTTGGCGTGCAGGCCTGTTCCATGAACGGTTCACTGCTGTATCGCCTCAGGCTGAAAGGCATATCCGGAGCATTCGGTCTTGGGTTGACTTATGGAATACTCTCCGGCACCTGCACCTTCGGTTTCATCGCTCCCATACTCGCCATTGTAACGGTGCAGCAAAAAGTTCTTACAGGCTCGGTGATGATGCTCCTTTTTGCCCTTGGCCATTGTCTGCCGATAGTCATCGCCGGCAGCTCCACTGCGTTGATTCGTAAGCTTATGGAAAATAGCGCCTACCAGGGTGCAGGGCTATGGTTCCGACGCGGCGCCGGGACGGTGATTGCCGGACTGGGATGCTATTTTATTGCAGGTCCCTTTATCGGCAGCGCCTGAACCTTGCCCCCGGGAAGTTGTTAATTTTCTCACTCAGCTGGGCTGAGAACCTTTAGACGGATTGTTTTCTTGCAATGAAAAACACGAACACTCAAAAACGGGAGGCCTGTTTTATGAACTTGCAGAAAATCTATGAGTATGCACTTCAGAGAGAAGAGGAAGGATATCAGTTTTTCAAACGTAATGCCGAAGAGGCAAGCCATGGAGCAGCGATAGAGATCTTTGAGAAGCTTGCAAATGAAGAACTGAAACATATCCAATACATAAAGGAGCTTATCAATACTCCCGAAGAAGAAGCAGGTCCTACCAACACTCCTCTTGAAAAAGATAGCTGGTTTGAAGATCGTGCAGGCCGGGAGCTGTTGGACCAGAGCTTGATTGAGTCAATGATTCCCGATATCGCTGTCTTAAGGACAGCATATTTGATTGAACACGACCTTTCTGAGTTTTATGAGATGGCCGCCAAAAATTCCTCAGGTGTTGCCCAGCTGGCCTTCTCTCAGCTGGCCGCATGGGAACGTGGGCATGAAGCCTTCTTCAAGGAACTACACGACAGAATCTTTCAGGAGTATACCGAAATGCCATGGGGCGGATGAAATAACATCCCGGCCTAAAAATGGCCGGGATGTGTAGATCTACCCAACTGAGCTCGGTATTAATTAGTTGGTTAAGCGGCTTTTTTGACAATATTAACGGCGCAGACCTTCAGCTCCGGAATCTTACAGATCGGATCGTAGGCCGAGTTTGTCAATATATTGGCACAGCTTTCTATAAAATGGAAGGGCATAAAGGCGGATCCTTTTTCGATACGTTTGGTCACAAGGGCCTTGGTATCGACGCTGCCCCGTCTCGATGAGACGGTGACGACTTCCCCATTGATGACCCCCAATCTTTCGGCATCGGCAATACTCAGCTCAATGAAACCTTCTTTGATTTCAGCATCGAGAGTGGGTGAATTCCTGGTCATGGTGCCGGTGTGGTAATGGGCAAAGACCCTTCCTGTGGAGAACCAGAAAGGATAATCATCATCCACATTTTCAGCAGGAACCTGAAAGCCAATACCGTGAAACAGCCCTTTGCCGCGGGCAATCCTGCCCTTGTGAAGATAACGGGTTCCGGGATGATCCGGAGCAGGACAAGGCCACTGCAGGCCGTCGCCCTCCAGCCGTTCATAGGATATTCCGGCATAGGAAGGAGTTAACTTAGCCATCTCGTCGAAGATTTCCTCGGGTGAGGAATAGCTCATCGGGTAGCCGAAGCGGCTGGAGATATCCTGAATTATCTGCCAGTCCTGCCGCGCCTCGCCGCGCGGTTCAATGGCCTGACGTACCCTGCTGACCCGCCTTTCGGTATTGGAAAAAGTACCGTCTTTTTCGGCAAAAGAGACGCCCGGTAAAACGACATCCGCCATTTCCGCGGTAGCTGTGAGGAAAATATCCTGCACCACCAGAAACTCGGCCTTCTCTAGAGCTTTTTTTACATGGGTGACATCCGGGTCACTGACCACCGGGTTCTCCCCCATGATATAAAGTGCCTTAACACTGTCATTATCCAGACCTTCGAGCATTGCGGGAATGGTAAGCCCAACCTTGTCGGAGAGAGAATCAACCTGCCAGGCTTTGGCGAACTTCTCGATCACACCTGCAGAGGTTACCGGCTGATAGGCCGTAAAGACGTTAGGAAGACCGCCCATGTCACAGGCTCCCTGCACATTATTCTGGCCGCGTAACGGATTCACACCTGAGGATTCCTTGCCCAGGCTGCCGGTAAGCATGGCCAGATTGGCAAGCGATTTGACATTGTCCACTCCGGTGGTATGCTGGGTGATTCCCATGCAGTATATGATCGAAGCCTTATCGGCAGTCCCGTAACATTCGGCGATCCGCTCGATGTCTGCAGCCGGTACGCCGCATATTGCCGAGGCCTTATCCGGAGTAAAGCCCTCGATTACCTTCCGGCAGGCCTCGAAGTCCTCGGTCTGTTCATCAATAAAGGCTTGATCGTGCCAGCCTTTTGCCAGGATCACATTCATAATACCGTTGATCAGAGCGACATCGGTTCCCATTGTATGGTTGACGTGAATATCGGCAATTTCGGAGATATGGACCTTGCGCGGATCGGCGACAATGATCTTGGCACCGTTCTTCTTGGCCCGATAAATGCGGGTGGCTACCAGAGGATGAGCAACCGTGGTGTTTGAACCGATGATGAAAATGCAGTCGGCGTCTTCAAACTCCTCGATGGAATTCGTCATCGCGCCACTTCCAAAAGCTGCGGCAAGACCTGCCACGGTGGAAGAGTGTCAGAGACGGGCGCAATGATCTATGTTGTTGGTCTTCACCGCCGCACGGGCAAACTTCTGCAGCAGGTAGTTTTCCTCGTTGGTAACCTTAGCGGAAGTTAAAAAACCTATGCTGTCCGGTCCGCTCTCTGCCGCAATCTCCTTCAGTCTCGAAGCCGTGTAGTCAAGAGCCTCATCCCAGGAGACCTCTTCAAGCTTATCGTTTTTACGGATAAGCGGCTGGGTCAAGCGATGTTTATTGCGGATGAATTCATGGACATTCCAGCCTTTAATGCAGAGTTTTCCTTCATTAACCGGGCTTGTTTTGCAGGGTATGGTGCCAATCGGGTCGCCATCCAGCACTTCCAGAAAAAAGTTGCAGCCACAACCACAGTATGTACATGTTGTCAGTACTGTCCTGTAATCCATAATAGTACCTTTCCTATTCTTTACCCTGTACAGGCTCTATAGTATTTAGCGGAGATCTCCGGCGGTTCATGCCTGTTTTAAAATCAAATTGCTCATCCATGACGGCATTGACTTTCTTATACAGGGTCCGCAGAGGGATATGTGAAGGACAGGCTTCCTCGCATAGCCCGCAGTCTATACAGCGCCCAACCATATGCATTGCCCTGGTGTGATGAAACGCAGGAATTTCGGGAGGTAGTTCACCTTTCTTTATCAGGTCATCGCACTTGAGGCTGCATTCACTGCAGAAACACATGGGACAGATATTAGAGCAGCCGTAGCATTTGATGCATTTGACAAACTCCTCCATCCAGTAGGAGAACCGCTCGGTCAATCCCAGTGCATCGATTTCAGCAACCGATTTTGAGGCCCCCGCCTGGACGGCTTCCCCCGCCATGATCTCCTTCGGATAGGGCTGCGAACATTCGCAGGCATCAGCCAGTTCCTGCGGACAGGCAATACCAACCGGCACAACCTTCTTGGGATCAAGCTGGTTCCAGGTATAGAGCGTTTGCAGTCCCCTGTCGTCACATCCCCTGACCAGCACACCGAAAACTTCCCCGGGGTAAGCCCGGTACAGATTTATCAGATATTTGTTGAGAGGATATCTGGAATCACCAGCTTTTTTGGTATCGCCCAAAACCATGTTCTCCATATCGTCGCCCTTCCGGTACAAATGAGGAGCGACATGGCCATGTTTCAGGGCAAGGCCCATGAATCCTGCAATCTCATCTGATTCCAGGAGGTCTTTTACTTTTTTCTTGATAGTGTCAATCATAAAAACACCCTACCTGTCTTAGGCCAATTCTTTTCTGTAATCATTCTTCAAAGGGGACGGCCCCAGCCTGCGCAGCTCGTCGATGAACGTATTAAATTCATGAACCAGCTCCGGTGCTTCAGCTGAAGAAACCCAGCTCGCCTTGAGACGCTCCTCTTCGATTCCGCTGAACTTGAGCATCTCCCTGAGAACGGTTACACGCTTCCTGGTGGAATAATTACCATACAGGTAATTGCATTCGCCGAGGTGTCAGCCGCCGACAAATACACCATCCACCCCACGTTGAAACGCCAAAAGAATATGGTGCGGTGACACACTCCCACTACACATTACCCGGACCGTGCGAACATTCGCCGGGTACTGCAAACGACTGACCCCAGCCAGGTCAGCAGCGGCGTATGCTCACCAGGTACACAGAAAACAGACGATCTTGGGTTCGAAAATGTCGTCACTCATTATCAGTTCCTTTTTAAATTTTTAAAACTACAAAACGTATATCGCTTTTCGTACTGGATAATGCCAGGCACTAGATTGCCCGTATCTGCGCCAACAATTGCTCCGGTTTATACCCTCTCAGAATGGCGCTGTGAGAGGGACATGTCGCGGCACAGTTACCGCAGCCCTTGCAGAGAATCTCCTTGACCTCACACACTCTAGTTTCCCTGTTGTAGCTGATGGCATCATAGGGACAGACATTGAGACATCCCATGCAGCCTACACAGGATTCTGCATCAATCTGTGCGACAATCGCACTTTTCACCAACATGTCCTTGAAAAGGATGGCGCCGATCCGTGAAGCAACGCCCATGCCCTGGGTCCGCGCCTCAACCGAAGTACTCGGATAGCGGGCACTGCCGCAGACGAATATGCCATCCGCTGCAAAATCAAGGGGACGAAGTTTGGCATGGGCCTCCAGAAAGAAACCGTTCTTATCGGTGGGAACCCTCATCAGCCCGGCGATCTCGGAGGCGTCTGCCCTGGCGACAAGAGGTGTGGAAAGCACAACAAGATCAGTATCGATCTCCTTGGTCACTCCCAGCACTGACTGATGAAAGACCACTTTGCCTTCATTGACCTGCGGCTCTCTCTCCGGATCATAGACATCGAAGCTTATTCCCATCCCCCTGGCATCCCAGAGCATTTGCTCCTTTTCATCACCGTACATCTGCATGTCGCGGTAGAGAATATGGACATTTGCCAGCGGATATTTACGCTTGATGATCATAGCGTTTTTTACCGCGGTGGCACAGCAGATTCGCGAACAGTATTCCCGTTCCGCATTGCGTGCTCCGGCGCACTGGATCATCACTATTTTAGAACCCTTGAACGATCCTTCCTTGAGCCTTTTTTCGAGCTCCATCTGGGTAATGACCGTTTCACCGTTGTAGCCGAACAAACCTTCACCGGTAAGAGGGACACCACCGGAAGCCACCACGATGCAGCCTACGGTTTCTTCTTTTTTCTCTCCCCCTGCTATCTGGTATGCGACCTTGTAGTTGCCGATATAACCGGTTATCTCGGTCACCCGTGTGTCTGCCAGTGCGGTGATATTAGATATGGCGCCGACCTTTTCGGCCAGCCCGGCAATCCGCTCTGCTGCGGAAGTGCCGTTTTCGAGAAGATGAAGATCCCGCATCACGCCACCGAATTCTTTTTCTTTCTCAACCAGCAGGACTTCAAGTCCCATGCCGGCCAGAGCTTCAGCCGCGGAAAGTCCGGCGATGCCACCGCCGATCACGAGAATTTTGCGAATCAGGGAGGATTCAATGTCCAACTGAGGTTCGAGCATCGTACTTTTGGCGACCCCCATGCGCACCAGATCCATAGCCTTTGCGGTGGCGGTATCCCGTTTGCCCATATGCACCCATGAACACTGGTCCCGGATATTCACCATTTCAAAAAGATAGGGATTGAGCCCGGCCTGGGCACAGGAACTGGAGAAGAGCGGTGCATGCGTCCGGGGGGAACACGAGGCAACTACAACCCGGTTGAGATCGTTTTGCCTGATGGCGTTCTGGATCTCGCCGATTCCGGATTCCGAACAGGTATAGAGATTTTCCTTGGTATAGACAACCCCAGGCAGAGTGGCGGCGTATTCCGTGACTGATTTGCAGTCGAGATGACCGGCAATATTGGATCCGCAATCGCAAATAAATACGCCAACCCGTAATTCCTCAGTATTTTCATTACCCTTATTTTTCATTTCTCAGAAACCTTTTAAGATACCTTGAGTAATTCTTGGGGAGAGACGGTGACTGTCTGCACTGCCCGCGAAGCCGCACTGCTTGCCTGGGCAACCGATTCTGGGATGTCCATTGGGCTGTGGGCGCAACCGCACACGAAAATACCCTCTTTCGTCGTATCAAGCGGGTTTTCCGGGCTGGTTTTAAAAAAGCCGAACCTGTTAATTTCAATTCCCAGGATTTCTGCTAAATCCTTGACACCGTCTGCAGGAGCGCAGGCCGTCGCCAGAACGACCAGATCAAATTCCTCGCGCTGCACCACCTGCTTCTGAGTATCCTCATACACCAGCACCGGCCTGTCGTCCGGTCCGTTCTGAATTTCGGCAACTCTGCTGCGTCTGTAGGTAATATTCGAATTATTATTACCCCTGACCTTGTATTCATCAAAGCCTTTGCCGACGGCACGGATGTCCATGCCGAAGATCACCGAGGTGGTCTCATTGTCGTGCTCATGGGCAATGATGGCCTCTTTTATTGAGTGCATGCAGCAAAAACCGGAGCAGAAGGGATAAAAGCGAAGATCTCTGGAACCGACACACTGGATAAAGGCAAGTTTCCTGGCGGTGGTAAAACTTTCCGCCTTTTGCTTCAACTCTTCAAGCCTTGAGCGCAGTGGCAGATATTCCTCGTACTTTGCGGCCCACTGTTTTTGGCTATCATCCGCCTCAGCTTCTCCGGAGGAATATCTCTTGTAGAACTCTGCGCTTTTCTCCCCATATTTCTCTTCGAGCCGGGCAAGTCCCTTGGCTGCTTTGTTTTCCTGCTTTTCCAGCGTCTCGATCTCATGCAGAACGGCGACATCGGAAGGACGGTCTATGTGCCCATGGGTGGGGCCGCTGGCACTAAGAAAACGTTCAAACTCCATGGCCGTAACCACATTGGGCAATTCGTTGTATCTGTACTCGTGAATCTTTCCGGGATTGAAGACAGTGTAGCCGCTGGCAGCTATAATTGAACCGATTTCCAGCTCGACAACTTCATCTTTCTGTTCAAAATCAACCGCATTTGCCTCGCATTTTTTCTGGCAGATACCACACTTCTTGCCCTGAAAAACCCGGCAATGTTCTGTATCGATAGCGTGGGTGGAAGGAATACCCTGGGCAAACCAGCTGTAAATGGCCTTTCGCTTGCTGTGACCCTCGTTGTACAGGTCCGTCACCAGCGTCGGGCAGGATTCCGCACAGGCTCCGCAACCGGTGCATTTGGCCTGATCGACATAACGGGCCTTTTTACGCACCTGTACCTTGAAGCAACCGGCACTTCCCTCAACCTTCTCAACTTCGCTGTATGCCATCAATTCAATATTGGGATGTCGACCGACATCCAGCATTTTCGGCGAGAGTATTCAGATGGCACAATCATTGGTGGGAAAGGTCTTGTCGAGCTGGGCCATCTTCCCGCCTATGCTGGGCAGCCGTTCCACCAGATAGACCTTGAATCCCATCTCCGCAAGATCCAGAGATGACTGAATCCCTGCAATACCACCACCAATAACAAGCATGTCCCTATTCACAATTACCTCCCGTTAAGGCAGTTAACATAATCAAGCTCAAGCGGCTTCTTTGATTTTCAGAGGCCCTAAAGATTGTATTTCTTCTGTAAACTCTGCAGCAACCTCGGCAAATTTGGTTCCTTCAGCAGAAGATATCCATTCAAGCCGCACTCTGCCCGGTTCAATACCCAGGATCTGCACCAGTTCTTTTGTGGTCTGAAAAACTTTTTCACACTTTACATTACCATCCAGGTAATGACAGTCGCCAATGTGTCAGCCGGCGACAAGGACACCGTCCGCCCCGTTTTCAAACCCTTTTAAAATAAAATTAGGATTGATGCGGCCAGAGCACATGACCCGGATGATGCGCAGATTCGGAGGATACTGAAATCTGCTGACACCGGCCAGATCCGCCGCCGAATACGCACACCAGTTGCAGGCAAACGCTACTATTTTTGGCTTGAATTCCCCGGACATTTTCTCTTCCTTAGTAATAGGTATTTTACCTGAAATATTTCACTTAAAAACAGAAACCTAACTCAATATTGACCAATAACTGGTGTGCAGTGCATCATATGTGTGCAAGCGGGTTGGTCAGCTATATTAGTCATATGCTGGACAATCCGATCGTACATAGATGAGGTGTTTCACACACCGGAATCACTATCCTACCAACAAACTGGTGCGCAGTGCATCATATGTGTGCAAGCGGGTTGGTCAGCTATATTAGTCATATGCTGGACAATCCGATCGTACACAGATGAGGTGCTGCCCACCGGTTTAGGCTTTTTCGAAGGCGGATTCCACCATAGTCAGCACTTCCTCATTACTATAATGATGCACCGAAGCCGCCCCTGTTGGACAGGCAACCGCGCACATCCCGCAACCCTTGCAGAGAGCCTCCTGCACGGCAGCTATCTTCACACCCTCTTCCCTGACTTCCACGGCAATGGCATTGAACGGGCACACCTTTTCGCACTCGCCGCATCCTCTGCACATGAAATCCTGAACATTGGAAACAATACCCTCGACGGTGATATTTTCCTTGGAAAGGGTCACTGCGGCACGCGAAGCTGCTGCGGCAGCCTGGGCAATGCTTTCCTCGATGGGTTTGGGATAGTGGGCCATGCCTGCCAGGAAAATTCCTCCGGTGGCGAATTCCACGGGCCGCAGCTTGGCGTGAGCCTCATTGAAAAAGTTATCGCCATTGCGTGACAGCTTGTACATCTGGGCCAGAGCTTCATTGTCACGGGGGACAATGGCCGAGGCCAGAACAAGCAAATCGGCATGGATATCGATATCCATATCGAGCACATGGTCCCGCACCGAAATCCACAGCCCGTCTGGCTCTTTCCTGACGACCGGCTTCCTTTCACTGTCGTAGCGTATGAAAACAACGCCCTTTTCGCGGGCTTCTTTATAGAGGGATTCCCGCTGTCCATAGGTGCGGATATCCCGATAAATCACAAAGACGTTAATATCCGGATTATTCTTTTTGAAATTGACGGCCGATTTGATGGAATGTGTGCAGCAGACCTTGGAGCAGTATGGCCTATCCTGCTCACGCGACCCCACACATTGAATGAAAACAACAGATTCTGCTGTTGCAACTCGTTTGTCCTCTGCGGCAATGGCCTTATCCAACTCCAGATGGGTAAGTACCCTGTTGTCCTGACCATAAAGATATTCCGTGGGAACATGCTCTTTGGCCCCGGTAGCCACAATCACGGCACCATGTCTGAGCAGAGTTTCACCTTTCTTCCCGGAAACAACAGTTTCAAAGTTGCCGATGAATCCGGAAGCATTCTTAACCTCCGATTCGGAATAGACATCGATCAGAGAATGGTTTGACACTCTCTCCGTCAATTCGTCTAGTTTTTCACCGATATTCTGCCCCTGCCAAGTAGCGAGAAGGGAGCGGGCATTACCGCCGAGCTGCGCCTCTTTTTCCACCAGATGCACGGCAAATCCCTGATCGGCAAGGCCCAGCGCCGTAGTCATACCGGCAATGCCGCCACCAATCACCAGGGCACTGCTGTCCACGGAAATGGTGGGCTGCGCCAGCGACTGGATGAGTCTGGTCCTGGAAACCGCCATGCGCACCAGATCCTTGGCCTTGGCCGTGGCCGCTTCTTTTTCCTTACTATGCACCCAGGAACACTGGTTGCGGATATTGGCCATTTCGAACAGGTATTTGTTCAGGCCGGCATCTTTCAGAGTTTCCTGAAAAAGCTCCTCGTGGGTCCGGGGAGTACAGGCCGCAACCACAACCCTATTCAATCTTTCTTTTATGACAATTTCCTTGATCTTCTCCTGACTGTCCTGACTGCAGGTAAAAAGGTTTTCCTCTACATAAACAACATCGGGTAATGATCGGGCCATTTCCGCCACCGCCGGAACATCGACAATGGAGCCGATATTGGTACCGCAGTTACAGACGAATACACCTATCCGCGGCTCTTCCGCTGAGACCTGCCGCTCATCGGGAAAAATCTTGGTCCTGGTGAGGCTGCCGCGGGCTTCGGCGAGATCGCCTTCAGCCGAACAGGCTGCAGCACTGGCCTCCATCACTGAATAGGGGATATCCTTTGGTTCCTGAAAAGCACCGCAGACATAGATCCCATCCCGGGTGGTCTTTACCGGAGAAAAATTTTCCGTTTTGGCAAAATTATCGGAATTGAGCTCGATCCCCAGGGTTCCGGCGAGTTCCACCAGGTTTTTGGGTGTTTCCATGCCGACGGAGAGCACAACCATATCGAAGGTTTCCTCCAGGGCCTTACCGGATTCATCGACATATCTGAGCTGAAGGTCTCCGGAATTGCGGTCTTCGACTATGGAATGCACACGGGTGCGGACAAAGCGGACACCCTGCTCATCCTTGGCGCGCTGGTAATAGCTTTCAAATTCCTTGCCGTAGGTACGCATGTCCATGTAAAAAATGGCGGCATCAAGATCGGAACCCGCGTGTTCCTTGGCAATAACCGCCTCCTTCACCGCATACATACAGCAGACAGAAGAGCAGTAGCTATGCCCGCATTTATTTATATCCCGGGAACCGATGCACTGCAGCCAGGCTATTTTTTTGGGCTCCCTGTGGTCCGAGGGACGCACCAGGTGTCCCTGAAACGGGCCGGTCGCACTGAGAATTCGCTCCATTTCCAAGGAGGTGATGACATTGGGATAGTGGCTGTATTGGTAGGTATCAAAATCGGTTGGGTCGAAGGCCGAGAATCCGGGAGCAACTATGACGGATCCCACCTGAAGGGAGATTTTCTCCTCCTTCTGGTCAAAATCGATGGCGTCCGCCGGACAAACCTTCTTACAGAATCCGCACTTACCGTTTTTGAAGTAGATGCAATTATCCGCATCGATAGCGTACTTGAGCGGCACGGCTTGAGGGTAATCGACATAGATCGCCTTTCTTTTCTCAAGCCCGGCATTGAAGGTATCCGTTACCTTCTTGGGACACTTGGCGGCGCATTCTCCGCAGGCGATACACTTCTCCATATCCACGTAGCGGGGATGCCGAAGCAGTTCAACCGTGAAATTACCGGCTGAGCCGCCGATCGACTGTACTTCACAAAGGGTTTTGAGTTCAATATTCAGGTGCCGGCCGACCTCGACCAGTTTCGGTGAGATTACTCACATCGCACAGTCGTTGGTCGGAAAGGTCTTATCCAGCTGGGCCATCACCCCTCCAATGGAGGGAGATTTTTCCACCAGGTAGACGTAAAACCCCGAGTCTGCAAGATCCAGTGCTGTCTGCATTCCCGCAATACCACTGCCGACAACCATGACCGAACCCTGAATTTTCTGAGAATTTTCTGATTTCATCAACGTTCTCCGATACTCAAAAATGATATATAAGCTATTTCATTTATACGTTTTTCAATGAATCTGACCCCACTGAACCGCACTAAAGCCTTTCCGACAAGTAGGTATAGAGATCCTTCACCTCAACATCCAGGTCGGCATTCGATGTGGCGCAGGTCAGGTGTATCCGGCATTTCGGACAGGCGGTGATGATGGTCCGGGCTCCGGCTTCCTTGGCCTCCATTAACCTTTTTATCTGCATGGTCTTAGAGCAGGACGAGCATTCCATCCAGGCCGTCGTACCGCAGCAGACCGCATTTTCCCTGTTGTTCTGCATCTCTTTCAACTCTGCATCGGGCACCATGCCGATCAATTGCCTTGGCTGCTCATACATTCCCGACCTTCTGCCCAGCCGGCAGGGATCATGGAAAGTCACAGCACCATCGGCAGTTCCTCTGAATGTCGTTTCGGTTTCTTTCAATTTTTCGACCAGAATTTCAGAAATATGGACAACCTCGAAGGGAAGCTCACCAACAATCGCCGGATAGTTTTCCTTGAAGTTGGAATATCCCTCGGGGCAACCGAAGATGACGGTCTTTGCTCCGGAGGCCTTGATGGTCTCGACATTTTTTTTGGCCAGGCGGGCAAAAAGCTCTTCGTCGCCGCTCCAGAAGGCATCGTGCCCGCAGCATCTCTCCTCATTGCTCACCACCGGCTCAATGCCCACCTTGTTGAGCAGCGTAAGAATGCTTTTCGCCGTGTCGATCATATTGAGATCAAGGTATTGAAAGACCGCGTTATGAAAGGGGGCACAGCCGACAAAATAGAAATAGTCGCCCTTTTCTCTGATTTTCCCCGAAGCTTTAGCCCAGTCGATGCGGTTCTGCTGCAGAGCACCCGACTGCAGAGTGGTAATCGTCTGGAAGATACCGTGATGGCTTTTGCGCGGAAGGTTGCCGACGGCGATGGCCTTTTCCCGGTAGGAGCGTATAAACTCGGGAAAGTCGATGCCCACGGGGCAGCGGTCACTGCACCGGGAACAGCTCAGGCAGGCCCAGACGTCATCGGACTCAACGACGCTGTTGTCAGCTTCGACCAGGGTACGCTTTATCATCTGTCTGGGAGAAAAACCGGGACGCTCATGGCTGATGGGGCAACTTCCGGTGCATACCCCACACTCCATGCAATAATCAATTTGCTGTTTTGTAAGCTGCATAGTCAGACCTGGTTCAGTTATAAATATCGAAGCACATCAGAATGCCGTTTCCGGATGGAAGACATTGACATCCCTGAGATCATCGCCTAAATACGTCCGCTCATTCGGTCCCAGCACGCCAAGAGCAAGAGCGAGAATAGTCCAGAAATGGACAACCTGGTAGTTCCCTCCATAGTGGTGGGAGAGCTCGTGGATCTGAGCGTGGCAGTTATGGCACCCGGCAATACAGTAGGTCGCACCGCTGGCTTTGATTTGATCATCTTTAATTTTGCCATAGGCCAGGCGTTGCTCTTTAAACCCGGACTGGAGAAAGCCACCGCCGCCGCCGCAGCAGTAGTTGTTGGACTTATTGGGCGACATCTCGGCAATATTTTCTTCGCCTACCGCCTGAGCAATGGCATATCTGAAATCATCGGCAATCTTGTCGCCATAACTCTTGCGTACTATCTGGCAGGGATCCTGGACGGTGAACTTAATCTTCAAATCCTTATTCCAGTCGGAGTTGGGCTTCAGCCTTCCTTCCCTTATCCATTTGGCATAGTATTCGTAAATGTTCTTGACTTCGAAGCTGTGCTGTATATTGAATTTTTTCAGTCCGGCCCGGACTGCAAAGGTGACGTGGCCTCACTCCGTATTGAGGTATGTCTTGCATTTCAACTCCTCGGTCATTCTGGCTTTGGCCCGGACGAGGTGCTCCCAGTTTTCATTGTCGGCAAGAAAAAGGCAGTAATTCTCAGCTGCCCATGCCTTGCTGCCGTAGGTCCAGTCGACACCGGCAAGGTGCAGAATTTTCCAGAGAGGAACCATCTCGTCGGGTTCCGTCATCGGCTCACGGGAGTTCTGGTTGATGAAAAACTCGGCTCCAACCTTGTCGATCGGCGCCTCCATCTCGGCAAACTCAGGCTGCGACTCCCGGTATTCCTCCAAAACATCGTTGACGACAAACTTAAAGTCTTCAACCGGTGTTCCCATGGCGCTACAGGTCTCACTCTGAACCGCCATATCGCAGGAACCGCGAATCCCCGAGGGTCTTTCATCCCGCGGACGGGCAGCCCGAACATTAAAAACGAGCTGAGGAATATCGATTTTCATGGGACAGACATAGACGCAGCGTTGGCACATGGTGCACATCCAGGGCCAGTCGGACTTGAGCACCTCTTCATCCAGGCCCAGGACGAGCATGCGCAAAAACTTCCTGGGGTCCATATTTTCAAGGCCGGTCGCAGGACATCCCGAAGAGCAAAGACCGCAGGTAAGACAAAGACTGAGATTGCCGTCAGGCAAAATTTCTTTGATATCATCCAGAAAGGAGTGTCTGGCTTTTCCTTCAAGCTTTATTGCCACTTCAGCCATAATCATTCTTCCTTCTCAAAATATTTATAAGGTGATATGCCGGCCGATTTCAACTGATTTTTAGGCATGGCTAACAAAACGGCCACCCGAAATACCTCGGCAGACAGGTCTGACAATCTCACATCAAACACCCTTAAACTAGCCCATATTTTCACACTTATCAAGGGATATCGCTCAAAACTATCTCCCTCAGCAAAAGTGAGCGGAGGCTCCGCATGATCGGCAGGCTTTCCTTAAAATATAACAGTACCTTAGCAAGGTATAGGGAGTACGCTGAATTCCGCATGAAAATAGTTCATTCCCAGAAATATACTCGCTTATGCATTGCCGATTTACATGCCCTCTTGCTGCGCTTGTTCCGGAATCAGAGCCAAGGGCATCGACCATCCTAAAGAAATCTATGCAGATCTGTCGATAAAAGGAGATATTGCCGGAGCGATCGACCGACAATTAGAATTTTTAATAACCCCTGAAACTCAGCATCTTCGGGCCCCGACCTAGAACCGAGGCTTTAGGAGTAGTCAGGTTAGCATAACCCTCAGCAAACTTGGATTACATTATATACCACCACGGCAACAGTTCCAGCCGTAAGCACAAAAGCGAACAGTGCCACCAGGCCGTCGCGGGAGATCAGCGAAAGACCGAAGGCAGTAAGGATCAAGCCTGCTGCGTTGGCGCTGAAGGGGACCACCTCCATCAACGGCATCATAACGGCGACGAGGAGACATACCAGAGCTATAGCATATACAGCAGCGCCCTCGATGAAGATTGACAGGCGCGGCTGCAACAGACGGTCAATAAAATGAGCCGGTCGCCGGGACCATTGCAAACCTGTATCCAGCTTTTCAGTTGCCACTGATCGCTTCAGCAACCAGTGCGGCAGCCATAGATGCTTGCGCCCGATCAGCAACTGAGAGGCGATCAAGAGGACGATTACTCCGATAAATGTCGGTACTCCGGGGATATCACCGATTATCGGCGCAAGAGTGACAAGACCAGCGACAAGCAGCAGGGGCCCAAAGGATGTGTGGCCTAATTCTTCAAAAATTGCTCCCCAGGATATTTGCTCGTTGTCCCGCGCAGCCTTGCTGATCCGGCGGAGCAACTGTTCCAGGTTTTTAAGACCTTTGTTCTTACTCATGCTCAGAATATAATCATAGTAGACGATGGTGCCGTTGTAATTTCCATCAGAGAGAAGGAGCCTCATGGCACGACAGTACTCAAGTGCAATTACACAAATAATCTTATCGAAGGTATCAAAAAAACTTGATTAAACAGGAGCAATAAGATACTAATTCATTAGTGGTCATGCCAGGAAGGGATCTTCAAAATTCCCTGACATACAATGTGCGTACACACTTGTCATACTTTTTACAAATCCCTTCAAATTCTACAAGTGCAGCCTGAATTTTTTGTACTGCTGATATTTACGTTGATCCTTTACCGGAAAACGGTTGTAGTTCCTAACTTCCAGCCAATAACTTGCCGTGAACAGTTCAACGGTTATCAGCATAGGTGATACACGGCACATACCATTCAGATGCGTATGTCATTCCCAAGGGAATGTTGAAACTGAGTTTCGATCCATCATCGTTACACCACATCAAAAAAGGAGGTTCACATGTTCGACAGAAAATTATTTTCAGTCATAGCCGCTACACTGTTTGTCACGGCACTCTTTTTTTCCGGCGATGTTGTTCAATCAGCCACAACCCGTCTGGCATTCTCCGGAGGTCCTGACGGCGGCACTTTTCAGTATTTCTCCAACGCTATCTCATCCCGACTGTCGCGAACGCAAAAAGATCTCGAGGTCTCCAACATGGCTTCAGCCGGTTCTGTCGAAAATCTGCGCCGGGTCAACTCCGGTGATGCAGATTTCGGAATCACCTACTCCGGCGATCTCTTTCTCGGCAGGAATGGTCAACTGACCAACGATACTAAAGAGTACACGGACACCTATGCCATGGCCTATCTTTATGGCGCTCCCGCACATCTGGTTGTCCTTAAGGACAGCGGGATAGACACAGCTATGGACCTTGAAGGCAAGCGTGTGGCCGTCGGCCCTGCGGGCTCAGGAGCGGCTGCTTCGGCTCAGCGCTTTTTCACCAGCCTTGGCCTGTGGGATAAATTCACCCCCGAGTTCATCGGTTACACTCAGGGAGCTTCCGCCCTTGGCGATCGGCTTGTCGATGCCGTATGGGTCTTTGCCGGATTTCCCAACTCCTCGGTAATCCAGGCTGCTGCCAGCAACGACATCAAACTGCTCGATCTTGTTGAAATTGGAAAAGAAAAAGGCTTTTTCAAGGACAACCCATATTACGCCGAAGTCACCATCCCCGCAGGAACCTACCAGGGAGTCGATAAAGGAACCGTCACTTTCCAGGATTCCGCCCTGTGGATTGCCGGAAAACATGTATCTGCGGATCATGTTTCCACCGCTCTGGATAATATCTACTCCGAAGAAGGCCTGGCATTCATGGTCAGTGTCACCAAAACTGCCAAGGCAATGACTGTTGAAGATGGTCTTCGCGGTATCGTGACCCCGGTGCACGAGGGGGCTGCAGATTTCTGGAAAGAGAAAGGATTAAGCCCGACTGAAGAACAAAAGCCACAATAAGCCCTGAGAGGATTGACGCCCTTGGGTGTATGTTCATTTGCCGGCTTCTAAGAGCTTTCAGTTTTTCTGTTCTCTACGGCGGATTCCCTGAAATACATCACTAATGTCTGCAGGTGAATTGCCGACACCGGAAGCCGGGACAGTATACCGGCTCCCGGTGCCGGTCTAACTCCTTACCCGCTTTTTTTTGATGGAGTTGCAATGTCTGAACGTTCTGACAATGAATTTGATGATCTTGATCCGAAAGACCAGGAAAAACTAAAAAAGATCATCGCCAAGGATTCAAAATTTCTTCGTGATCCCAAAGGCCTATGGGGCGTTGTGGTCTCTCTGCTTGGCGCCACGCTGGTATTATTCTATTTTTATGCCGCTGGCATTGCCTCCGTCGGCACCCAGTTCCATCTTGGAATCTATGTACTGATCACCTATGTGCTGGTCTTCTTGCTGTATCCGGTCCCCAGAGCAGGTATTCGTCTTGGATTGAACCTGTTGCTTGCCTGGATATTAGTCAGTGGCGCCACCATCCTGTTTGTTTACGACTCTCACCTCACCTACTATGAGCAGTTAATGAGCATTGCCGAGTTAGGTGAAAAAGAAGGCTGGACTGCTGGCCTGCAACAGGCTCTTTCCCTGTGGCCGCTGGTTCTGGCCTCCATCATTCTGGCGGCCCTGCTCCAATATGCCGACAGCATTTCATTAAGGTACTGGAAAAACACACCTGCGCCGTCCGATATTCTCTTTGCCGCCGTAGCTGCCGGCGTGATCTATTACTGGCTAAGCCAGTTTGAGGCTCTTAACTGGCGGGCCGGGGCGGAAAACGAACTTGATTCGCTGATCAGCATTACCGGTATTCTCATTTCCTTTGAAGTTTGTCGCCGGGTCCTCGGCTGGTCCATGACCATCATCGGGGTACTGATGATAGCCTTTGCTTATTTCGGCCCATATCTCCCGGACATCCTTGCCCATCGCGGCTTCGACTTCGAGCGAATATGCACTGCCTTGTTCCTGACCACCAATGGAGTCTTTGGAGTCATGGCCAACGTGCTGGCAACATATGTGATTCTGTTCATCTTTTTTGGCGCATTCCTGCATAAATCAGGGGCAGGTCGTTTCTTTATCGACTTACCTTTGGCTCTTGCCGGCCGCAGTACAGGCGGACCAGCCAAGGTCGCGGTTATCGCCTCGGCCCTGTTCGGTTCCGTTTCCGGAAGCGCGATCGCCAACACCGTCTCTACCGGGTCCTTCACCATCCCCCTGATGAAACGGGCCGGATTCCGTCCTCATGTCGCGGGTGCCATAGAACCTGCCGCTTCCATCGGCGGTATGTTCCTGCCTCCGATCATGGGAGCGGGCGGATTCCTGATGGCTGAGCTCACTGGTTTGCCGTATTCCTATATCATGATTATCTCGGTCGGACCTGCTCTGCTTTATTTTTTCTCGGTTTTCTGCATGATTCACTTTGAGGCGAAGAAACTCAAGATTGTCGGCATCCAGGACGACGAATTTCCGCACTGGAAAATCGTCCTCAAAAATGGCTGGTACTATGCATTGCCGCTGGTTATCATCACCGTGCTGATGCTCATGGGACGTTCACCCGGCTATGCCGCCTTCTGGGCTACCATTTCCTGTATAGCCGTCAGCTGGCTGCACCGGGAAACCCGCATGGGACCGGTACAGATCTGGGAAGCCATCCAGACAGGCGCCCGCAACACTCTGATCATTGGAGCAACAGTCGGAGTTATCGGCGTCATTGTTGGTGTTATCTCCCTGACCGGCATGGGCTTGAAATTCTCTGACCTGATCATTGCCCTGGCCGGCAACAGTCTCCTGCTCGCCATCATCCTTATCGCGCTGGCCTCTCTGGTCCTCGGCATGGGGGTTCCCGTTACCGCCTCATACCTTATCGTCGCCGTACTGGCCGTCCCGGCACTGGGAGCTTTCGGAGTTGCCGCCATTGTCGCTCACCAGATCGTTTACTGGCTCAGCCAGGACTCGAACATCACTCCACCTGTCTGCGTGGCCGCCTACGCCGGTGCCGCAATTGCCGGATCAGATCCCTGGAAAACCGGCTGGACGGCGTTTAAGTTTGCCAAAATGCTCTATGTCATGCCGCTGCTTTTCGCCTTCACACCCTCGATTCTTTTTCAGGGCAAAGTTCTTGAGACCAAGGTGCCGGAATTCGACACTCCTTTCGCCACTGTTCTCCAGGTCAATGTCCATGAAAATGAGGATTTTGTCAGAGGCGATGTGGTAGCCGTTCTTAATGTAGGCGGTGAAACCACAGAGGTCAAAGCCAAAAAAGACGCCACGGTGATCCAGGTCTTTTCTCCCCCGGGAAGCATGGTCAGCCCGGGTGACGTCCTTCTGCGCAATGAAATCAAACCCACACCGTTCCGGATATTTTCCTCGTTCTTTTCCGCTTTTCTCGGGACAATCGCCTTTTCCAGCCTGATGATGGGTTTCTGGCTCTGCCGTACCAGCATTCTTGAATGGCTGCTGATGGCGCCCGCGACCCTCTTGCTCTTCTGGCCGACTTTTATTACAGACGGAGCAGGTTTAATCATCATGGCGGTAATATTCTTTCTACAGAAGAGGAGAATCAATAAGCTCAAAAAGACATAAGATATCATCATCATAAGATTTTTTTTACATGACCAGAAAAACCGACATACTGGTGATTTTTACGCTAATGGTGGTGGGGCCGCCTTTGATTGGTATATACCTGTCGGGCCGGTCTGTTGAACTCTTCGCCTCTTTCCCGCCATTAACCGTAACCGCTGAACATTCTTCCTTTTCATGGCCGGTGTTCCTACTGTATCTTGTGCCGACGGTCGGTATTTTGGGCTTGATTATCATCGGCTTTCGACAGCAACCGCAGAAATCCCCGGATTCAGTTGAAATACAAAGGGGAATCCCCTGGTGGGGCTGGGTTGCCCTGACAATCCTGATTGCCTCCTGGTTTATCGCCTGGACCCGATTTTCCTGGTTTGCGCCATATCAGCGCCTCACCTTCATTCCCCTGTGGTTTTCATACATCGTCTGCGCCAATGCTTTATGTGTTCGTCAATCCGGCAGCTGCCCGCTGCTGCATGAGTCTTTGTTTTTTGCCGGTTTATTCCCGCTCAGCGCGGTTTTCTGGTGGTTTTTCGAATACCTTAATCAATTTGTCCTGAACTGGTTCTATACCGGAGTGGATTATGGTCCGCTGGGATACAGCATTCATGCAACCATCTCTTTTTCTACCGTTTTGCCTGCGGTGTATACAACCAGAGAATTGCTCTTCAGAATGGCATGGTTCAGAAACAGATTCCACGGTTTCCCCTCATTTGGAAAATCTATTCCCGGATTCGTAAACTGGCTGGTCCTGCTGATCTCCGCGGCAGGATTGACAGGTATAGGACTATGGCCTGAAGAGCTTTTCTTTCTTCTATGGGTCTCGCCCCTGCTCATCCTGACAACCCTGCGGCATATTGCCCGACAGCCCACCCTTTTATCGGTCATGGCGGCCGGGGACTGGCGCCCGGCTATGTCGGCCGCACTGGCAGCCCTGGTCTGTGGCGTTTTCTGGGAAATGTGGAATTTCTACAGCCTCGCCAAATGGATATATAGTATTCCTTATGTCCATCGCTTCAAGATTTTCGAAATGCCGATTCTGGGCTATATGGGATACCTGCCTTTCGGCCTGTTATGCATTGAAATTGTGGATTTTTTTAAGCCGGAGAAAAAAATACATTAGTAGTTTTAAAAAATGTCTGTCCGCCAATCACAACATGCAGGTGTTTAGATATTTTCCCTTGCCGGACACCATTGTCCAAGGTACTTTTTCAAGCCTGGACAAATTCCCTGGGAATATATTCAGTAAAACCAAAAGCGGAAGTTGAGATACTGTATTTGTTACAGAAATAATCTCCCGCTGGCAGCATTTAAACCGCGAACCCCAGCAGAAAAATGTCGTTATATGAAAATATGGATCGATGCCGATGCCTGTCCTGCGGTCATTAAGGAGATATTGTACAAAGCCTCACTTCGCAAAAAAATGCAGCTCATCCTGGTTGCCAACACTCCCCTGCGCATTCCTCATTCACCATATATACACAAGATGTTAGTCGGCGCCGGTCCCGATGTTGCCGATAAAAAGATAGTGGAAAATATAGCAGCCGGCGATCTGGTGATTACCGCTGATATTCCCCTGGCGGCCGAGGTTATTGCCAAAGGTGGCCATGCTCTGAGCCCGCGCGGTGAGATGTTCTCCGCAGAAAGCATCGGCGGCAGACTCAGCATGAGAGATTTTCTTGATGATCTACGTTCAAATGGTATTAACACAGGCGGTCCCGCACCGCTGAGCAACAGTGACCGGCAGAAGTTTGCAGGCCAGCTGGATAAATTGCTGACTGAAAAAGCAGGAAACACCGCTGGAAATCAGGACCAGTGAAACACTCCACCCTCGCGTTTACGCCTCCTCAGCAATGCCGTCATCTCTTCTTTGGATAAAGGAAGACTGTAGATATTTCCCTGGATAATATCGCAGCCGAAGCCGCGCAACAGCTTCACATGTTCCTCCCGATCGACTCCTTCGGCTATCACCTCCAGATTGAGCGAATGCGCCAGGTTAATGATGGTTGAGACAATAGCACGGCTACTGGAACGTTCAGTCATGTCCAGGATGAAGGAGCGGTCGATCTTCAGGGCTGTTACCGGCAGCCGGCTGAGATAACTGAGAGAGGAGTAGCCGGTACCGAAATCATCGATGGCGACGCCGAAACCTGATTCCCTTATCGCCCGGAGCTTGGAAACATTTTCCTCTGCGTCCTCCATGAGAGCACCTTCGGTGATTTCGATATCCAGACCATGATCCTCCGTATCGCCCACCATCTGCATCAAAGAGCGGACAAAGTTTGGCTGCCGTAACTGATAGGGTGAGACATTGACCGCAATTCTCGGCGGGTCAAGCTGTAACTGGCGCCACCGCAGCAGATCATCGACAGCATGCCGTATTACCCAGTTTCCAATCTCTATTATCATATCGGTCCCTTCCATCAGGGGGATGAAACGACCAGGGAAAACCAGACCCTCTTCAGGATCATCATAGCGCACCAGAACCTCCATGCCGGCAATGCTCTCATCGGCAGTGAAGATTTTTGGTTGATAGCTCAGAACCAGCCTGCCTCTGACGATGGCGTTACGCAGTTTGGCCTCCATAGTAACTGATTGAACTATCCGATCATTCATGGCCGGGTTGTAGAGCAGGTATGTTACTCCTTGACTATGCGCTTTTTTAAGTGCCATTTCTCCATATTTATATAATGCATCCGGATCGGTGCCATCGGAAGGGAACAATGCGATGCCGACACGAACTCTGACATGGATCTCCTCATCATGGATTTTGAATGGTTCATTAAAATTATTGAGCACCTCCTGTTCCAGTCTGTGGGCAACCTGGTCGGTGTTCATCAGACCGGCCAGTGAAACTGCAAAACCATGGGCCCCAACCCTGGCGACAGTTTCCTGGTTACCGGTGGCATCGCAAAGACGCCGTCCAACCTGTTTCAACAGCTGATCACCCACATGCCGGCCATAGGTGTTATTGATACCGGAGAAATGCAGGAGATCGATTATCAGCAGGGCCACCATGTTGTCGGCCCGCGTGGCCACCCTGAACTGCAGCGGCAGGTGTTCCATGAGGAAGTTGCGGTTAAAGAGCCCGGTCAAGGCATCGTGATAGGCGAGATAGTTAAGCTGCTTCTCTTTACTGATATGATCGAGGGCGAAGGAGAGATCTCCCGCCAGTTCCACAAGCAGCTGCATTTCTGCATCGTTGAAATCCTCCGGGTTCCGGGAAAAAAAGGCAAACACGCCGACGGTCTTTTCCTCAAGCTGCAAAGGCAGTAGGGCATAGGCGGCGTACTCGACGGCGGCGCCGGCTTTGGCGATGATACTCTCCCGCCGCCGATGACGAACCACCGGTTCGCCATCGCGATACAGCTTATCAAGATCCTCATCGACTTCATTCGAGATGGTTTTGATGGGTGTAACCTGACAGGCCGACCCATCATCGGTCAAGCGACAACAGGTATTGGCCGCAGACTGCTCATCCTCTCCTTCCACGCTGATCCAGGCCATCTGATAGCCTCCGTCCTCGACGGCTATCCTGCATGCCTCCCTAAACAGTTCTCCACAGTCCTGCCGCCGGACAATGGTTGAATTGATGCTGCTGAGAATACGATAGAGCCGGGCAAGATCTGCTGTCTTGCTTTCACTCTCACGGAGATCACGAGTCCTTTTCTCCACCCGCTGCTCCAAAGTGGCATTTATCTCCTGGAGCTGGCTGATGGTCTCATTGAAGCTGCGATGCATCATTTCAAAGGGTGCCATTACCTCTGCCAGAAACTCCTGGCCCCGGGTGAGGTATTCTCTGAGATGTGATGCGGCACCTTCTGTCGGCACCGCTTCCCTGAGGACCTCTTGGTGCATGGCTATCAGTTCAAGAATATTAATGTTTTTGTCGACCGCACTCCTGCCTAGATCATAGGCCTGCATTAATGATTCTTCACTGGTTTCACCAGTGACGTACGCCATCAAGGCCTGCCGATATACGACGGCAAATGCTGCGGGGAGATCGCCCTGGGGAAGATTATTCACTTCAAATCATCCTCCTGTCGTCCAGCCTGAGGACACCAGCATGCCACCAGCACCAGGGCGTCATCAGTGGATTTGGCATAATTGTTGAGAATCGAGGCTGAGAGCCTCTCCGGATCTCGACCGGCGATCATCTGAACGAAATCGCTGTTTATACCATCGGTTGCCATGACCAGAAGGTCCCCGTCGTCAAGATTGACAAACGTCGGCTGCAGATTGGGCAGACGGTAGCCCACGATGCCGCCGCGCATGGTGATATATTCGGCAAAAAGCCGCTCCCCCTGAATCCGATGCACTACTCCCTCCACGTTACCGATGCCGATCCAACCCAGCAGACATTGCCGGCTGTCGATGGCGGCCAGGGCACAGGCGCAACCGCGAGTACCTTTCAGTGCTTCGTGACCGAACCGGACAAGTTGGACCAAATCCACCTCCACGTGGTCGACAAAGGTTGAGATCAAGGCACTGCCGGCTGCAGCCGCTTCAGGGCCGTGACCCAGTCCATCCACCACCGCCAGAAGCCAGCCTGTCGGTGTACGGACAACAAGATAATTATCCCCGGACAGTTCTTCACCAGGCATCGGTCGCCCGGCAACACTCCACTGCAGCTCCCCGTAATCAGAAGTGATCATTGGCTTCGTTCCCATTTAACCATCCGGACGATGGTTCCCTTACCCGTTTCGGAGATGATCTCGAAGTCGTCCATGAGCCTCTTCGCTCCGGGAAGTCCCATTCCCATGCCCCTTGAAGTAGTAAAGCCATCCTGCATCGCCTGTTCGATATCATCTATGCCGGGTCCCTGATCACGCGCAATGACAGCCAGACCACGTCTGCCGCTCACAACCACACTGCTGAACTCTATCTCGCCGGAGCCCGCGTACTGCACGATGTTGCGGGCAACTTCGGAAATTGCGGTGGCCAAAAGAGTCAGATCACTGCCGGAGATGCCGATTTTACCAGCCAGCTGGCGCGCCTTGAGGCGAGCGGACATCACGTCCACATCGGCGGAGATAGTTATAATTTCAGGGTCCATGACCGCTTGTTCCGTTTTTTGGTTCAGCTTTCCTGAGCATGGCAAGACCATCTTCCAGATCAAGGCTGGTCATACTTCCCTGCAGAGTCAATCCCAGTTGAACCATGGAAAAAGCGATTTCCGGCTGGATGCCGACAATCACCACTTTGGCACCTAAAAGACGGACCATCGCAGTTATGGTACGCAGAATCCGGACCGCAAACGAATCCATGATGTCAAGTGCCGTCACATCGATAACCACGCCCCTGGACCGGTGGCGGC
The DNA here is from genome assembly GCF_016919005.1 of Desulfopila inferna. NCBI lineage: Bacteria > Pseudomonadati > Thermodesulfobacteriota > Desulfobulbia > Desulfobulbales > Desulfocapsaceae > Desulfopila > Desulfopila inferna. Next base: position 79,447 of record NZ_JAFFQE010000010.1, read on the forward strand.
GAACCTCTCGAATAAGTTTTTCCTGTAGACTTCTGAGATCGGCATCGGTCAATGCGCCCTGTATCGAGGCAATCAGAAAATGTCCCTGTTTTAAGATCGGAACCTCCATGACTTCTCATCCTCATCGTAGTTGTCATCACTCTCCCTATATTTTTTGACCTGATATCCAAGCAGCCGCTCCGCATGTTCTATGCCATTTTGCAGATCGCCGACGGTATGGACCGTCCCCAGGTCGATACCTATGGTCACCATGGTCAAAGCAATCTCAGGAGAAATGCCGGAGATCACCACTTCGGCACCCATCAGGCGTGCCGCTTCAACCGTCTGCAGCAGATGATTGGCCACCCGGGAATCGACGCTGGCCACACCGGTAATATCGATGACAATCACCTTGGCCCGATTGGCACGGATTGATTCCAACAGGTCTTCGGTCAACTGCCGGGCGCGCTGAGAATCAATCTGGCCGATAATAGGCAAGAGCAGCATGCCTTCACGAAAAGGTAAAACCGGAGTCGACAATTCCCGTATAGCTTCACGCTGCAGTGTCTTAATGGTACGCTCACGCGAGTCAATATAGGTGTCAATGGCCAGAGAGATATCCAGGAAGGTGAGTTTTACCAGTGAGAAGAAAGCTGCAGTCGCGCTTTCCGATTCACTGCTTTTGCTTTCAAAAATGAGTTTTCCGGCTGTTCGCAAATAGAAATTGTACATGGCCAGGTAGTGGTTGACTGGTAGGTCTATCTGCTCGTGAATAGCGCCTATCCGGAGCCGGTCTTCGGCATAAGTCAGGTCGTAATCTCCCTGCATCAGACGGACGAAGTAGGCTTTCTGTTTGGCCTTCACCCTGTCAAGGGTGGCTGAATCAGGGAAAAACGCCTTCATCTCATCAAACTGCAAAAGGTGTTTGTAGAATGCCCCGATGATCTGGTCGGCTTTGTTTTCGGCAAGAGAAGCAAGCTCTCTCAATCGCTGTTCGTCTTCACTTCCGAACTCGAGGAATTTTTTGCGCTGCTCCAGGTCCTGTTCGGTGATACCCATCATCTCGGCAAGGCTCAGGAATTTTTCCGTAAGCTGGCTTGAGAGCGGGGACATAATAAACCTCCATCTCTATAAAAGACAATCACCCTGGTCCCAGTCCCGGGCAGCGAGTGACTGCTGTTGTGGCGGAAAGCGCTTCCGGGGTGCAGGCCTGCAGCAGGCACCGTCATTCTCACATATGTCTACGTATCGTAAGAAAGGCTCTGCATCCTCTTTAATAGTAATAATAATAGTTCTCAAGCTGCCGTCAAGATGGGTCACACCGGGAACGGAATTCTGAATTGCAAGTGAAGCAATGGCAGACAATGAAAGACCGACATAGTTTCTCTATGGTACTTAGAGAAAAGTTCCACCATTGCACTTGGTTTCTATGCTGGCTCTATATATGTTAGGTTAAAGTTTGCTGAAACACCTGGTGGTAATGAGAAATCTCCGTTTCTCCTTGATAATACGTAAGACGGATGTCTCGATTTATTCTCCCCGGTATGAAAATGAAATCAGCAATAATGATATTTTTTTTACCTGAACCTGTCGATAGACAAGGAACGGACTGGTGTTTCTGGTATATTTTGCTAAAGTGTTGTGGTATTGCCCTACAAAAAGAAAAGGGCAGCAGACAATCAGAATCGGTGAGCACGCTGTTTCCCCTCTAACCAACAGGACCGGAACAGAATTGCCGGCTACAACAATGAAAGTATGGATCTTCGGCATGCTTTACATCAGGAAACCAACACTTTCCGGTAAAAATGCTAAATGAGAATGTGTGTTACCATGAACATTTTGAAAAGAGTTCAGATATCTCTGTTGGTGTTGGTTCTCCCTGCCGCTTTTGTCTCTGCAGCGCAGGCCCAAGGCCCGTCACTTGCCGAAGAAATGACTCGGTTTCTGGAATGTTATCCGGTTGAGCTGGTCGTCCGCGACCAGCAGAATCACGCCATCCGCCAAAAAGATGTTTGCCTGGCAACGATTTACCATGAAACCGGGGCTCAGCCCCTCTGGGTAACGGCCGACGGACCTGGTACGCGGGCCGCCGTTATCCTGAAATACCTGAAAAATGCCGCAGAGGAAGGGCTGGATGCCGGCAGTTATGAGGTAGAAGAAATCGAGGCCCTCTGGCATGATCCTTCTCTGTCATCCCTGGCGCGGCTTGACACGCTGCTCACCTTCAATGCTGTAAAGTATATCCATAATGTCAACCAAGGAGAATTTGAACCCTATGTTGTCGACCCTGAACTCTTCGCAGAGGCCGGAAAACAACAATTTACCCCGGTTGACATTGTTGAGAGGATGATCGCCGCTACGGATCTTGATCGATTTTTTCGGCAAATGCCTCCGCAAAATATGCACTATCGCGCTTTGAAAGCAGGGCTTGCCGTCTACCGCAACATGGAGCAGTCGACTGCCCTGGAGGAGATTGAGCGGAATACTACCATTCACCCTGGAGATAATGATGGCAGAATCCCCCTGATCAGGGGACGTCTGGCTCTCTTTGCCGGCCGAGTTCCTAATCAGGATGAGAGGACACTCTATGACGACCACCTTGAGGAGCAAATACTGCTCTTTCAGGAATTGCATGGACTGCAAAGAGATGGACTTATCGGGCCCCAAACCATTGCTGCACTCAACATTTCTCCCGCGGAGCGGGTTGAACAGATTCGAGTCAACATGGCGCGCTGGCGCTGGCAGGATCACGATATCGGTGAGGAATATGTCCTTGTCAATATAGCAAATTTCAGACTGTACGCCTATCGTGGGGGAGAGCTTCAGCTCAATATCCCGGTAATCGTCGGGCAGTTTCAGCATCAGACCCCTGTTTTTTCGGATCAGATAAAATATCTCGAAATCAATCCTTTCTGGAATATCCCACCTAGCATTGCTGTTAATGAGAAGCTATCAGAATTACGTGAGAATCCCCATTCTCTGGTGGAGAAAAATATACGCCTTTTTTCAAGCTGGCAGGAAGACGGGATCGAACTCGACTCCACAGCAATCGATTGGGCCGGGGTAACACCTGGACAGATGGCCCGCTACAAACTCCGTCAAGACCCTGGGCCAAGTAACGCTCTAGGCCAGCTCAAGTTTGTTTTCCCTAATCATTATTCCGTTTATCTCCATGATACCCCAACAAAAAATCTATTTACTAAAGAGAGGCGGTACTTCAGCCATGGCTGCATCCGGGTCTCCACCCCTGTTCAGCTGGCGGTATTCATGCTCGAGGAGAATGAACAGAGCTGGAATGAGGCCAAAATAAGAGAGCTGATTGCGTCTCAGAAGAGAAAGGTGCTGCGCATAAGCCCGCCCTTGCCGGTGCATCTGACCTACCAGACGGCATGGGTAGACAAAAATGGCAGAATCCATTTTAATGAGGACATTTACGCCCGTGACAAAAAGCTACTTAAGGCACTGAATATAAAATGAATATAGAAAAATACACCAGAGGAGGACAAAGCATAGTGGATACTCAAAGATCCATGAGCAGGCGTTCCTTTCTTTCCGCTTCGCTGTGCACTGCCGCCGGTCTGTTCCTGCCCGATGGCGTGCTGGCGATGAAAAAGGAATCGAAAAGGCTGCGATTTTATCACACCCACACCGGTCGGAACCTGGAAATCAAATACAGTCCGGGAGGCTATCGTTCTGTGCGTCAAGCTTTGGAAGACTTTCTTTGCGATTTTCGCACCGGTGAAAAACATCCTCTCGATCCCCGTCTCTTTGACAGCCTCTATGCCATCCAGAACCGATGCGCTCAGCAGGCCTCCTTTGAGATAATATCCGGATATCGTTCACCGAAGACCAACGCCAGTTTGCGCAAAAACAGCTCCGGAGTGGCTCGGAAAAGCTTACATATGCAGGGAAGAGCCCTTGATATCAGGGCCTCAGAGCTGTCCACCCGCACACTTCGAGATCTGGCAATGCAGCTCCATGACGGCGGTGTCGGCTATTATCCCGCATCGGATTTTATCCATATAGATACAGGCCGCAAAAGAAGCTGGTAGCACGCTCTCTTTACAACCATATCCTGAGACCGGCGACCAGGGACAGCGTATCGGTATCCTCACCCTCCGCCTCGGCCAGATCCTCCGCTTCAAATAGCTTGCGGTTCCATGAAACGCCGATATAGGGAGCGAACTCCCTGGTGAAGTGATACCGCAGCCGCAGTCCCATCTCAATGAAGTTGATTCCCTGACCGACACCGTATTCTTCAACTTCCTGCAAGGCCACAAGGGTTTCGAAGCGCGGCTGGAGGACCAGACGCTGGGAGAGAAGCATGTCATACTCAACTTCGACAACAGCGGAAAGATCGCCGTCTTCACTGAGGTAAGCGGTGGCCTCGCTCTCGAACCAGTATGGTGCGAGTCCCTGGATACCGAAGGCGGCAAAGGTCCTGTCCGGATCAGGCTTGAAGTCGTGGCGAATACCCAATTGCAAATCCCAGAATGACGAGATGTTACGGCTGTAGAGCAACTCCGTCTCAGCCTCCTCCACCTTTTCCTCATCCACCAGCCAGGAACCCTCACTTTTGAACCAGAGCTTGTTGTAGTCGAAACCGGCCCAGGCCTGCACATCCCACAACAGCGCCGCATCACCCTCCCTGCTCTGGTATTCGATACGGTCGCCGATGAAACGAGTAAAAAGCTCGTTGTCATGCACGAACTGCACATCGAAATTCTGCTGCGCCCCCTGCTGGGCATCCTGCACGTGCTTTTGTACACGCTGGCCGACCTCGGGATCTGTCTCGACCTCGCTATAATCGGCTGGGAAGTCACGTTCTTCGGGATCGGTATACGATCCCTCGGCACAAAAACCTCCTGCCGGCAGAGAAATGACAGCGCATATCATCATGGTGAATAGGTGTCGCATCAGCAAATCCTCCTTTTCAGGCTACGCGGACCACCTGGGCCATCCCGGCTTCCATGTGGTAGAGCAGGTGGCAGTGAAAAGCCCAGTCTCCTTTTTCAATGGGCGTGATTAATACCGACAGCACCTCGCCGGGTTTAGTAAGTATGGTATGTTTGAAGGGCAGCTTTTCCGCACCATTTTCCAGCTGCATCCACATTCCATGCAAGTGAATGGGATGTTCCATCATGGTGTGGTTGACGAGAAAGAGACGCAGCCGTTCATTGTGCCGGAAGAGATAGGGGCCGGGATGTTCGCTGAACTTTTTGCCGTCGAAGCTGAACATGTAGCGTTCCATATTGGCGGTGATGTTGACGGTCATTTCCCTGTCGACGATATCGGAATACTTCTGCGGCTCCGTGGAGATGAGGTCGTCGTAGGTCAGCACCCGCCAGCCGTCGTCTCCAAGGCCGATGCCGGTCTCGTCAAGCCGGTATTTGGGATTCATGATCACCATGACCACGTTGGCGTTGGATTTCTCCGGCTTAAACGGAGTCGGTCCATTCGGTCCAGGTATGCGCGGGTCGTGGCGCGGAGGCTGACCTTTATTGCTATGCTGCATCTTGCCATGCGGCATCTTCTCTTCCCTGCTCATGCCGAAAAAGGTCTTGTCCATACCGCCCATGCCGATATCCTCCAGACGTCGGACGGGTCTCGGCCGCAGCTGGGGAACCGGCGCCGAAAGGCCCGGCTCGGGAGAGAGGGTGCCGCGCGTGTAGCCGCTGCGATCCAGCGATTCGGCGAAGATGGTGAAGGGCTTGTCCTGTCTCGGCCTGACCAGCACGTCGTAGGTTTCGGCCACACCGATGCGGAACTCGTGTACTGGAACCGGACGCACAGCCTTGCCGTCTGCCATGACCACCTCCATGTCCATGCCCGGGATGCGAATGTCGAAATTGGTCATGGTGGAAGCGTTGATGAAGCGCAGGCGGATAATCTCTCCGGGGTTAAACAGCGCCGTCCAGTTCATGTTGGGCGAGTGGCCGTTCATCAGATAGGTATAGGTGTAGGCGGTGACATCGAGCAAGTCGACGGGGCTCATGCGCATTCTGCCCCAGGCCATGCGATCCTTGACCGTCTTTGCCAGGCCCCGCTCCCGGGCGTCTTCAAAAAATTCCCAAATGGTACGCCGTTGGAAGTTATAGTAGTGGCCTTCGAGGTTGATATGCCGGAAGATTGTCTCCGGATCCTCGAAGGACCAGTCGGAAAGGACAATGGGATAATCCCGGTCGTACTTGAAGGGCTCGCCGTCCCTGGGATCGATGATCAGCGGTCCGTAGGTGCCCGTCTGCTCCTGAAACCTTGAGTGGCTGTGGTACCAGTAGGTGCCTGCCTGCTTCACCCTGTAATGGTACTCATAGGTTTCGCCAGGTTGGATACCGTCAAAATTGACACCAGGAACTCCATCCATGCGAAAGGGCACCAGGATGCCGTGCCAGTGGATGGACGAATGCTCGGTATCCATGAGCATATTGGTGACGTTGAGCCTGATCTCATCGCCTTCCCGCAGGTGGATCAACGGCCCCGGAACGGTGCCGTTGATGACGGTGGCGCGTCCTTCGCGGCCGTTGACAAAGAAGGGCGCATATTTGATAGTCAGGTCATAGCGACTCCGCGGTCCGGTCGGAATGAGATCCGGTCTTCCGGAGGCGGCCCATGCCGGCAACGGCACGGAGAACGGCAGTCCGGCAAGGAAAATGGCGGCACCGCCAGCCTTGAGGATCTCTCGCCTACTGAAGCCTTGGGCGTGGTCCATGAAATTTCCTCCATCTCAGTATTTACGGGATTCCAGACAAAATTATCGAATAATAGAAATATTGACTCCCCTGGAGGGTTCGATTGGCTTCCTCCCAGGCCGCTCCCCGCCAGTTGGATATCGTTCTTAGCTTTTTGGCAAGCTATAATGCAACTTGTATGCCATCTACGTTTCGTTTTCTAAAAGCATTAGAAGTTTCATGGTCTGAGCCTAACACTAACACTCTCTTTTTCAGATTGGCTGGACAGCATAACAAATCTATCCGGAACGGCTGGACTGCATAGCGTGCATGCCATAGTCGCGGTACCGTAAAAAATCCGCTCTTTCTCGCCGCTGGCGTGGATCGCACCTCGCGGCATCCTGGCGGCGGCCACGGCAGGGATTTTCGGTCCGGCGCTGGTCGCTGCCGGCTACCAGGACGCCGAGGCGCTTCTGCCGATCGTCTTTCTGATCATTATTGTAACCGTGCTGGTGCATGGACTCTCCCTGGGGCCGCTGGCGCGAAAGATATCCCTGGCGGCAGAAGAAGAAAACGGTCTGCTAAGCGTAGGGGCCTCTCCCTGGACAAAGGCCCTGGCGCAAACACTGAAAAAACTTGAGGTGGACGTGGTTGTAGCCGATGGGTCCTATCAGCGCCTTAAGCCGCTCCGTATGGACGGCATCAAGGTTTTGAGCTATTATTACCTTTATGGCTGGAGCCATTCGCATGATTTTCCATATTGAACCGAAGGCCATGAGAAGGTTTAAAACAATAAGCAGCCAGGCTCCGATTTTTACTGATTGTGCAAGTTTCATAACTAAAGCTCTTTGTCAATTTTGGAATGGCTGACTCTCTTGAGACAAGTTTAGCAAATGAAAAGCAAAAAAGGGACATAGGCCTCCAATTGGTGACTGTAAGGATGACCACAGGGAATGACACTCTACATTAATCCGCGCTTGCGATAGACGGCATAGATAATGCGATCGATCAGGGCAAAGAGAATGATCGGCACAATAAGAAAGATCAGGGTTAACAGCGAGGCCACGCTCTTATCGGATGAGTTGAGCAGAGGAAAAATATAACCGGAATAGGAAGGCACCGTGCCGCCGCCAATGAGGAAAACCAGAAAATATTCGGAAAAGGAAACCAGAAAGACAATGATGGCTCCGGCGACAATAGCCGGCAGCAGCAGCGGCAGCTCTATGGTGATCAGGATACGCAGGGATGAAGCGCCTATATTGCGGGCACAGATGGCGAAACCTTCACCATGGGTTTGATAGCCGGCGGTCAATGCCCGCAGCATATAGGGATAGCTGTAGAGGCCGAGTATGATGACGACCCCCATGAAGGTATCGGCTATGCCGAGATGAATAAAAAAATAATGCGCCCCCATGGCAAACGCCATGGGCGGGATAAGCGCGGGGGCAAGAAAGAGGCCCTCGAGAAATGCTTTCCCGGTAAAGGAGGTTCGGGCAAAAAGTTTTGCCGGCAGCACGGTCAGCACCAATGTCAGCAGAACCGTGGCGAAGGAATAGGCACAGGAAATAAATAAACTGAGGATAATGTCTTCCTTGTGGGCCAGCAGATAAGAGATGCTCCTCAAGTCAAAGTCGGTGGGGTTAATCTGCGGAAACATCCAGGCCGATGAAACAGCATAGAGGAGCAGGACGATCAGTGGAGAGACAAACACCGCAAAAAAGAGGGTCAGCAGCAGCATGAACCTGATCATAATTTCCGCACCCCCTTCTCCAGACGTGAAGAAAATTTGAGATAGGAGAGGATAAAGATCAGAGAGAAGCAGAAAACCAGGGTAAGCATGGCCATGGCCACCGGCCGCATCGTTAAGTCCTTCTGGAAGAAATAGTCATAGATCCGTATCGATATCATGCCGGGATAGCTGTCGCCGAGTACAAAGGGTAAATCAAAGCCACCGAAGGAAAAAACAAAGAGAATAATAAAGGTGGTATTGATCACCGGCATGATAAAGGGCAGAATCAGGGTAAAAAAGATGCGCAGCTGCGAGGCTCCGAGCATGCCCGCCGTTTCCATAATGCGGCGGTCAAAGCGGCTGAGGATGGCATAGACCATGACCATCACGAAAGGTGTTTCCTTATAGATGTAGGCGGCGATAAGAGCAAATCCGGATCGGGTATAGAGCAGATTGGGAAAGGCCTCAAACGAATCGATCAGGCCCAGCTGATAGGCGATGGAGGCCATGATGCCGGTTTTCGAGAGGAGGATAATACCGATAAAACCGACGGCGATATGCGGCAGAATCAATGGAATCTTATAGACGACGGTCCAGCTGTGATACCTGCCCGGCAGCCTCCACAGCAGATAGGAAAAGAGTGTACCGATGATTATGGAAATCAGTGTTGCCGTAAGAGCGACATAGAGCGAAAAAAGAGCCGATTGCAGAAACCAGGTATCTCCAAACAGCTCCTTGTAGGCAAAGAACATATCCTCGTAGGTATAGGAATACATCATCAACCCGAAAGACTGTAATCCGGTAACCAGGAGCCCGCCTCCGATGACGGCCAGAAAGGGGATAAGCAGGGGAAGCAGGCTGAGGAGAATGAAGGAGCGCCGCATCTATCCTACCGGCCGCGCAATACCAGCTTTTCCCAGTCACGCTCGAGAAGTTCCAGATAGGCCGAAGGTATTTCAGGAACAGCGGCAGATGCCAGAGAGGAGAGCGGCAGAGTTGCCTCGCCAAGTTCAAGTTCCTCAAAACGGGTGCGCATCTCCTCATCCAGACGATTTAGCTCAAGTACCGTAAAATCTCCCCAGTTGCGGGGTTCATTCTTGTGCAGCTGCGCTTCGGCAGAGAGCAGGAAGTCGGCAACGACCAGTGCCCCGGCACGATTGGCTGCATTATAGGGCACGGCGGTGTAATGGGTGTTGTAGAGCGATCCCTCCTTCATAACAAAGGTGCGGACACTCTCGGGATAACGCCCCTGAAGAATCCTGCTCTGGGCGTTGGCCTGATGATAGCTCATATTCAATAACACCTCTCTCCTCTCGAACAAGGTATCGAGAGCACCGATATCCCGGGGATAGGTCCTGCCCTGCTGCCAGAGATACGGCTTGAGGTCATTGAGATACTCCCAGAGCTTCGGCGCGTTTTTCCTGTAGAGTTCCTCATCGAGCCCTTCCATATATTGACTGTGGCCTCCGGTGAGGGCATAGAATGCCTGGCGAATAAATGCCGATCCGGTAAAATCAGGCGGCTTGGGATACGTGAATTTACCTGGATTTTCCTTCACCCATTCCTTGAGCGCGGCAAAGGAATCCGGGGGCACAGGAACCGTTGCCGTATCATATTCGAAGACAAACTGGGCTCTGCCGAAAGGGGCTTCGTACCCCTGCACCGGAAAGCCGAAATCATAGGCCACGGAGGCAGGATCCACCAATGAAAAATTCGGCAGCACCTTGGTTATCGGCCCATACAGCAATTCATTTTCCTTGGCGTTTTTAAAATTTTCTCCATTGACCCAGAGAAGATCCATGGTGCCCTTTTCTCTTCCCGCCTGTTTTTCGGTGAGCAGCTTATTGATGAAAATCGCCGCATCGGCCGGGATTCGTTTCAATTTGATATCATAGCGTTTTTTTACTTCAGCGACAACATAGGTGTCGACCCAGGAATTTATGGTGGGTGAGCCGCCCCACATAAACCATTTCACCTCCGTACCCTTTGCCTCCCGGACCAGCAGCTCGAAGGAGTCCGCTGCCGTAGCCCGGGATATCCCGGATATGGATATGCTGAGTAGAGAAATTATTATTGCCGCTAGCCGGAATAATCGCATGGTCGGTCCTCCATAGGAATGAATTGCTTGATGTAAATCCTTACCCGATCACCTTCGGCAAAATCAGGATTAAAACTGTAGGCTGTGAGGACAATATCATCCAGATGCACTCGATATATTATAAAGTGCCCGGCAAAAAGAATATTGGTGACAAGACCATGACCGTTGCTGTCCTTTTCCATTCCAATGGCTTCGGCCCGGACCCTGATATCCCCCGCCGGTTTTTCTTCCTCAAGGCCAACGGCAGCAAGGCAGCGTGCCGGAATGATATTGACATGCCCCAGGAAATCGGCGACCCGGGTAGAGACCGGATGGTTGTAAACTGTCCTGACATCGTCATACTGGCACAGTCGGCCATCCAGCATGATGCCGATCTTGTCGGACATCATAAAGGCCTCCTGGAGATCGTGGGTGACACTGAGAGTGGTGATGGTATATTCTCGCTGAAAATTACGGATAAACTCAGCGGTTTCCGCTTTGAGATTGCGGTCGAGATTGGCAAAGGGTTCATCGAGAAGCAGAATCGAGGGACTGACCACCATCGCTCTGGCCAGGGCCACGCGTTGCTGCTGACCGGCCGAAAGCTGGTTGGGGTAAAACTTCTGTTTATCGGCTATCTGGAAGTAATCAAGCATATCCAGCACCCTCCGTCTGATTTCACTTCCCTCGGTTTTGCGGCAGCGCAGGCCGAAAGCAACATTGTCAAAGATGGTCATGGTGGGGAAAAGGAGATAATCCTGAAAGACCAGAATAGCCGGATTATACTGCAGATCGGCTGTAGAGGTTACCAAACCGCGGTCAGCCTCCTCCAGCCCGGCAATAATTTTCAGCAGAGTTGTCTTTCCGGCCCCCGATGGACCGATGATGGAAACCAGCTCACCCTCATTGACCTGAAAAGAGACCCTTTTAAGGACGCGGAGATTCCCGTAGCTTTTCTCGACAGCGTCTATATCAAGAAACATTCGGCTTCATCCAGATACGAGGTAATTACCGCAAAGGTAGCATCATGCGCCAGTGCTCTGTCCGCCGAAGTATATTCATGATGGGCCATGAAACACCAGCTCAGGGCTCTCAGAAGGATCACCCGCTCCATCAGTCGGGTCTTTTCATAGACTTCATCGAGCAGCAGTCCGCTCTCACCTGCCTCCAGATAGTTCTTGAGAAACTGCCGCTTCCCCTCCTCTGAAAATCGAAACGAGCTTTTCCAGAGGGTGGTCGTGGGAATAAGGAAATGTGCCAGGTCCTGATATCTGTAGGACACCACCGCTTTTTCCCAGTCAACCAGACAGGAACGAGGTTCATTGATGATGAAATTGCCGGAATTGACCTCGGTGTTGACCATACAGTAGCTCTCGTTGGCATACAGCGAGGCCATGGCTTCGGCTCCCTCCAGTATATAATCATGATAGTCAAGCAGACGGGAACGCACCTCAGGATAATGCGGGCCGGGGTACCTGTTCAGCAGATCGTAGGATTCGGCGGCAATATCACGCGCCGGATTGGCCTGAACAATAAGCTTCTCATCGGGCACTAATGCATGTATCCGGCCGAAAATCCGGGCTGCCTTCGGTAGATCGGCAGAAAAGTCAAAGGCGGTGCCGGGCATATATTCCATCAACAGCACGCCGTTTCCCAACCCTTCGGCCTCAAGATCATACTGATAGGGTATCGGTGTGACTCCGGATGGGCAAACCGCCTTGAGCACATTAAATTCATATTCGATCTGATTATCGATTCCAAGTTGAGTACCGTGATTGATTCTGAAGACCAGACGCTTGTCACCGTCTGAGACCAGATAATTCTCGTTATACTCACCCGCAGCCAGGAACGTGCAGGAGATATCGCCGGAGAGCCAGGAGCTGTTTCGGAGATATTCTATGACTCGTCTTTCTTTATCAGCCATTTTCCTCTGCCATTGCAATAAAAGTGCAGCAACTTCAGCTCAAAACAACACCTGCTTTTCCAGCGGTGACCTCGCCCACCCTGACGGCCGCGGTAACACCCGCTCGGTGAAGAGAGGTGATCAGGTCGTCGGCCTGGGCGGCAGGAAGAGCCAGCAACAGCCCTCCGGAAGTCTGCGGATCAAAAATCAAACCCCTGTCCCGATTCCGCAGCTCACGGCGGAGGCTGAACCTTTTGCCCTCCACCATCTGCTGATTAGCCTTGTTGCTGCCGGTGGTTTCACCTTTGTCATACATTTCAAGGCTATCGGCATAGACCGGCAGTCTGGAATATTCGATCAGCAGTTCACAGCCGCTGCCATAACTCATCTCCACGGCATGCCCAAGAATTCCGAAACCGGTAATGTCGGTGGCTGCATGGAGATCCAATTTCAGCGCTTCCTCCATGGCCGGCCCGTTAAGGGCGGCGACTGCAGGCAGCACCTTCTCTTCTATCTCCCGGAAGGGCAGCCGGCCCGAGCGTACTGCATTAAAGAGGACCCCGGTGCCGAGCGGTTTGGTCAGCACCAGGGCATCACCCGGTTGTGCCCCCGAATTGGTGATGATTCTATCCGGATGGACGACTCCATTGACACAGAGCCCATATTTGGGCTCCTCGTCATCGACGCTGTGTCCGCCAACCAGGCAAGCGCCCGCTTCGACAACTTTGTCATGTCCGCCGCGCAATATCTCCTTGAGAACATCCATATCGAGATATTTTGAGGGAAACATGACCAGATTGAGTGCGGTCAGCGGACGCCCTCCCATGGAGTAGACATCCGAAATGGAGTTGGCCGCCGCTATCTGGCCGAACCAGTAGGGATCATCGACAGGAGGGGTAATAAAATCAACGGTGTTGATCATCGCGGCCTCGTCGGAGAGACGATAAACCGCGGCATCATCGGATGTTTCATACCCTACCAGAAGATTGCGGTCTTCGGGCGCCTTGAGTCCCTGCAGTGCGTCCGACAATACAGTCGGACCAATTTTTGCCGCTCAGCCGCAGGTACGCGCCAGGCGGGTCAATGTCTTTTTTCTAAACAGGTTAAGTATATTCATTGTTGATGATCCCGTAAAAAATGTTGAGGCGATGCTTTTCTCTACAAAATTTCTGTTTCCTTATTCACCAAACATCGCTATATATGCTATAGGATTTTCAGATAACACTTCCTAAGTACCACTTTTGAAAGGATTCTGAAACAATTTTAAGACAGGAGAGTATAAATAGAAACTCGACACCTGAAAATATTCGCCGCGGTTTACAGGAACAGGAGCTTCACCAAGGCCGCCGAGCAGCTCTTCACCAGTCAGCCTACCATCAGCGAACATATACGCAACCTGGAAAGCCGTCTTGACTGTAAGTTATTCGACCGGCTGGGGCGCTCAATCATTCCCACACTGGAAGCGGAACTCCTCTATCCGCGCGCTCTGGCGATATTGGAAGATCTGAAGAAACTCAAAGATGATCTGACTGCGGTGGGCAAAGACATTTCAGGGCAGATAATCATGAAGGCCAGCACCATACCAAGTGCCTTTATCCTTCCGCAATTTGCCGCTGATTTCAAGAAAGTCCATCAGAATATTTCTTTTGAAATACGGACCTCCGATTCAGCAGATGTAGTCGATTCGGTGCTCAATAACGAAATACTCCTGGGCTTCACCGGAGCGCGAACCGAGGAAAAAAAGCTGCATTTTTATCCCTTCAGGGAGGATCAACTGGTCCTGGCCGCTTCAACGAAGATGATCATCAATAAGCGCGTCACCACCCGGTCACTGCTCGAACTGCCATTTATCCTAAGGGAAGAAGGTTCCGGCACGCGAAAGAGTATGGAGCGTTTTCTGGCTGAAAAGAATATTGGTATTGACCAGCTCAACATCTGTGCGGTCCTGGGCTCGAGCACCGCGGTCACCGAGGCGATAAAATACAACATGGGGGTTTCCATCATCTCGCGACATGCAGTCAATGACGGGGTCGAGCATGGCCGGATTCAGATTATCGATATTCTCAATCTTGAGATGAAACGGTCGTTTTATGCAGTCACGGCGGAAAAACGGAGCCTGCCTCACCATTATCAGGCCTTCCTTAAATATCTTCTGGCCTGAAAAAGATAGAGGTTGGAATAAACGGCCTCTAGGAGTGTGTCGGAGAATTGCAATTTTTCCTCAGATTAAGGCGTTTTTAGGAAATCAAGCACAGCCATATACTTAATATCGGAGTCTGCGCTTACCTGCGAGCATTGATTTTCCGAAAACAACGCCAAGATGGGCCGGTAAGCGAAGGCTCCGAGAAGTGCTTTCTCCGACAGGCTCCTAGCTCATGCATAAAGCTTCTTGAGATAAGAAAACATCAATTCGATATATTTTTCGATATCCCCTATCACACGACTTTCCTCATCACGATTGACCGCGCCGGATTTGACATGCAGAATATTTACCTTAGCGCGGATATTGGCCCTGTAGCTTTTAAAAAAGCTGAGCAGCCTGCGGCTTTTGGCATCGTCCTTCAGCTCCATGGTATGAAGATATCTTTGATAAAATCGCTCTCCCATTTCCTGTTTATCGTAAAAATCAAATTCGGTGCCCAGGAATGCCACTTCATTCAAGATATCGATATGCCTGAAAGAATCGTTAAACTCGATGCAATCGAATATCACCGGATTATCGTAGAGAAATATATTGTGTGAACTCAGGTCGCCATGGCAGTCTTTTCTCAACCCCGCGGCGTTCCTTTCTTCCAGATACTTTTGGCTTTCTTCGAGAAATACTTTTGCTTTCCTGACACTGTATTCTATTTTTTCCAGCCACTTGGGACCCAGCTTTTGCCTTACGAAATCACGGTGCTCCACAAGTTCGGCAAAATTTTTCTGGAATCGGCTGATATCGACCTTCTCTCTGACTACAGCAGTGTTCCGATGAAACTGCGCGATCTTATCGGCCAGCTTATCGACATCGGCGCCGGTGACCTGGTCCTTATGCAGCAAATCACCCATTTCTTTTCGATTATCCATTTTTGTCATCATCACGGCATAATCGATGACACCATCGCCGCCATTGTCGCCTGTCACCATATTTTCTGTAATGGCAATAACCTTCAGGTACATTCGCGGAGCCAGCCTGGCGTTTAATTCAATCTCTCGTTCGCAGAAATATTTTCTTTTTTCAAGGGAGGAAAAGTCCAGAAATGGCAGCTTCACAGGACGTTTGATCTTAAAGGCATAATGATCGGTGAGAATGATCCAGGAAATATGGGTTTTCCGCAATTCAATGGCTGTACAACTGTCCGGCAGGCTGCACTTTTCGATCAAGGTATTTATCTGATTATTATCCATAAATATAGTGCCGTGCCTGCTCTGTCATAGCCTCAAGAGCGTCCCGGTCCGATTCCAGCTGCAAATGCGGTATCTCGAGAGGTTCAAACCTGTTGAGTATCATCTTATATACCGAATAATCTGCCTCGCTGTATTCGCGTTTTTGCTCTACTCGCTCCTTTACTGTTTCCTCACGGGATTGCATCTCGATAAAAAATACGGGCTGCCCCAGTTCGCGGGCCTTTCCGTTGAACTGATCTCTTCTTCTCTTTTCATGAAAGGTGCCGTCGATAATCACATTTTCACCTTTCTTTAGATGTTCCGACATCATTTCCTCCAACCGGTCATAAACCAGCTGTTTGTCTTCCTCATCATAACGGCCCTGCTTTTTCATATGAAGACGCACCTCGTCGGTACTCAGATAGACAGCATCTATTTCCTGACTCAGGTGCCTGGCAAAGTACGATTTCCCTGTGCCCGGCAGCCCAAATATGATTATTACCATCATATCCCTTATTTTTAATGCTGGCGTCGCAAGAATCCCAATCTCCCGCGTTGCCGGTTTTTGGCTGGCCATCTGACATCGTGGCGGATTCTGCTGGCAGCGGAGAGCAAACTCGCCGCCATCGCCATGGCTCGCCTCAACAAATGAATCAACCACTACCTCCCGGTACTTTTGCCGTATCCGGCAACGGCAAGAAGAAGTTTCCCTGAACAGATAAAATTAATTCATTTCCTGCCCAATGGGACATTTTCCGGTTATGCCGGACAACAGGTTTTCGAAAATATCTATTATTTCTTGGCAATTATCCAGATGGCATGAATAATCCCCGGAATATACCCAAGGAGCGTCAAGAGAATATTAATCCAGAAATGTAACCCCAGGCCGACCTGGAGGAACACACCCAATGGGGGAAGCAGGATTGCAAGTATTATTCTGACGACATCCATATTTTTTCTCCTGTTATTAATTTTTTTTGCGGTTCAATCAGTTCCGCCGGCCTCATTGTTCAGCAGAGAAATTCTTTTTCCTCAAGCCGTTGGGTCGGCTATTGATGTACTGCCGGCTCAACCTCCATGCAGGGCAGTAATCACTCGAAAAAGAAGTAAAAATCCCAGATACGCCAAGGCTATGATACCCGCAAAGAGGATAACGAGGATAATGATAACCGTGACCTTGAGACGATGCTCCGGGCTGGTTTGCGGGGGCGCGGAATTAAGTTGTTTTTCCATCAGGTCCATATTTTTCTCGTTTGCCTTCCAGACAAAGTCAAATAAGTCGCCAACAAAGGGAATAATGCCGATAATGCTCTCAAGTAAAACGTTAAAAACCATACGAAGCAGGGTAGTGGTGGTGGCTCCGAGCCGCGCGGATTCTATAATAATATAACTTGAAGCCACTCCACCGGCAACATCCCCAATTCCGGGAATCAGGCCGACAAGGCCGTCAAGACCGATACGATAGCCGCCTGGAAGAGGAATAGCGCTGTCCAGTAATTTGCTGAGCGACCGCAGTCGCTTCATTCTCGACGATGTCGAAGATGTCATTGATTCCCTTTCCTTATAACATGATCAATCACATGGCGTCGCGATAAGTGCTGACTTCAAGAAAGCCCGATCTCCCGCGTTCCAGGTTTTTGGCTGGCCCTCAACATACTCCTGTATAATGGGAAACCTGCCAAAAACTCGCGCCTTGTATTGAACCCAAGATGGCTTATTGGCAACGTCAAGAGATTATCAAGGTTCTTTCAGTCTCTTCTATTCCTTTCTTTTTATTCTATCCCCTTCTTCTTGAGATATGCACAAAGCAGGCCATCTTTGATATGCAAATCATTCGCCAGACGGCTGGCGCAAAATTTGCACCCCAAACGTACAGGGGCTGGGCTGTTCTGCTCTTATCTGGAATAATACTGCAGAATCGGCATTTTCAAAAGCGATGACCACCAATTTTACTTAAACGGACCTGCAGCTCGACAATCTGCCGGTCCACTCCACGGAGAACACTGTGTTTGGTAAAAATATTACCCTGTTCAGGATCCTCGGTTTTAATATCCGTGTAAACATCAGCTGGATTTTTATTGCCATACTTATTACCTGGTCATTATCCACTGGCTTCCTGCCGTATTATTATGAAGGGCTTTCCACGACCTGGTACTGGATTATGGGCACATTCGGCGCCATCGGCTTTTTTGCCTCCATTCTTTTTCATGAGTTCTGGCATTGCCTTGTCGCCCGGCATTACGGCATGCCTATCTCCAATATAACTCTGTTTCTTTTAGGCGGGGTCTCCGAAATGGATGAAGAGCCCGAATCTCCAAAAATCGAGTTTCTCATGGCTATAGCCGGACCTGTAAGCAGCCTGATTCTAGGCTTTCTGCTCTATGCAATAGCTCGTGGCGCTTCAACGGTAGGAGTATTTGAGCCGGCAATCATTATCATCAGCTATCTGGCATTCATCAACTGGATCCTGGCGGTATTCAACATGCTGCCAGCCTTCCCTCTGGATGGGGGACGCGTGCTCAGATCCGCCCTGTGGCAATTCAAAGGGGATTTGCGCTGGGCCACGAGCATCGCCTCCAAAGCAGGCTCCTTTTTCGGCATCGTACTGATGATCCTGGGAGTTTTGAACCTGTTCACCGGAAATCCGATTGGTGGGGTGTGGTATATCATTATCGGCATGTTTTTAAACAGCTCCGCTCAACTGTCCTACCAGCAGGTCCTGGTCAAACAAAACCTTAAGGGAAAAAACGTCGCCTCGCTTATGCGTACCGAACCAATCAATGTCAATCCCGACATCTCTGTCCATGATCTCGTGGAAAACTATATCTACCGACATCACTTCAAGATGTATCCGGTGGTTGAAAACGGGCGTCTTGTCGGCTGCATCCACATGAACAGAGTCAAGGAGATCAGCCAGGATTTATGGCCGCAACGCCAGGTAAGAGAACTGGCTCAGGACTGCTCCGAGGAAAATACAATATCTCCGCAGGAAGATGTAACCGAGGCAATGATGCGGATGAACAAAAGCGGTAATTCACGCCTCATGGTAGTTGAAAATGGTCAGCTTAAAGGAATTATCTCCCAGAAGGACATAATTGGATATATTTCGACCCGTATGGAGCTGGAGGGCTCTGCGCCGTCTTCCGCTTGATTTAGATCTGCATACAAACGAGCTGTTTACCTTGATCCGCTCGCACCGCCCTCGGTTCTCATAAAAGAATATGTGCAGAGCAGAATCGCCGGGGATGTTCACAAAGTGATTGAAGCCAATAAAATCTGAGCCAGACTGTCGTTCTTTAACGGTAGGAGCAGGAGCCTCCTTCACAAAGAAAGCCTCGATATGCTCGGCGAGAGCATCTTCTTCGGTAGTGCGATATTCCTCCGACACAAAGCCTGCAGAGTCCACAGGCAGACGTATCATAACACCTTGAGGCACGGCTAAGGCCTCGAGCCTCACCACGCTTCCCTCAGCTTTTGAAATATACAATCGACCATCGCAATTTTTGAAACTTCTCAACTCCGGCCGGGTAAGAAGAGTAGAGGCAAACGCTACTTCAGCGTCGGCTATCAGCCCTTTTATGTTATCTTTTTGCTTTCTATCATCTTCTTCATGATGTAATGCTGTCGTGCCAGCTTCGAACAGACTTGTCAAAAAAATGATATGGTGTAAGTAAATGAAAAGCTGAGAATCAATATGTTCCTTGGTCGTTTGCAGCGAGGCGGGCTTTAATAATTATTGAAGAAACAACCACTGAAGGAGTACTGAATGAAAAAAATAGTTGCAGTTGTTTTGCTGATCCTGATTATTGCCGCGGGAGCACCCTTTATCAACGGGCTGCTGCTTGAGAAAACCATACGTAATGTCTTTGAAGAAGCTAATTCCATGTATACCGAGAGCGGATTCGACTACTCTCTGGAAATTATCGACTATGACAGAAATTTTCTAACATCGGACATTGAATGGAAGATCAATTTCGGCTCACTCAAGGCATTGTACGGCATCGAGGAAATGATCTTCACTGAGCACGCCAGACACGGCTATATTAAAGTCGTCTCCAACACAAGCTTTGAGAAAAACGAGTGGTTTCAGCGTTTCATCGAAAATAAGCTGCAGGGAGAAAATCCCTTCACCATCACCACCTCCTACACCCTTTTTGGTGATATTGAATCGGTGGTCCGCTCAGAACCATTTTCGATCACCGTGGAAGATGAAGTTGTTGATATACATGCGGGTGAATTTTCCATTGCCACCGACAGCGATTTAAAACATTTTACCTCCTCGGGAAACTGGCAGGGTTTAGACGCCGCGGGGCAGGTATCTGTGGGTGAGATTGGTGTTGATTCGGAGCTGGAGATGATTTCCACCTTTATCTGGGAGGGCTACTTGAACTTTTCCGCCCGTGACTTCGTAGTACAGGCTGCAGAGGAAGACTTCTCATATACCAGGATGGACGGAAAATATGTCCTTGATCATGACAGCGACGCGAACACCTTATCCGCACAGACACATGTCTCCATGGATGATCTCAAAGCAGGACAGCACAGGATTAAAAAGACTTCTGCCCAGTTTGCCGTAAATAACATGAACACTCAGGGGTATGAGGACTTCATGACGGCCTATACCGAAATATTGTCTGAAGTTCTGGAAAATCTTGCCGCTCTCAAGGACGATCCCGGCAAGGCCGGAGAGTTTGTGGAAGAACAGATGGGAACCATCGGTATCCAGCTCATCGCTGCCTACGAGAAATTACTGAAAAAAGACCTCGAGCTTAAGATATCGGACCTTCATGTCGTTCTCCCTCAGGGAGATGTCAAGGCGGATATTACCCTGCGGTTGCTCAGGGACATGACCCTGATGCAATTCGCCCCGGTCATCGGACAGCCGGATCTGGCCTTGGAAATTTTCTATCTGAATTCAGACATCAAACTGCCGATCGAACTTGTCGGCGAACCGCCGCTCCTGCTGTCCCCTTCCTACCCGGGAATGCAGACCGGTCTCTTTGTCAAAGAAGGCGATATTCTCCATCACAGTGCAGAGACACGGGATAACAAACTGTTCCTCAACGGCAAGGAGTTTGACCTGTCTCAACCTTGATCCGACTTGCCTGAAATAACCCGCCGTCGTTCCAGCCAAGAGCTGGATTCCGGAATGACGGCAGTAGTATTTTCCCAGCTTTTTTTCCAGGTTGCTCCAGAAAAGCCGGGGAATGAGGCGGACGGAAAACGGTACTTTTCAAATCGTCTTTGCCGCCCGTAATGAATCGGCAAGAATCTCGACCACGAAGCGGACATTCTCTTCCCGATCATGCTGTTTCAGGTTGTCGGCAATATGCATGACACAGGTCGGACAGGCGGTGGCGACCATATCGACGCCGGCATCACCTATGTCTTTGATCTTGTGATTATTGATCTTGATCGCGGTATCGTAATGGGTGATGCAGTAACTTCCTGCCGAACCGCAGCAGGTATCGGCGTTTTTCATCTCGGTAAACTCCACCCCCGGTATCATTTTCAAAATATCCCGAGGCTGATCACGAATCCCCTGACCACGAGCCATATGACAGGGATCATGATACGTAACCTTGTAGGGTATGCGACCGAGATGCTCGGGCCGTATCTCCACGTTCTTCACGATGAACTCATTTATATCGTAGACCTTTCCCGTAAACTCACTGAGCTCCGGACTATCGTCGAGGAACACCTTGATTTCCTTCTTCAGCGCCATGCCGCAGGATGAGCAGGAAACCACGATGGCATCGAGTTCATACTTGCGGAACAGAGCAAAATTATGTTCCATCAGTCGCTTGGCGCCTTCGTAGTCACCGTTGGCGAGCACGGGGGTACCATTGCATTTCTGTTTTTTTGGGATAACCACCTCATAGCCGTAGTCGGTCAGAATATCGACCACCGACCTGGCCACATTGGTATAGATCAGATTGCCGGCGCAGCCGGTAAAATAACCGACGCGCATCTTCGCTGTTCCGCTTTTCGGCGGATTGATCTCGGCCAGCTGCGACTGCGCGCTGCGAATTGCAAGCTGGGGAAAATTCCTTCTCTTGGAGAAGCCGAACAGCGGAAACAGGTGGCGTACCGGATTCTTCGGTCCGATGCCGAAAAGCATCTTCTGGGTAATGCCGACGATAGCGCAGCCCAAGGTAATCGGCCACTTACGCCAGAGCAGTTGGCGGAAGATGAGTGCCTTGAAAAAGTGCAGCCCTTTTTGCGTGGTAATATACCAGCGCAGCCGCAGAACCACATGCTCCGGGCTCACTCCGGCGGGACAGTTTGCCGAACAGGTCTTGCAGTTGAGGCACTGATTAATGGCATCCTCCACCCGGTCGGTTATCTCGAGATCGCCCGAGACAATCTTTTCCGCCAGTTTATTCTTGCCGCGGGCCACATAGAGTTCATTGCCCATTTCTTTAAAAACAGGGCAGACACTGCGGCACTTGCCGCACTGCATGCATTTCTGGAATTCCTTCGCCGCTTCAAGAAGGTGGGCCTCAGCTTCCCTGCCCACAGATGATTTCACATTCATTATATTTTTAACCTCACTTTGCCGAAGTGCCGGGCATATCGAACATTTTTCCAGGATTCAACAGGTTTTTGGGATCGAGTGTCTTTTTGATATCCTGCAGCAGGCCAATGCCGGCGGAGCCTATCTGATCCATCAGGTAGGGCTTTTTCTCAAGACCGATGCCATGCTCCCCTGAAATGGTGCCTTCCAGATCGATGGCCAGTTGAAAAAGCTCCTTGACCGCTTTTTCAGTTCGTTCCATTTCGTCCTTATCTTTCATATCCAAGAGAAAGGTCGGATGGAGGTTACCGTCGCCGGCATGCCCGAAAATACCGACTTTAACCTGATGCCGCCTGGCGATGTCGGTTATGCCGCGTACCATTTCGGGCAACCGGCTGCGCATTACCGTGGCATCCTCGAGAATGAGATTGGGCCTGACACCGGCCAGGGCATTGAGCGCCACCCGCCTTCCGGCAAATAGATCGTCTCTTTCGCCGCTGCTCTTTGCTATGGCAAACTCTTTGGCGTTATTAGTTTTGACGACCTCCTCAACCTTGATCATCTCTGCCTTGGCCGAATTGGTTTCACCATCGGTTTCGATCAAAAGAACGGCCTGGGCATCCCGGGGCAGGCCGCAATTCTTGAAATTCTGAATGGCGTTGATGGTTTCATGGTCCATGAATTCCATGGTCGAAGGGGTTACCCCGGCTGCAATAATATCAGCAACCGTCCTTGCGGCATCATCCAGGGTATCAAAGACCGCCAGCGCAGATTCGCGATGCTCGGGAATCGGCAGCAGCGCAAGCGTCACTTCGGTCATGATTCCCAGAAGACCCTCACTGCCGACAAAAATAGCCTCTGTGTTAAAACCGGCAACATGCTTGACGCACTTTGACCCCAGAGTAACAATATCTCCTTTGGGCAGAACCACCTTGAGCATCTTCACATAATCCTTGGTAACCCCATACTTCAGGCCGCGGAGGCCGCCGGCGTTTTCGGCAATGTTGCCGCCGATCGTAGAGAAGGTTACGCTACCTGGGTCCGGAGGATAAAAGAGATTGGCCTCCGCTGCTATAACATCAATATCCGAGGTGGTCATACCTGTCTGGATAGTAATCAATCGGTTTGCGGGATCAAAGTCAATGACCTTCTTCATTCTGTCCATGACCAGCACTATACCCTGCTGCAGAGGTACCGAACCGCCGGATAGGCCGCTGCCCTGGCCCCGTGGAGTGACCGGTATATCCTCTCTGTAGGCAAGCTTCATCAATCGGCTGATCTGCTCGGTGGTGGCGGCAAAAACAACGGCTTCCGGCTTGACCTCGACATGGGCGGCATCATAGCTATAGGCAATCATGTCTTCATTGGCGGTCAACACATTCTCTTTTCCAAAGGTGGCGACCAGCTCATCGATAATACTTTTATCCATTGGCTTCTACTCCGTGGTATAATAAAAAAATAACAAGTCGTAACTCCGCATGCTGATTATTGGTACTACCAATATTACAAGATCTATCTTTGATGTCAACATTCTAAGTATCATTTATCCTTTAGGGGTATTATATCGAGGCATTACCTCTTAAATTTCATAGAAAATGAAAATCGCTCTTTTCCCTTTTTCACGCATTAATTAAAATTGGTATTACCTAAAACTGCCTGAACCTCATTCTGCTGAGCTGCAGTTAATTTCTCCGGGATATTTCATCCCGGTTGATAAATCCCCCGGGTGTATTATTATTTGCACGATTTAAATAAACTATTCAACCATGTTGTATCCCTTAAGAACAAGGACAACATTTGCCTGGAGTTTTTTTCCAGTTTACGCAGGGCGGAGAGACTGTCACTTGAGTGAAGTGAACACCAACAAAAGGAAACAACAAGGGCATGAACACCCGTAATCAAGAGAAAACACACAGCAAGATCAAGCAACTCGAAGTTGCTGAAAAGATACGATGTCTGATCGTCGGTTCAGGACCGTCCGGATACACTGCGGCAATCTATGCGGCCAGGGCCCATCTCAGCCCTGTCATGTATCAGGGGCTTCAACCCGGTGGCCAGCTTACGACAACCAGAGACGTGGAAAATTTTCCGGGATACCCCGAAGGTATTACCGGAGAGCAGTTAATGAAAGATCTGCGAAAGCAGGCTGAACATTTCGGAACGGATGTGCGCTATGGCACTGTGACCGATGTCGATTTTTCAGGTGATGTCCATAAGATTCTGATTGACAATGAAAGACTAATCGAAGCAGAGACGGTGATCATTTCAACCGGCGCTACTGCAAAGTATCTCGGTCTGGAATCAGAGGACAGATTTAAGGCGGGCGGGGTATCGGCCTGCGCCACCTGCGATGGCTTCTTCTATAAAGGCCTTGATGTCGCCGTGGTGGGTGGCGGAGACACCGCAGCGGAAGAAGCACTCTATCTTTCCTCCCTCTGTCGCAAAGTGTATTTGATTGTCAGAAAAGACCACCTGCGCGCCTCTCCGGTCATGCAGGCCCGGGTGATGAAGAACAATAGAATAGAAGTGCTCTTTAAACGCAACACCAAGAAACTTCTTGGCGATACCGTTCTAAGAGAAGCGGTTCTTATAAAAAACATGGGCGAGGAGGGCGAGGAAGAGGAACGGATCTCTATCGATGGCTTTTTCCTTGGCATAGGCCATACACCGAATTCATATCCTTTCAGCAAATACGTGAAAACCAATACCGGTGGTTATATCATCACGCTCGGCAGAAGCACCAGGACAAATATTCCCGGAGTGTTTGCCTGTGGTGATGTTCAGGACTTCACCTATCGCCAGGCCATCACTGCAGCCGGAACCGGCTGCATGGCTGCTATGGATGCAGAGAAGTACCTGGGAGAAAAGGAGTAGGACTCCGGAGGTATTTAGTGCCCTACCTCCGAAAGACCGCCTTAAAAAACGAAATAATTTCGATCTATGAATTGGCTCCTCTCGCCAAACCACTTACATCTTCTGTTCCACTTCTTCAAAACAGGGAATACAGAGCGTTCTCCCGTCGAAGCGGCGTGTTCTTGATTCCATGGTTTCTTCCCCACAGGAACTGCAGGGGATCGAGGTTAGAATACGGGCTCGACGGGGCGGCCGCTCCTCCAGACGAGTGAGGTGAAACAGGGCAGAAAGCGGCTTTTCCATCAGGATCCGAATCATTTCCGAGCGATCCGCAGCCTGTCCCCCCTCTCCTTCCTTGGCGTCGGGCCGCAGCACCAACCGGATGGTTTTGCCGCTGTTGCGATCAAAAAAGGAGAATGCCGCTTTTCCATAATCCAGGTGGACGAGATTACCTTTTCCAAAAGTGCATTGGGTCAGATATTGTATACCGTCGACAGCGCACATATCGGTTTCGGTAATGCAGACAAGATCTTCGTCATTTGATTTCTCAAACTCCTGCAGAGCATATTCAGCGGCGCGGATGCCTATGGAAAGCCCGGGGCAGTTATGTCCGTGAAAATGAATAACCTCTTCGATTAATTCTTTTGAAAATTGACATGTCATAGTTTCTTCCTTTTTTTCTTACGATGCCTGTCACCTGCTTATCAGTACAAGTCCGGCAACCCAGCTTACTTCTTCAGAACCGTCTTCCTCACTCAGGGGCTTGCAGGCTTCCCATCCTGCCGCCTTCATCATCATACCGACATTAATGCCAAATCCCGACATGGAGGGGCGGGCATGGAGAGGATTCCGGCAAATCCCTTTTTCGGAGAGACGCAGACATTCACCATGATCACGGCAGAAGATGTGCTTGCAGGAACCTCCGGCAAAACTTCTCGACCCGGGATAGTTAAGGCTGATCGCAGTCAACTCAACACTTGCAACAACTTCATGGAGCATCTTCATAACCCCGTATCGCTCTTCTGAACGAAGAATCGAGACAGGGACATCTATCCTGATGGCAAGTGCAGACTCAGCCAGATCACGCCACCTTCTCAAGGCTTCGGGACCTTCAACATGGGGAGGACAACTGGCAGAATGTCCATAGTTGCGGCACTGCGGAGTGCTGCACATGCTCGCCAGCTTATCATCGATGACCAGCTCTTTGAGTCCGAAAAAACAGGCATCCGATGCGCCCCCTGCCGTAGCTATCTTAATTAGTTTCTGCAGATGATTCTTCATTTCCATTATTCCTCCCTTGTTGCTGCTGTGGGAACGGTGGATCACACTAGGCAGGATGCCGGATATATGTCCGAAGAGCCGCTTCCAGCGAAACCATTTTCGCACTGAAAAAATGATCACCACCATCAATAACCAGCAGTTGCGCTGCTGAATTCCATGCAGTGATGCTCTCCTTGATCTGCTCAGGCGGCCCGATATCATCGTCCTCGGCGGCGATCACCGCCTTCAATTTGGGTATGCATGAAACGGTGCCGTAATCCATAAGGGCGACCGGTGGAGCTATATGAACCTGCGCTACAACCTCCTCCGGCACATCTCCCATTCCGCCAAGAACCAAGGCGCCAAAAGAATATCCAACCAATTCGATTGAATGGATGCCGGCTCCCAATAGATGTCCTATTGCCCCCGAAACGTCGTCTCTTTCACCGCGACCATTATCAAATGTTCCTTCGCTGCCGCCGACACCTCGGAAATTAAAGCGGAGGGTTGAAAATCCTTCTTCACCATAGACCCGGGTGATGGTTTCAACAACCGGATTATGCATGTTACCACCATACAGGGAATGCGGATGAGTAATGACAACACCTTTGTCACCTGGAATCCTGCTAAGCAAACCTTGCAGGGCAATCTTACCCGCACGAAATGTAACCGCTGTTTCCTTCATTCGGTTCTCCTTTCATGACCTACATAGTCAGCAGCACACTTGTCGATGCTACTTTTCACCCTGCAGCAGTTCAGGATCGTCACACTCCACATCGACTGAACAGGCTTCATCCTGCGGAGGAAGATAGTCAAAAGAAGAGGATTGCGAAAAATCGCTGCTTTCATTCACCGCCTGCTCTTCCTGCGGGACACGGCAATGCTCATCCAGATATTCCCGGATTGGAGCGCTGCCGTTTATTATCTGAAACCCTGAATCGTTTAAAACAAGCAACACAGGAATCTGGTTCAGCCCCAGCGACTGCAGCACGGCGCGATTGACGGCAGGATCATAGTTTCCAGGTCTTTCGACATCATCGAGAGCGAATTCATCGATTTCGTCGATAGGGTTGAAGCGGATTGTACATGTGTCATCTTGAAGCGATGATATAACCTCTTCACAATAATTACAGGTGGAGGAAAAGAAGAGATAATGCTTTTCTGTTTCGGATCCCTCCAGCACGGCAAATGTTCCGGAATCCAGTCTCTCTAGAGATAGGGAGCTTCCTGAAAACTGGAGAACTGTAAAACTGAGGAAAATTGCAGCAAAAATGGCTGTTCCGCTGATAAACTGACGTGCTCCCGCCAGAACGTTGAGTAAAACGACAAGAGCTAAAATAATGAGACAGTAGGAACAAAATGTCTGGGCGACAACATGCTGAAAGGACAGCAGAACCCCCTCTGCCGCCAGAGCTGCAAGCAGGACGATGTTGACGAACCGCAGGTCTTTCCGATTTTTCCCTGCATACCATATTCCCCAGAAGATGGTCTGAAAAAACAGAAAGCCGCCGACACTGAACAGGATCGGCGGAACTGTGGTAAGACTGTCGACGACCTCACAGCCGTCATTTAAACAGATTCCATCTTTCTCATTACCAAGAAGGACAATCTGTACCAGAGTGATGATACTGCCAAGCAAGGCGATAATGCGGCTTGCTTTCATTGAAAATGTCATTTGCTGCATCGATATTCTAAGGACCGAAATGTATAAATAAAAAAAAAATCAGCACACTCATTCCAAGCTGTCCGGCAAGATGCCATAGAGCTGAAACGCCTACCTTCATGCTGTTTCCAAAGTTGCACTATATTTTATCTTTTCTCCATTTACAACAGCCTCTCGACAACAACAAGGTATTTTGCCGGAGAGGCTCATTAGGGGAAACAAGCACAGCAGCAACAAGGAAAATAATTTTCACATGATATTAATTCCTACTTTCAATAAAGGAACAAATATGCTACTCTGTAGGAAGGAATCGTGTTACATTGTACTAACCTTTGACAAGGAGGCTTGCTCAATCGAAGTGGCCCAGGTTGCGGGGGGATACAGGGTTAAACATGTTTCAGACACATGATCGAATACAGAATTGGTGATTCGTGTATTCAGACGGAAGTTGTCGAGATGGTTTGAATAATTCACCCAACACAAGGAGAAGACCATGAGAGGCAACCAAGAGGCATATGTACTGGTGAAAGTCAAGGACGGTCGAAAATTTGTTTGTGCAATAAATAAGCTGAAGCCCACCAGGAAAGATAACCAGTCACAGAGCAGCGCGACGATAGACCTTGAAAGAGATGTTATCTGGCAATAAGATGATGCGGTACATGGATCGTACGATCCGTTCATAACGTAAGTTGTTGTCACAACGCTCATTCTTCATCAC
Organism: Desulfopila inferna; assembly: GCF_016919005.1. NCBI lineage: Bacteria > Pseudomonadati > Thermodesulfobacteriota > Desulfobulbia > Desulfobulbales > Desulfocapsaceae > Desulfopila > Desulfopila inferna. The sequence goes on from NZ_JAFFQE010000010.1 coordinate 108,180, forward strand.
CACGCACATTAGTTAGTGGTGTACGATATCAACCTGAGGAGGAGATGCTCTTTTACGCATCTCCTCTCTTCTTTTCCGATCAGATCAATCCGCTGCACACCAACAAGTCCCCCCTAAAGACAATCAGTGCATCATGGTTTCCGATGCTCTACGCTCCTCTCATATGTCCGGTAATGACGATGGCCGAAACTTCAAAAAGCCAGAGAAAATTGAGGCCGGCGATGGATTAGACACTGACGAGTGATCCATCAGCATCCCCAGCAGCCAGGGCGAGGGCTGCGGTCGAGAAGATCATACAGGCAGTGTAGACTGAGCGGATTGCACCGAGGTAGCGGGTGCCGGTGACTAACAATCGAATAAGACCGGATGAACTCGTAAAAAGCTTGCTCTCCCGGAGCCCATCTCGGCAACTTCGATGAATTTTTACGATCTGCAAAATTCGCCGCTGCATACCACCGGATACTTTTCCTCTTTGCAAGCCGGCGATGTCGATGCTCCTTGACTAATCGTCTGTTAATTGAAATATTATTGTATATTTTGCGCATCGTATGAAATCGAGAAGGCATAAAAAAAGCGATACTTGAGCGGCTTTACAGTTCAAAGGGAAAAATAATTACAATCGGAGGTTTTTAAGTGTTACGTATTGTTTTGTTTTTGGGAACCAATCTGGCAATACTCGTACTATTGGGTATTGTCATGAGTATTCTCGGAGTTGATTCACGCTCAACTTCCGGACTACTGGTAATGGCGGCGATATTTGGGATGGGAGGTTCATTCATCTCCCTGGCCATGTCAAAATGGATAGCAAAGAAATCCACCAGGGCCCGTGTAATCGAACAACCGGCCAACCAAACCGAGCAGTGGCTGGTGGGTACTGTTCGCAGGATGGCGGAGAAGGCGGAAATCGGCATGCCCGAGGTGGCAATTTATAATTCCCCTGATATGAACGCCTTTGCCACAGGTATGAAAAAAGACAGCGCCTTGGTAGCTGTTTCCACCGGGTTGCTGCAAAACATGTCCAAGGATGAAGCCGAAGCCGTTATTGCCCATGAAATCACGCACGTGGCCTGCGGCGACATGGTGACGATGTCCCTGATTCAGGGGGTACTGAACACCTTTGTCATCTTCCTCTCCCGCCTGGCGGCCAGTGTCATCGACAATTTTTTAAGCGGCGATGAAGAAGGCGGTGGTTTAGGCTTTATGGGATATATAGCGGTCACTATTTTCCTTGATATGGTTCTGGGTCTCTTTGCTTCCTTAATTGTCATGTGGTTTTCAAGAAAGCGGGAATTTACTGCCGACAGAGGCGCCGCCTACTTAACCAGTAAAGAAAAAATGGCCAGTGCCCTCAGGCGACTGCAGGCTCATCATGAGCCTTCACATCTGCCAGACCAGGTGGCGGCTTTTGGCATCAGACCGAAAAAAGGCGGCATGGCGGGATTTTTCAGAAGCCATCCTCCCATAGAGGACCGAATCGCGGCCCTTGAGAAGCTGTAGCAACCTATTATCTGCAGTTTTATCCGTTGTGTTCCCCTGTGGTGGCAACCCCGGGGGAATACACCAGCCTCGCCCCTAGAAATAATTTTTCCCTCAAGTTTTCACTATGAATGTTCCGATCTATTACTCGGGGGTTAATTTTCTTCCACTAAAAAGGCAACATATTCAAGTATGGATCGCGCCCATCTATCATAAGTTTTAGGCGTGAGCATGATTCCGTCTTTCTCAAAAATATCGGCATCTTGTTCCGCTAGACCGGCAAAATTGCCTAGATAGCAGCAACCGGTTTGCCTGGTCATCTTGTTGATATCGGCATTAAGATGATAGATGGCTCTATCCACCAGAAAGGATATTCTGATATTGGGCAGACTGTTAACTATTATTTCAGCGTCAGGATAAGTGTTACTGAGCCGTATGACGATTCTGCGAATCTGGTCGACAAAGGTGTAATCCTCAGCAATGACATTGTTGATACCTGTCATGATGAGAATGATGTCGGGTGTGGCCACACGTTCTTCAATTTGCTGCAGTCTTTTCAGTAACCCCTGTACCTCTTCCCGGGGAACACCATAGCTGTGGACCTGAAAGAAAGGCATCCGCTTTTGCCAGTCGAAGTCGACTATGAAATTGTCTCCCAAAAAGAGGAAAGTACCTTGGGCCCGATGACGAGTAGTCTCTTTACAGGACCTGCCTAACATTTCCACAAATTCCCCCCTATCTTATTAATCACAAGGAACTTAATTCTTTTCACCGCTCTGCGGGACTGTTTATCATAACGGGCATATCGGGCATTCTGAAAGTCGGAGTTTATGCCCGTACGGGTGCCTATCGTGATGCCATCACTCTTGATCAAGAAGGATTTCTTCGACATGAAGGTGCCTGTTTTTTTCAGCCGAAAGCTTCAGCACATACTGGTCTTCCGCCATTATTACGCTCCCGTTCTTATCATGGGTGATGTTTACCTCCGATCTTTCCACCGTCTGTCCTGTCGATATCACAATACCAGATGTTCCATCCGATATCCGGACCTTGTTGCCCGGTGGATAGAGGCCGATTGCATTAATAAAAGACGCCAGAAGAGAGGGATGGAACCCACCCTTGTCAGTCAACATAATACTGTAGGCCATATGCGGGGAGAGGATCGGCTTGTAAGGCCGCACTGCCGTCAGAGCCTCGAAGGCATCGCATATCTGGATCAACGACGTGAGCGGGTGCCGGACGGCCCATTCAGGCTGTTCCGGATAGCCGGACCCATCATTTCTGATATGATGTCCCCATGCAGCTGCTATATCGAGAGGCGTAGTGTTTTTCTGGCCAAGGAGAATCTCGGCCCCTATTTGCGAATGATGCATTATGGCATCATACTCTTCCTTACTGAGCTTACCCGGTTTATAGAGTATTTCTTCTGCTATGCGGCTTTTACCAATGTCATGAAGCAGTGCCGCAGTTCCTATGGCGAGCAAGACCTCCTCTTCCCATTTAAAAGAGTGGGCCAAAAATACGGCAAGGGCCGCTACACGAACCGAGTGGCCGACGGTATAGCCGTCATAGTCGGGGTAATACACGTGCTGCATTAGATCCGAGAACTGTGCCCGGGTGAAATGAAGCATATATTCGCTGACCGAACGAGTATTGTCGATGTCGATATCATTGCCGCCGGCAACATCTCCGTGAGCTTGCGCCACGGCATCGAAGAGCGCCTGGTAGATAAGAGTGGGAGAGTGAATAAAATCACCGTTGTCCTGACCCTGCCAGGCCTGCTGATCGCGGCCCAAAGTCCCTGACGGTCCTGTGTAGTGCCCCGCTATCTCAATGTTGTGGATATTTTTGGCGGCAAGCAGCTGACGAGATAGCTTAAGGCTATCCGTGGACTGTTTTAGATCGGTTGTTAAATCAAGCAGAGCGCTAAATTCCGCGACCGTAGTTTTGTCGGTAAAGGAAAAGCCTCCACAATGAAGTTTTTCCGCAAAAAGAATCAGCTGCCGGCCTACGATGCTGGGGCCGACGAGATTTTTTCCCTCAAAGACCAGATTTTTTTCAATTATACCGATAAACAGTTTTTCAATGCGGGCTTCCCGGCAAAAACCAATCAGCTTTTCGATAAAATCATTTGAGAGTGCTTTAACTTTGGGATGGTCTGTGAAATAGAGCCTTCTCGTGGAAATGGTTCTGCAGAGAAGAATCAGCAGATTATTTAGATTATCATACATGATAGACAGTTTTCAACGACTCCGGGTTGCCTTCAGGGCATTCTGGGCTGCCGTTCGGCACGCACCTGGCCATTCCGGGATAAAGAGTAGCTTCTTGCCACCTGATATCTGCCTGAGTACTTTAACGGTTTTTTCGTCGGGAAGCCGGGCCATTGCTTCAATGGTGTCAATAACCCAGTTCTCATTTCTTCTACTCTGGAGAAGAAGAGGCAAAGAGGCTGCGATTATCGCTCCAGCTGTTTTACTCAGTGGACCTGTTAGCCTTTTCTGCGCCGCCTGACGCAGGTAAGAGTAAAGAAAGATTTTGTCCTGCTGCCGGGAAAGATCGAGAAGCGGAGCTACTGCTTTAATCAGCCAGTCTCTGGGATTACGGCGCAACCCGCTGAGGACACGCTCCCCCACATAGCGTTCAATTTCCGTTTTGAGAAGGAAGGCGAACAAAGGATAGCAGGCGGGACTTACCGCATTAAATATATCCGAGGCTATATTTTTCTCCTGAAAGGCCTCGAGGGAACGAAGCCGGGGCAGGCCCGCCGTCATCTCATCGTTTGTCAGGCGTGCAGCACGAAGGCACAGCGTGTGATAACTCAACGTATCTTTACTGCTTCCTTCCACCAGGATTTCGTTGACCAAGTACGGCCAAAGAAAGATACTGTCTTTATTATCGCAAACCTTCAAGGTTTGCTGAAAGAGGTGAAGGGTATTGCCGTAAGCTGAGCGGCGGAGGGGTTCGGTTAGAAGACGGATGGTGGAAGCGAGCCTGGCATGGTTTCCTGTCCCGGCAACGGATCGGAGCCCATTACTGAGGATTTCCCAAATTTTGTCTGAAAGTGTCGCTGAGAGTATTTCCCTGAAAAGCTGTTGCATCCTGATTTGGTTGGGGAGCGTTTGGTCAAAGGAAGCAAGCTGCATTAGTATCGACAGTGTCTCATTCGTCTGCCGGGATTCCGGGATCTTGGCTAGGATTTTGGGATCGAGCCTCTGTCCTGTGGTAAATTCCTGAACCTGAGCGACGCTGATGACTGGCTTGTCGGGGAATTGTTTACGGATAATTTTTTCATCAACAGCAGCGACATCAGTTGTTTCAGCAAGTGGCTTCTTTATAATGGAAACCAGCATGTTGATCGCTTCTCGAGACTTTTCATCGTGAGTTTCCAGTTCCAGCTTTTTCAATATCGCCGCAAGAGCATTAATATTGGCATGCGATTTTGAGGTTATCAGTTCTCTCGTATCCCCGCTGTCTTTCCCTTTTACTGTGCGAATCAGAAGATTGGCAACATCATCCCAGGATGCACTGGGAAGTTCCCCTGTATCGATGCCGCTTGCGGTCAATTGTTGTGGAAGGGTATCAAGCAGAGTTCTGCATTGTTCTATTTGCGTTTGACTCAGTCCATACTTTAAAAGAGATTCGACAAATGAATTGAGATTCTCAGCCGAGTCAGGATCATCTTCTCCAGATAAAGATCGCCCCGTCCGGGCAAGAAATACTTTTTGCTCTATCTCGATCGAGTGAGGCAGATCTGTAATTTCGACCGGCGTAAATTGTTTTGCTCTGAGAATCTTTGCCTTGTAGGCAGAGATCAACCTCACGAACTTATGGATCTCTTCCATGGAGGCGTACCGGCTGATCGAAACAGCAGATATTCCGAGAGGAGAAAACAGCGCATTGAAGTCTTTCACAAAGAGTTCATCCCCGTTCAACTCAACACCTTCAAATATGATGGTGTTGTGATAAATGCAGAGCGTCACCGAAGGATTTTCTCCTGCCAGCTGATTGAGCAATTCCATGAAACGTATGGTTGCTTTGTCGAGGATGACGTGACCAGTGGGGTAATAGATAGCAATTTTAAAAATCCTCTGCAGTGAATGCAAGAATTCATTGAGAGTGACCAGGCTTGTGCCTGAATCAGATGGAGGAGGTCTTGTCATCTTAGTTGTTAACAAACAGGCTAGGGTCAGGCCATAAACTCTTTCTTAACTTACTCAAGTCCTAACAACCTATCCTATTTTTGCCGACTTTCCTATAATATTTTTACCCCTACAGACATATTCACAAAAACATAATTATAACAAATTGTTAATTGATTCCAGCCGAATCATATTAAGCTCTGATTTTAACCAAGGTGATAACAGACCCGAGGGGTCATTCGCCGGCCAGCTCTCATCGTGGGCCTGGAAGGAAAAATAGCTGTTTTTTGCTGGTGGTTGCACTTTATTAGGGACCTGATCCGACCAAACGATAGCCAAGTTCTGCAACAAGATGATGCTGCTTGACATAGGTTTACTATAGCCTTTTCAAGATCATACCGAGCCCTTCCGTAAGAATTTCAATCTGCTCAAGAGTGAGGTCACGTGAAATTTCATTAGTGAATTGTTGATGCAATTTATGGTGTTCCTCATACAACTTTTTCCTTCCCCTGCAGGGTCTGCTCCGAGTAGGGCTGCCAGGATACCCCCGGTGATATCGATTCACCCGATTATTAAAACCACTTAGGAGTCAATCATGCTCAAAATCCATTTTTTCCTGAATGAGCCAAATGGAAGGCCGTGAAAGCATTTCAAACAGATTATGCCCAGGCTGGGCGAAAAATATCCGGTTGAAATTGAAGTAACCACAAAACCAAACTCCGAATATGAAACAGACGAGTACTTCGAACTCGATTTGCCGGTGGCGCCGGCAGTCATGGTCGGCGAAGAGATTGTCGTGGAAGGAACAGATGTGTCGGACCACGAGTTGGAAGTATGTATCTGTCGTCAACTTGGTCTGCCGGAGCCTCAGAAAAAAGGCCTTCTGAGCCGCATTTTAAAAAATTCTTAAGGTGCAAATGAAAAAACTGCGCGTATTTCTCAATATACCAAAAGGCAAGACCTGAGAAAGTTACATGAGCATGCTTCCCTGGTTGGGAGAGAAATACAAGTTAGAGATCGAAACGATTTGTAAAACCAGAGATACATACCGGTCGGCGGAATATCAGGCAAGCGGCCTGATATTCCGCCGACCGGTCCGGCTCTGATGTTGGCCGATGAAGTCGTCCAGGGTAAACCCATAAGCGAGACAGCTTTGGAAGAGGCAATCCGCCGCCACTTGGCATAATGATCACGACGATCACGCGAACATAAAGCTGTGCAGAAGGCGTTCATTATGCAAATAGATCAACAAGATTTATTGAACCACCACAACAACAAAAGGCGTAGCGCGTTATTGAAGATGGCTGTCCTGCTCATATTCATGGGGGCAGCCATCTATCTGGTCCGTTTTTCTCCAGTTAGTCAATACCTCACTTCACAACAGCTTGGACTGTTTCTGGAATCGGCCGGTTTCTGGGCGCCGTTAATGTTTATTGTTATATATATGGTAGGAGTTTGTCTTTTTCTTCCGGGCACTCTTTTGACAGCTATAGGAGCAGCCATCTTCTGCTCATACTGGGGCTTTCTCTACGTCTGGACAGGGGCGATCATTGGTGCAAGCCTTGCCTTTATGATAGGACGATATCTGGGTCGGGACTTTGCCGAGTCGATCATCGGCGATAAATTGAAACAGTTTGACGACACCATCGAGCGCAACGGGTTTGCCACAGTCCTTTATCTTCGACTGATGTATTTCCCGTTTACTCCCATGAATTTTGGTATGGGACTGACCAAGGTACGATTCTGGGACTATTTCTTCGGAACGGCGCTGGGTATTCTGGTCGGCACCTTTATTTTCACCTTTTTTGTGGGAACAATCAAAGATGTCTGGGCAAGCGGTCAATGGCAGGAACTTTTAAGCTGGAAAGTCTTTTCGGCCCTCTCTCTTTTTGTTTTTTCATTTTTCATACCCAAGTTTCTAAAAATGATGAAGATAGAGCGGGAAAAGAGGCTTAAGTAATCAGAATCTTTTTCACAATTAATTATCCTCAACAACTTCTTTTTGAAGAATTTTTCTGAATACATTGTTCGCCATCATCTCCCAAAAACGAATCAAAGATACCAATCGATGCTGAAGACTATATTATTGTTTATCGCCACAGCCCTAACCGAAATAATAGGCTGCTTCCTGCCCTATGTCTGGTTGCGCAAAGAAGGGTCTATCTGGCTTCTATTGCCGGCCGCAGCCAGTCTTATTCTGTTTGTCTGGCTGCTGAGCCTGCATCCCGCCGCCAGCGGCAGGGTATATGCCGCCTATGGCGGAATATATGTGGCAACAGCTCTTGTCTGGTTGCGGGTGGTGGATGGCGTGAAGTTGTCTGCTTTTGATTGGATCGGAGCAGGTATAGCACTGCTCGGTATGGCAATCATCGTCGTCGGGTGGAGGTCTTAGGGACATAAGAGAAACTTTTTCCGAACAAGAATATCCGCATTTACTCAAGCGGCTTTTTGCGTATATCGTCGGCCTCTTCTTTCTCTCCGGGACTCGGTGCGGCAGGCTCTTCCGGGGAAGAATCTTTTACTGCTTCCAGACTCAGTGCGGCATAAAAGGGAAAATGATCGGAACCGATTGCCGGCAGCCTCCGCATATCGATGTATTTGAAATGCGAAGAATGAAAGATATGGTCTAAGGGGAAGCGAATAAAAAAGTATTTGGCATTGAATGTGTTGTACATACCTCTCCCGATCCTGGGATCGAGCATGCTGCTGATTTTTTGAAAAAGATTGGTTGTATGGGACCACGCCACATCGTTGAGGTCGCCGAGAACCAGAACCGGCTGATTTAATTTTTTGGAGCGTTCGGCTGTAATTATCAGCTCGGCGTCTCTGGCGGTGGAGTCTTTGTTCGGTCCGGGCGGTCGAGGATGCAGTCCGATTAAACGAAATACCTGACCACCGGGTAGTCGAATATCACTGTGGATAGAAGGAACCCCGGGTTCGACCAGAAATTCCACCGCAGGACTAAGCAGCGGAAACTTTGAATGAAGAATCATGCCATAGGTATTATCTAGTGGGTATTTAAGATGGTAAGGGTAGGAACTGTCCAATACCTGGAGTTGCTCCGACCACCATTGATCTGCCTCCGTGGTCAGGATGATATCGGGGTTGATGTCATTCAATATTGTCAGGTATTTTTGAGCCATTCGATTATGCATCAGCACATTGGCCGTGACGATCCGGATAACGGCGCCATTTCCTTCTTTGCCTGCATGCTTCACCTGCTTGGCAGCCAACTGCGTGTATGGAAATATTCTATATCCCTGGTAGCCGATAGCTGCAATCAGGGCAGCAAATATGACCACATGTAGTCCGCTTATCCCCGGCCTCCACAGCAACTGCAGAACAACTAAGACTCCACCTAGTGTCAAAAGCTGAAGTCGAGGGAAATCAAACCAGCGAATCCACCATTCATCCGACCGGATAATTGGCAGCAGTGTAGATACGACCAGGAACAATACAGCAGCATACCATGCTATTCCTAACAGTTTTTCCATGGCTCTGTCCTCTGACTAGAAAAATCATTTCTCATCGACCACAATGAAGTTATCGTATAATTTGATCTTCAATACCAAGCGCCTTGGCGCGATCCATCCATAGCTTCCTCGCAAATACCCGCATATCTTCAACCTTATCCATTTCATCCATAATTTCGACGCCAATCAGAGTTTCCAGCAGATCTTCAAGCGTAACCAGTCCTCTCATGGAGCCGTGCTCGTCGACAACCAGGGCAATGTGCCGGCGTTCTTTGAGAAACCGGTCGAGCAATAAGGAAACCGAGATGGTGCCGGGAACCACGGAGATGTCTCGCTTCAGAGACTTAAGGGTCTCTTCATCGTGATTGTGAGCTTTTTTAAGTAAAATGTCATCTCTGAGAACAAATCCCGTGATGTTCTCAAAATTATTCTTGTAGAGGAGTAACCGTGAGAACGGAGTTTTTGATATCCGGACCATAGCTTCTGGAATTGTCATATCTTCGGGTAGTGCCGAGACAACGGTACTTGGAGTCATGACATCCAGTACTGCTATTGATTGAAGCTGTAATAAATTTTTTATTATCAGGGATTCGTTATCCAGGATGCCACCTGTCTGAACTCCAACTCGAGCCATAGCGATAAATTCATCCCTGCTGAAGATATGCAGTTTGGAGTCATGTGAAATTATCCTTGTCACTTTTTCCGAAAGCCATACTATCGGATAAAGAATATTGATCAAAAAACGCACAAATAACGTTGTAAAACCAACCAGATGTGGCCAGTAAACAGCGCCTATGGTTTTTGGGATGATCTCAGAGAAGAAAAGAATCATCAAAGTCATCGCCGCCGAGAATACACCGAACCATGTGCTGCCGAAAACTATCGAAGCCTGAGCTCCTGCTCCAATCGCTCCAATGGTATGAGCAATAGTGTTCAGGGTCAGGATCGCCGCAAGCGATCGGTCGACATTGTCATGTTTTAAGTATTGTAGAAGAGCGGCTCGTTTTGGTCGGTTTTCTTTCTGGCTTTCGATATAGGAGGGAGTAATACTCAACAACACAGCTTCAGCCACTGAACAGAGAAAAGAAAATACCAGGGCCAGCAGCACATACATTATCAAAAGGATAACATCAGCAGTGGTGGTTGCAAGATGGGTATCCGTTACGGCTTCTACACTGTAAGCGGGAACCGAAAGACCCAATATTAATGCCACTAACAGAGGAAGCCAGTGAGCGCCTTTTAGATTATTAATCTGTTTGCAAGCATGGCCTGGCTGTTTCAGCATGACGTTTCCTTATTTTCTTCCGTAATACTCATTTCTCTATTTTTCTTTCGGATTGCCCCTGAAACTCATCATTTTCTGGGCCAGGCCGGGACTGCTCTTTTCATCAGGATGCCATAAACCCTAGGGGCTTCGGCGCAACCCTCCGAGCTGCAGAGACTCGTGAAAGAGCAGTCCCGATATAGAGCTGATGATTAGGGGTAATCATGAATTTTGCAAGCGACATCCCGCCAACCCTGACAGGGAAGACAGGTTTGCATCGTCTTATTTTTGCTCCTCTCTACTGTCAATTAATAAAGAAAATCTAAAAATAAGCAATATCTATTAATACAGATACAAAAAGAAAAGGGATTAACTATTTGTACTTTCAGGTTAATGATTTAACTGGTGTGCCGGAGAGACTCGAACTCCCGGCTGCGTCTTTGCTCAAGGCGGCAAACTCGACACCGCAAAATTTACTCCTCGTGATTATTCGTGGGGGCGACGTTCGGGTGACGGAGGAAAGCGCTCAATCTACTAGCTGGGGCATAGCTTAAAAGCTGATCATTCGACAATACTAGCACTTCTGCGCTGGAGAAACGTATTGGATGATCAGTTCACCGGTATTTTTGTCTTTCAGATAGATGGTATCTCCCCCGCAGCGTACCGGGGAGGAACGTTTCAATACAGGAATCTGTCGGGTTTTGATAATGGTTTTTTTAATCACCACCGGCTTTTCGGGTTCCTGTCGATAGATGATAATGTTGCGTGATCTTTTGTGCTTATAAAAAGGACTATAATGGCGTCTCGACATGTCCGGACGGTGAAAGCCTCTCTTTTTTATTGAGTCTCGCTGACTTGGTGCTTTATCTGTTTCCTGTGCCGACCAATGAGGTGGTCGCCCCGGCCCCACCCAGGTATTCGACCCCCACGGATCACTTCTATACCCGGTCTCTGCCAAACCAAAAGATGCAACAGAGAGAAGGAAGATGAGCAATGAAAGAATCCTCATAACCGTATCCTCAAAAGCTTGGGTTGTGCAATGCTGCTTCCGGAGCCATTATCCTTGAAGAAAAGCCGTGCAAGAAACCTCTACTACTACTATGAGGATTATAAGAGACTGGGTCAACAGTTCAGACTGCAAGTTGGGAAAGATGATAGCGAAAGTCTCTGCCCGGTGATACCGTAAATCAAGGAACCGACAAGCTATCAGAAATGGAGAATTGTAAAGTAGAGATAACCAGAGAAAAGGTATTACTGAATAGACTCGGTGTTTGATCACTTTCAGTGTCATGTTGAATCTTTAGAGTAACAGGAGGAATCTAACATTATGATGTTTCTAAAATAGATGGAGATTGCCAATACAAACGATGCGCTCGGTAGGAAAACAAGAATTATTAACCACAATAGATTTAGATAATATTGCGGTTTAGAAATGTAGCAATTCTTACTGTAACGCTTCTGAATGAAACAAGGAAAAGTGAAAATAGTATTGAAAATAATCTCTATACAAGTTAGATCTCAGAGGAAAGAGTCTAACCATGGAGATTTTATGAATTTTTTAAGTCAGTTTAGCATAGCAAAAATCTATCAACTAATTTCTGCAATTATCTTCCCGTTTATACTGGCTGTACCATATTCTCAAAGTGCAACAATTGATGTCAGCACTGCAAATTACGGCGACATTATTTATGTTTCTAATAATGATACTCTCACCGGAACGACCACTAAACAAATAGAAATCCGTTGTACTTCCAGTTGCAACGTAACACTCGATAACTTGAATGTAGATTTACAGGCAAACAACATATGGGATGTGTGTGCACTAGAATTTTACAGTTCTACTAATAACACGATAACTCTTGTCGGGACCAACGTGATAAAATCCGGTGTCAATGAGCCCGGAATCAAAGTACCATCCAGTGCAACTTTAACTATTAAAGGAAGCGGCTCTCTTCACGCCGTTGGTGCACATGATGGTGCGGGGATTGGATCAGGAAACGGCCTGGCAGCTGGTACGATAATCATTCATAGCGGTACTGTCAGAGCAGAGGGCCAACATTGGGGTGCTGGAATTGGTGGAGGTCGCCAAGCCTCCAGTCAGAGAATTGAAATATCGGGAGGCTCAGTTACAGCAACGAGCCACACAGGCGCAGCAATAGGTGGTGGAGGTGCAGATGATACCGATTTCATAGTTGGTAGTGGTGGTACTATCAATATTTCTGGAGGCACTGTTCAGGCATATACCGCATATGGGGCTGGTATCGGCAGCGGTGGCAATCGTTCAAGCTCCAATGTTATGTCCAGTGGTTTAGGACCTAGTATAACAATCTCAGGCGGTACCGTTACGGCAAGAAGCTCGTTAGGTGGCGCAGGAATCGGTACTGGTTGGGATGCACCAAACGGCGGTCAGATCAATATTTCAGGTGGTATTGTTCATGCAACAAGTAGCCTGGACGGCTTGTATCTTCCTGATGAATTTGCTGCAGGTATAGGAGGCGGATATAAGAGCTCATTTTCCAGCGTCAATATTACAGGTGGGGAGGTGTATGCTGCCAGATCAAAAGGATACAACAATAACAGTTATGATATCGGAGGTGGCCAGAATGGAACTGTATATAACAATGTATCTATATCCGGGACATCTGCCGTATTTCTAAAGGATGACCGATGTGAAAAGCTTTCAACATCACATACTCATGTAAACTATCAGTCAGTTTCCAGCAATACCGCATATGGATATGCTAATTTTCCGGATGACTGGAATGATAATACAGCATATGGTTATGTCGTGCGCTATGCCGTCTCTTTCAACGGCAATGGTTCCGATGGGGGAAACTTGCCGAGCACTAGATACTACTACCTCTCTGATCCTGACAGAAAGATCCCAGAACCAACTGCGCCAAATGTCCCATCTCGAACAGGATACGCCCTGAATGGTTGGTGTACAATTCGGACATGCGCGGGTATCGAGTGGGATTTTGCCACTGATCAGGCAAACAGTAGTCTGACGCTGTATGCAAATTGGACAACTAACAATTATTCTATTACTTACCACAATGCCTACGGAGGAACTTCCTTAACTCCGACAAGCTATACCATAGAAGACACCCCATTCAGTTTGCCGGTACTTTCTGGCAGAACGGGTTACACCTTCGTTGGTTGGTACGATAACTCAGAACTTGCGGGCAATACATACTCAACCATTCCCGCCGGCAGCACCGGTGATAAAGAATTTTGGGAAAAGTGGATACCGAACTACAGTTTAACTTACAGCGCAGAAACGGGAGGATCGATAAACGGCGACGAATCTCAGACGGTAGATCACGGTGCGGATGGTACAACCGTTACAGCAGTTCCGACAACGGGGTATCATTTTATCAGGTGGAGTGATGGTTCGACGGAAAATCCGCGAACCGACACCAACATCACTGCTGACCTGGTCATTTCAGCCAGCTTTGCTATCAATACCTATTGCTTAACTTATGAGGCCGGAGAGGGCGGGGCAATAAGTGGCAATACATCTCAGACAATAAATTACGGAACTGACGGCTCAGTGGTTGTAGCTGCACCCGTAACAGGATATCATTTTGTCCAGTGGAGTGACGGTTCGACGGAAAATCCACGAACCGACACCGACGTTACCACTGATCTTTACATCTCAGCCAATTTTGCTATCAACACGTATTCACTTTCGGTTCTTTTTCAAGGTAATGGTACTGGAACTGTTACCAGCGAACCAGTTGGAATTGACTGTGGGGATGATTGTCAGGAGATCCTACCTCATAATACAGAAGTGACCCTGACTGCAGCGTCTCACGTGAAATCCGACTTTAAGGGATGGTACGGAGCATGTTCCGGAATTGATAATACCTGTGTCATCACAATTGACCAGATTCTTTCAGTAGGTGCTAGGTTCGAGAAGAAGTTTCCGTGGGGGATACTACTTCCGGGGCTATCGCATCAATACAAGAGGATTAGGAATGACTAGATTCTAAATCTATAAATTCTTTTTTCTCCTGATGGCAGACAACTGAGACTTCAAATCTTAATATCACCAGACATGACCTATTTGAATTGATTGAACTTACTAATGTTTCTTCAAAACCTCGGCCTAAACAGATTTCGGGTTCAAGTTGTTCACCATGGCTGGCTTCAAAGTTGTCAGGCAAACGGCAAGATTCCACGATAGTATCGTTCACCCCCCGGAGCGAAGGTTTGCACTGGGAACCTATACTCCACAGTTGCTCCATTTACGTCCAATTCTCTGTGTTTAGCCGATCCTGTCCTCTCATGAACATATTAAACAACAATACCAAGCTCTTCTTTAAGCTTGGTAATTGAAAGGTTCGGCAGTTAATCTGCATGTATTACGTGATTCGTAGAAGCACCTTCTTAAGATTGCTGGCCCGGATACGAAGAGCCGGTTTTTGATTTTTAAAAGTTTCAAAGACCGTCAATGGATAAGTCTGTTCAAAATCAGCGAGAAAAGGAAAAAGGAGACACCTTTTCCCCTGAGTCTGTTTCAGAACACGTTGACTCAGCAGAGATTCCTTGAAAGGATGGTTGAAAAATGATAGGTATGCTTGATACTGATGGCTGAAGGAAAGGAATCTACGAAAAAGTTAGGGCGGGCTTACAAAGCGACTTCCTATCACCTCCAAAGGAAATAAATAATGTCACTAGAAAAAATCACTGAAATTATTGTAAAGGCATCTGGGTGCAAGCCGGAAGAAGTCAAGCCTGAAGCTGAGCTAAGAGCGCTGGGAATAGACTCGCTAACAGCAATTACCGTATTATATGATATTGAAGAGGCGTATGATATTGAAATTCCCAACGAGATTATTCCTTCTATCATTACAGTAAAAGATATTCATGATAAGCTCACAGCTTTTTGTCTATAAAAAATGAGATTGCGATGACTCACCGTGCTGTCATAACCGGTTTGGGAGCTGTATCTGGCTTGGGAGTAGATGTACCTGCTTTTTGGCAGGCATTAGAAACAGGACGTTCCGGTATCAGACCCTTTGATTTACCTATCGAAAATGTCAAAACTGTGGTGGCAGCCCCAGTACCAGAATTTGACCAGGAAAGGTATTTCACAGCAGAGGATCTCCCTTTGCTGGATAAGTTCTCTCAGTTCGCCGTCGTTGCTGCGCAAGAAGCCGTTGCTGATGCTGGCCTGGTAATTGGCGAGGAAAGTCTTGTTAATGCTGCAGCTATTATAGGTAGTGCATGCTGTGGCAAACACAACGATGAAGTGATTTTTTCCAGCCTCTACAAACTGAAACGCAAACGCGCACATCCCTTAACAATACCAAAGGGTATGCCTAGTGCTCCTGCCAGCATGGTAAGTATACATTTAGGAATTAAAGGACCGGCATTTGTTGTTGCCAGTGCCTGTGCCTCCGGTGCCCATGCCATTATCCAGGGCGTGTCCATGATTGCATCCGGAGTGGTAGATGTTGCGCTGGTTGGGGGGACGGACGCCTCATTCACATACACTTTGTTAAAATCATGGGATGCCTTGCGAGTCATGTCAAGTGATACCTGTCGCCCTTTTTGTAAGGATCGCAGCGGCATGGTGTTAGGAGAAGGTGCAGGCATGTTGGTTCTGGAATCTGAAGAACATGCTGTACAACGTAGTGCTCGTATTTATGCTGAAATAGCTGGTTGCGGAATGACCTCTGATGCAGGACATATTACACGGCCTGATGTTACTGGAATTGCCAATGCAATGACAAAAGCACTTCATCAAGCAAAGCTAAAACCGGGTGAAGTTGACTACATAAATGCCCATGGCACTGCAACGGTGGCAAATGATATTGCTGAAACAGAGGCCATACATCAGGTGTTTGGTGATCATGCTAAACAACTTGCTGTTTCTTCAACTAAATCGATGCATGGCCATGCTCTGGGTGCCTCGAGTGCACTGGAGGTTGTGGCAACAACTCTGGCATTACATCATAGCATTATTCCGCCAACAGCCAATTTTACAGTTGCAGATGAAAAATGTGACTTGGATTATGTTCCGAATCAGGCACGAAAACAGATCATAAACATTGCCCTATCAAACGCATTTGCTTTTGGTGGGTTAAATGCCGTGATTGCCATAAGAAATTCATCAAAATAAATAACAACTTAACGTAATGAAATGTCTGATATAGTCAAAAAACTATCCGGTCAAAACATTCATTATTATGGATCTGATGATTTATTAAAATTTGAAAGGCAAATGGAGAGGTTTTTTACACGCGAGTATGAGAGATGGCGTGGTAATGATGAGCTGCCTGAAAAATACGGTGTGAGTTCATTTGAAGGGGATATTGGTGACAAAGCGACACTCAATGTTTCAGTTAGTCATTATGATGAAGAATATCAAGTTTACCGTGCTTTTCTTGATACCATTTCTATGGCTTATACAACAGCCTATTATGGAGCGACAAATGAATCACCAGAATTAGATAAGATTTCTCTGGAACAGGCACAATTAAATAAATATAAGTTGGTCGTTGAACGAGCAAATGTTAAAAATGGACAAACTGTTTTAGATTTAGGTTGTGGCTTTGGTGGACTCTCCAAGTATTTACTTAAAACCTTCTCTGATCTAGATGTCGTTGCTATTAATCCAAGTACAGTTCAGGTACGGCATATAAATAATGTCCTGATTGATAAAGATCCTGACTTTGATGAGTCACGTTTTACAATAATAAAAAAATATTTTACCGCTGCTGAAGCAAGTATTTTTGAAGAGGAACACTTTGACAGGGTGATCTCAATTGGGATGCTTGAACATGTAACTAATATAGATTTATTACTAAAAACAATAAATCGAATACTCAAATATGATGGTAAATGCCTCTTTCACTGCATAGTTTCTTTAGACACTATCCCAAATTTTTTAAAAGCTGAAAACAGCCTAATTGCTTATTATTATCCTGGAGCACATATATGGCCCTATAATGAACCACAACGTCATGATACACATTTGAAATTTATTAACAGCTGGTTCGTTAATGGCATGAACTACTGGAAAACGCTGGATATTTGGCATCAACGATTTTGGGAGGCCATAGAGCAACTACACCCAGCTTATTTATCAATAGATGAAGTTGACAAATGGAACAAATACTTCAGCCTGTGCAAGACAATGTTTAGCCCGAACAATGGAAGAAGTTACGGCAATGGTCAGTATTTATATGAAAAAGAGTAGACGTTGTTGTTGGCACTAACAACATCCTAACGACGTTCAGGACTCAGTTCCAACATCCTTTCCAGTTGATTTGCAATGAAAAAAACACACAATTCCGACACTACTTGTCAAGCACCAGGAAGTATAGTTGAGGATGGTTATACGCAATTCAGTACTCGCTATGATTCTGAGACCGGCACGATCTGGTGCTGGATGGAACCTGCGCCCCGGCCCTGCATAAATACTACACTAAAAGATGAGCTGCTCCTGCTTCATCGACAATTGGTCACCACCTATAAAAATCCTCGTTCTGACACCGTCTGGCCTTTCAGGCATTTTATTCTGGCATCTAGAATACCGGGGATTTACAATCTGGGAGGCGATCTGAGTTTGTTCAGGCAATATATTGTAAATAGAAAAGAAAAGGCTCTTAGAGATTACGCTCACAAATGTATCGAGTTGCTGCATAATAATATTAATAATCTTGAATTGCCAATCACCACTGTTTCTCTTGTACAGGGGCAGGGTCTTGGCGGTGGTTTTGAAATGGCCTTGTCATGTGATGTTATCATCGCAGAACGTAGCTCACAGATGGGGTTTCCAGAAATCATATTCAATCTTTTTCCAGGAATGGGCGCATACAACCTGCTTACTCGCAGGGTCGGTTCTGCACTCGCTGAGCGTATTATTCTTAGTGGAAATACCTATAGTGGGAGTGAATTATTTGATATGGGTATCGTGGATGTATTGGCTGAAGATGGAGAAGGTGTAGAGGCGACCGAAGATTACCTGAAAAGCCAGAATCAGTCACACAACACGATCCGCTCAATTAAAAAAATACGACAAATTGTTCACCCTATTACCCGCCAGAGCCTGCTTGACATTGTTGATATCTGGGTAGAGGCGGCCATGGATTTAAACGAAAAAGATCTCGCTAAGATGGGGCGCTTATTATATCTGCAGAAAATAGCGAAAGACAGTAAGGCCTTGAAGGCTCAAAGTTCGAATACAGTTATGCGACGCGCTGACTGGCGCAAAATTAACAATGTGAGTTTCCCTCTTAAAACACACCTTGGAGAAACAGTTATACATGACAGGAGAAAAAGAGACAGGCGCAGTGAAGAATAATTTTATGTGATCACTTCAGAATGACAGGTCGAAAATCGCTAAACTCATGAATAGACCACGGTTCAACATCGAACAGATAATCCGTGAAGATCGGATTCATGCGCTTTACAAAAGGTCAAAAACCGCCTCTTTGACCCTACTCGTCATCGGTACAATTTACATAACGTTACTCTCCACCGAATACACCTGGCAACCCCTTTTCTCCTGGTATCTGGTTCTGCTTGCTGTCCTTGCGGGACGCTGGCTATTATTCCGATCATATGGCAAAGCGAAAAACCGAACTGTATCCTTGATTTTCTGGTTGTATATGTTTCGCCTTGGCGTTTTAGCCGCTGGTTTAACCTTCGGCGGCCTTAATATTCTTTTTTTTCCTCGGGATTCTTTGTCATATCTGCTACTAGCAATCATTACTCCATGGGGTATCGTGGCAGCAGCATCAACCATGCTTATCGATTTTTTTTCTTTTTTTATTTATGCAGCCACCCTGACAGCGCCCCTATTCTATCAAACCACCCTGGTTGGTGAACGGGTATATTCAGGCATCGGTATCCTGACCTTTTTCCTGTTTCTCTTCTTTCTAAAGTTCAACAAAGAGTATAATAACAACTATTCTCTAACTATGCGGCTTCGTTATGAAAAAATGAACCTGCTGGAGGATCTTGAACAGGAAAAGAACCAGCTCAATAACCGCCTGGGACGCATTTTCAACGACAGCTCCAATGAAATCTTTGTTGCGGATGCCGATACCCTGAACTGCCTCCAGGTCAATATGGGGGCAATTGAAAACCTTGGCTATTCGCATGATGAGTTTGCTGACATTAATCTGCTTTCTATTTTTGCAGATCAGGATCATCGTTCGTTTACAAAATTTCTTACTCCACTGCGTGACGGTTCCCGGGAAACCGTTGTCCATAAAGGTATTAACAAGCGGAAGGACGGTAGCAGCTACCCTGTGGAAGCCAGAATACAAATGTCTCTTGAAGATTCTCCGCCAATTATTGTAGTTATCGCGCAGGACATTACAGAGCGTAGCGAATGGGAGGAAAAGCTGATCTATCAGGCGAATTTCGACCAGTTAACCGGAATGTACAACCGGCATTATATGCAGTCCCATATGGGGTCGGCGATTGTCCGGGCCCGACGCCATAGGCAAAAAGCAGCCCTGCTTTTCCTGGATATAGACAATTTCAAACATATCAACGACACTCTAGGCCATTCCATCGGGGATGCAATTCTGAAACAGATCGCTAACCGAATTCAATCTATGTTGCGTGAGAGTGATACCCCTGCTCGAACCGGGGGGGATGAGTTTGCGATCCTGCTCGAAGATTTGAGTGAGAATGTTCATGCCGAGGTGGTGGCTCGTAAACTTGTTGATACCTTCAAGCAACCCTTCATACTCAAAGAACAGGAGATTTATACCACGGTCAGTGTGGGGATCAGTATTTATCCGGATGACGGTGAATACCTTGATCAGCTTATGCAATACGCTGATATGGCTATGTACCAGGTTAAAGACGATGGACGCAATAATTATCGTTTTTTCTCCCATGATATGCGGCGTTTTTCGGAAAAGCAGATGCAGATAACCAACCATTTGCGCATTGCAATGGCCAGGAGTGAATTCTTTCTCTATTATCAACCCAAAGTAGACATAAACAGTAATCGGATAATCGGGGCTGAGGCTTTATTACGCTGGCATAACCAGGAGCTTGGCGATATCTCGCCGGATACTTTTATTCCTCTGGCTGAGAAGGCAGGGTTAATAGATGAGATTGGAACCTGGGTTCTTGAAACAGCTTGCCAAGAGGCAAAAGGCTGGCAGAAATTCTCCGATGGAAAAGTCCAGGTTTCGGTCAATATCTCTCCGAAACAGTTTCACTCCGGTACCTTGCTTGGCGCTGTTGACCGGGCATTGACACTGAGTGGCCTGCCTCGTGAGTGTTTGGAACTCGAAATTACTGAGAGCCTGTTGTTACAGGACTCAAGCAAATATCTCAATATATTGAATAGTCTTGATAATTATGGGATCAGTCTGGCCTTGGATGACTTCGGTACCGGGTACTCATCCCTCAGTTATCTGAGGCGTTTTCCTCTGCAGGTTTTGAAAATCGATCGCAGCTTTATTCGGGATTTGCATAAAAACACGAATAACAGGACGCTGGTTGAGGCAATTATTGCCATGGCTCATAGTTTGAAATTAGAAATTGTTGCCGAAGGTGTTGAAAATATCGAACAGTTTGATTTTCTGCAACAACGTGACATCCAGATGATTCAGGGCTACTTGTTTAGCCCACCGGTTCCAGCAGAAAAATTTCGCACCTTGCTTCAGGACGAATCAATAGTAACTAAATGTTTAAAATTGCAAAATAGAATGAAAATGTTTGTGGTAAAGTAGCAGCCTGTAAAACCAAGGCAGGCCATTAAGGCTGTTTAGACTCTTCTGTTTGTATTGTTATTGGAAGAAACGGTTTTCTCTACTACTCTAAGTACTCCAGCCGATTTTTTTCATTTGCTTTGGCATAGTAAAGAGCTTCATCAGCCTTGTTGATCAACTACTGCTCATGTTTGGTCATTTTCACTTCGTATGAGGCAACACCAAGGCTTATGTTGACATCGGTATCCTGTTCAACCTTCTGTCTAATTCGTTCGGCGGTGATCAGGGCAGTCTCCAGAGAAGTTTCAGGAAGCATGATCGGAAACTCCTCCCCACTACCCGGATCTAAAGCGTCTGTTCATGTCCGGTTACACTGCCAACGTTATCGCCCACCACGGAGTGCTGGACCAAGGCGTGCACTTCATCCAGAAACCGTTTTCAAAGAAAGATCTGGGAGGGAAGGTGCGTGAGGCCCTGGAAGAATGACGTGATAATTCAGCAATTGATCATGCGGATAGTTGATATTGCCAACTCAAACGTTTCTAATTTCTTTTATTACTGAATCAGTACCTTCCTGCTATACCCATGAAGTTATTCTACTCTCAAAGCCTAACAACAAAACAGCAATTTCATATTTGACCTTCTCCATGACTCCACGTAACAAAATTCCAGCCTTATAAATGATATACTAAGGTTATTAACGCTCTGTTTTTTCTGTAAAAGAAAAAGGAGGCGATTATGACCGAAGTAACCTATACGACTAAGTTTACC